>NZ_JAMDJP010000005.1:0-205043 GCF_023475945.1 Shewanella sp. 8A
CACTATCCGAACCAGAAAACAGGTTAGGCGTTCTAAATGAACCGCCCTGTGCGGAGCCGCATGCAGGGTGGTGTGGGGGCTGGAGGCTAAATACCTCCGGCTACCCGATTAAAAAATGTTTTACACGAGATACTCTACGCTCGTGCCGTTACTTACAGAAATTACCTTAGAATTTACTAAATAATTCACCTGATTTTGAATGGCAATTTCATTGCCTTTTAAACCAAGATGGGAAGCAATATGATTTTTCAGGCTAACAACTTTCTGGGGCCTTTTTTCTTTCGGCTTTGAAGTTAGGCTTGAAACCAGCTTATTTCCAGACTGAGACGGCGATTCAACTTTAATTTGTTTGCATGCTCGCCCATTTGCTTTTACGTGGGATATTAAAGGTGAATAACCATTGTCATTGCTTATAACTTCAAAGGCAATTTGCTTTTCCGCAATAGAGTCATACTTGCCCAAGTAATAGGACAAATGGAAGTCAAGGTTATTTGCCTGCACAGCCTTCATTTGAATGATGACCAAATTCAGTAGCTTGTCGTATTTCTTTTCACCAAAGTCTAACTTTGGTTGCTTTGCGCCGAGAAATATGATGATTTTTTCATATGCGGCCAAATCTATTTTGTCCAGATTACTCACGTTCTCGTAATCTATAAAAGCCCACTTCATGTGGTGACTCCATTTCTTTTTAACATTTTATTCGTGCGCATGCGCGTTTATCATGTTAGACCAGTGAAAACGCGCACAGTTAACTATCTGTATACAAAGAACTTATCAGCTTTTTGCCTAATATACTATCTGGAAAAACGCGCATGCGCGTTTTCCAAACCTATTAACTAAAATTCAGTTACTATATTCACCTGATTTTATAGAGTTTTATTTATTGCGGATGGAATTAGTGCGCACTGATTTTGTCTAAAAATCATACCAAAACACCTAAATTTAAATACGACTGTATACTCATACATTGTTAGTCGATTTATGGTAGGGCAAAACATAGGTAACTAGATGAGAGTTTGTATGGCTACAGGTGTAGGAACTTTCGGTTGATCTAACGAGCCGAAACAAGGAATGGGGCATATCCTCTTCGTTAAAGCCTAATATCAGACTCAAAATAGCACTTTTAGCTTGGCTACTTTATCATTAGCGCTTTATTGCCCTTATTACGGCCTTAGTTGCGACTCAGCTTGAGTGTATTCCTGTTTACGCATCCTGCACCTGTGTCGACTCTCTTTCTTGAAAGGATATCTGCATGACTTCCCATACCACGCCTTCTACTACAGAGCTTTCAGCAGCAGAGCTATCAACCAAAGAACCCTCTTCAAAAGTGCCATCACCAAACAAGCTTCCCGCAGCAGCAGTTTCAGCAACCGATGTTGCGCCGCTACTGAAGATTATGGAGAAGCTGCGCGATCCACAAACGGGTTGTCCTTGGGATAAGGCGCAGACATTTCAAACCATAGTGCCTTTTACCCTCGAAGAGGCCTATGAGGTGGCCGATACGATTGAACGTTTAGCCTTAGACGAATTGCCCGATGAGCTGGGGGATTTATTATTCCAAGTGGTGTTTTATTGCCAGCTTGGCAAAGAGCTGGGCAGGTTTGATTTCAGCACAGTCGTCAATAAAATCACTGATAAGCTGACCCGCCGTCATCCCCATGTATTTGGTGAAGCCGCGTTTGAGGCCGATGCCAGTAGTCAGCAGATGAAGGCCAATTGGGAAGCAATCAAAGCCAGCGAGCGTGAACAAAAGGCATTGGCGGCTGGGGTGACTTCTCGAAGCGAGGTTTCTGTGCTTGATGATATTCCGCGCGCACAGCCAGCGTTATCCCGTTCTATCAAAATTCAACAGCGGGTCGCGCGCGTTGGGTTCGATTGGCCTGAGCTTGAGCCAGTTGTGGCAAAAATCCATGAGGAAATTGATGAAGTGCTGGCGGAGGTGAACCAGCCAACGCTCGACCAAGCCAAAGTGCAGGCCGAAATGGGTGACTTATTTTTTGCGGTGGTGAATTTGGCGCGCCATTTAAAGGTGGACCCAGAACAAGCGCTGCGCCAAGCCAATGTTAAATTTGAACGCCGTTTTAAAGGTGTAGAGGCATTTGCAAGACAAAATAATAAAGCATTAGAAGAACATAGCTTAGAAGAGTTAGATGCCTACTGGGATAAGGTTAAACAGGGTGAGCCAAGATAAAGGGCAAATTATCCGGATTGGTGTTTGTCGAATGGCAACACCTTTGGTATACTACTGCCCCGTCCTAGTGCTTTCTTACAAGCACGTATTTTCAAACTCATTTTCTCAGGTTCAGCATGACTACAAGGTATATCTTCGTTACTGGTGGTGTGGTTTCATCACTAGGTAAAGGCATTGCAGCCGCTTCATTAGCCGCAATTTTAGAGGCCCGTGGTCTCAATGTAACCATCATGAAACTGGACCCATACATTAACGTTGATCCAGGTACCATGAGCCCAACGCAACATGGTGAAGTGTTTGTGACTGAGGACGGCGCAGAAACAGACCTCGACCTAGGCCACTATGAGCGTTTCATCCGCACTAAGATGAATCGTCGCAACAACTTCACTACAGGCCGTATTTACGAAGAAGTATTACGTAAAGAACGTCGCGGTGACTATTTAGGCGCGACAATTCAGGTGATCCCGCACATCACTAACGCGATCAAAGAAAAAGTATTAGCTGGTGGCGAAGGTCACGATGTAGCTATCGTTGAAATCGGCGGTACTGTGGGTGATATCGAATCACTGCCATTCCTTGAGTCTATTCGCCAATTAGGCGTTGAACTGGGCCGCGATCGTACCCTGTTTATGCATTTAACCTTAGTGCCATTCTTAGGCGCTGCGGGCGAAGTGAAAACGAAACCGACTCAACACTCTGTAAAAGAGTTGCGTTCTATCGGTATTGCACCAGACGTATTGATCTGCCGTGGCGACCGTGCGATTCCTGCTAACGAGCGTGCGAAGATTTCATTATTCTGTAACGTTGAAGAACGTGCGGTTATTTCATTAAAAGACGTCGACAGCATCTACAAGATCCCAGCGCTGCTGCGCTCACAGGGTTTAGATGACTTAGTGGTTAAGCGTTTTGGCTTAGAATGCCGCGAAGCTGACTTGTCTGAGTGGGAAAACGTCATTTACCAAGAAGCCAATCCAAACGGCGAAGTCGTGATTGGTATGGTGGGTAAATACATCGAACTGCCAGACGCCTATAAATCAGTCAACGAAGCGTTAAAACACGCAGGCCTGAAAAACCGCGTATCTGTGACTATCAAGTATATCGACTCACAAACCGTTGAAGCCAAAGGCGATGAAGTCTTACAAGGTTTAGACGGTATCTTAGTCCCAGGGGGCTTCGGTGAGCGCGGTGTGGAAGGTAAGATTCTGGCGGCTAAATTTGCCCGTGAAAACAACCTGCCATACTTCGGTATCTGTTTAGGTATGCAAGTGGCACTGATTGAATTTGCCCGTAACGTTGCAGGCATGGCCGATGCTCACTCAACCGAATTCAATAAAGCAACGCCATTCCCAGTGGTTGGCTTAATCACTGAATGGGTTGACGAAGAAGGTAATGTTGAACAGCGCCATGAAGCCTCTGACTTAGGTGGCACTATGCGTTTAGGTGCGCAGTTATGTCATCTGCTGGAAGGCTCAAAAGCGGCGCAAGCGTACAAAGGTAACACTTGTGTTGAGCGTCACCGTCATCGTTACGAAGTGAACAACAAGTACAGAGAACGTTTAGAACAAGCGGGTCTGGTATTTAGTGGTTTATCTTCTGACCGTAAACTGGTTGAGATGATTGAGCTCAAAGATCATCCTTGGTTTGTAGCGGGTCAATTCCACCCAGAATTTACTTCGACCCCACGCGATGGTCATCCATTGTTCGAAGGTTTCGTTGCTGCCGCGAGTGCACATCAAAAACGTGATCTGAAGAAATAAATTTTAAGGCCGGACCCGCGACAGTGGGCCCGGCCTTTTGTTACACTCAGGCCGCGTAAACATGAGTCAAAACTCATACCCATGTGTATAAACGACATGCGTATAGACGGAAATAGTAAACGGAATTTAAAGATTTTGGTCGTACTCTACATCTGTTAATTCCCATTGGTATTGGTTTTTTCTTTTCTCTTTTAAACTTAAATCGAGGGTAATATGGCTAAGATTATTAACGTGATTGGTCGCGAGATTATGGATTCTCGTGGTAACCCAACAGTTGAAGCCGAAGTGCATTTAGAAGGTGGTTTTATCGGTATGGCGGCTGCGCCATCTGGTGCTTCTACCGGTAGCCGCGAAGCGCTGGAACTGCGTGATGGCGACAAGAGCCGTTATTTAGGTAAAGGTGTATTAACTGCTGTGGCTAACGTAAACGGTCCTATCCGTGCTGCGTTAATCGGTAAAGATGCGACTGCCCAAGCCGAACTTGATCAAATCATGATCGACTTAGACGGTACTGAAAACAAAGACAAGTTAGGCGCTAACGCGATTCTCGCTGTGTCTTTAGCGGCGGCTAAAGCGGCTGCGGCATTTAAAGGCATGCCTTTATACGCCCACATTGCGGAATTAAACGGCACACCTGGCCAATACGCTATGCCAGTACCGATGATGAACATCCTCAACGGTGGCGAGCACGCTGATAACAACGTTGATATCCAAGAGTTCATGGTGCAACCTGTTGGCGCGAAAAACTTCCGCGAAGCTTTACGTATGGGCGCTGAGATTTTCCACACTCTGAAAAAAGTACTGCACGGTAAAGGCCTGAGCACTTCTGTAGGTGACGAAGGTGGTTTCGCACCTAACCTGTCTTCTAACGCCGATGCATTAGCGGTAATCAAAGAAGCCGTTGAGTTAGCGGGTTACAAGCTGGGTACTGACGTGACTCTGGCATTAGACTGCGCGGCTTCTGAGTTCTACAAAGACGGTAAATATGACCTGTCAGGCGAAGGCAAAGTATTCGATTCAAACGGTTTCTCTGACTTCCTGAAATCACTGACTGAACAATATCCAATTGTCTCTATCGAAGACGGTCTGGACGAGTCAGATTGGGATGGTTGGGCATACCAAACTAAGATCATGGGCGACAAGATCCAATTAGTGGGCGACGATTTATTCGTAACCAACACTAAGATTTTAACCCGTGGTATCGAGAATGGCATTGCTAACTCAATCCTGATCAAGTTCAACCAAATCGGTTCATTAACTGAAACCTTAGCGGCTATCCGTATGGCAAAAGCGGCGGGTTACACTGCGGTTATTTCACACCGTAGCGGTGAAACTGAAGACGCTACTATCGCTGATTTAGCGGTAGGTACTGCGGCTGGCCAAATCAAGACTGGTTCACTGTGCCGTTCTGACCGTGTGGCTAAATACAACCAATTGCTACGTATCGAAGAGCAATTAGGTGAAAAAGCACCTTATCGCGGTTTGAAGGAAATCAAAGGTCAGGCGTAATTTAGCCGACCGATGTAAAAAGGCCACCACTTGGTGGCCTTTTTTGTTGTACTATCTGCAGTATCTTTTTTTAATCCAAGACATTGACGCTAATTCCTCCATGAAATTTTTTGTCATTGCACTCATAGTGCTACTCGGTTTACTGCAATATCGGCTGTGGTCGGGCGATAACAGTCTGCCCGAATACTTTGTTCTGCAAAAACAGATTGCGGCTCAGCAAGATGGTAATGCAAAACTCAATGAGCGTAACCAAGTGCTTAAAGAAGAAATTATCGATCTTAAGAGTGGTACCGAAGCGATTGAAGAGCGGGCGCGTAACGAGCTTGGCATGGTGAAAGAGGGCGAAACCTTCTATCGCGTGGTGGGCGGTGACCGTGCAGTATCGAGTCCCTCGCAGTAACGGAGCACAAATGGATATCGTCTTAGAAGCCGTGCCACAGACTGAAACAGAAGTCGCTATTCAGCTGGATCCTTTTTCACCTAATGTGGTTGCAATTGTGCCAGCCGCGGGGATTGGCAGTCGTATGGGTGCGGGCAAACCCAAGCAATATTTAACTTTGTTGGGGCAAAGCATTCTGGCTCATACCTTAGACAAGTTATTGTCCCATCCGCAAATTAACCAAGTGATTGTCGCGCTGCATCCTGAGGATACCGAGTTTGCCGCGTTGCCCCAGGCCAAGCATCCCAAGCTGGTGACTGTTATTGGCGGCTCTGAGCGCGCCGACTCAGTGCTGGCGGCACTCGATAAGGCGCCCGACAATGGTTGGGCTTTAGTACACGATGCGGCTAGACCCTGCTTAACGGCGGGAGACATAGATAAATTGCTGGCTTCGCGGGTGCACTTTCCCCAAGGTGCCATTTTGGCGATGCCAGTCCGCGATACCATGAAGCGCGCCAATAGCTTAGGTGAAATCAGCTCGACCGTTTGCCGCGATAATCTCTGGCATGCCTTGACGCCGCAGTTATTTCCAACCTCCTTGTTGCGATTACATTTAAAAGCCGCGCTTGCCGCAGGGGCCGTTGTGACCGATGAGGCCTCAGCGATGGAGTGGGCGGGGATTTCCCCTGGATTAGTCGCTGGGCGGGCGGATAACATTAAAGTGACCCATCCCTATGATTTGGAGTTAGCAGAACTTTTTTTACTGCGTGCTAAGGCTTGAAGGCAAGCTGAGTGAATTGCGCAATTTATTAAATACGTTAGGAAATAAGTCATGAAAATCCGTATCGGCCATGGTTTTGATGTTCATAAATTTGGTGAACCGCGCCCGTTAATTTTATGCGGGGTCGAAGTACCCTACGAAACGGGGCTGGTAGCTCATTCCGATGGTGATGTGGTGCTGCATGCCATCTCTGATGCCATTTTAGGGGCGATGGCCCTTGGGGATATAGGTAAACATTTCCCTGATACCGATGCCGCCTATAAGGGCGCCGATAGTCGCGTTTTGCTGCGCCATTGTTATGCCTTAGCGCGGGCGAAGGGATTTGAGCTGGGTAATCTGGATGTCACTATTATTGCCCAGGCGCCTAAGATGGCGCCGCATATCGAGGATATGCGCCACGTGCTGGCAGCCGATCTTAATGCTGATATTGCAGATATCAACGTCAAGGCTACTACCACAGAAAAACTCGGATTTACTGGCCGTAAAGAAGGCATCGCGGTCGAAGCCGTCGTATTACTCAGCCGCCAATAGCCTGCAACTTTAAGAGATAAGAAAGACCCATGAGCGAACTACATTACCTGTACGGCAAACCGACGGGCACCGCAGATTTAAGAACCGTTAACAGTGACTTTATCGTCAAAGAGATTTTGCCTTTTAGCCCGTCGGGCGAGGGCGAGCATCATTTAGTCCACATTCGTAAGGATGGATTGAACACGGTACAAGTGGCTGAAATGCTGGCGAAGTTCGCTAAGGTTCATCCCAAAGAAGTGACCTATGCAGGACAAAAAGATAAAAATGCCATCACAGAACAGTGGTTTGGCATTCGTATCCCAGGTAAAGAAACCCCTGCGTGGAGCGAGCTAAACAGCGAACGTTTAACCATATTATCCAGTAGTCGCCACAGCAAAAAATTACGTATTGGCGCGCTCTTGGGCAACCGTTTTATCCTTACCCTGCGCAATATCACAAACGTGGAAGACATTATCAGCCGCATCGAGAAAGTCAGCCAAATCGGTGTGCCCAATTATTTTGGTGAGCAGCGTTTCGGTCACGATGGTAAAAACCTGGTGATGGGACGGCAAATGCTAGCGGGCAAAAAGGTGAAAGACCGTAATAAGCGCAGCATGTATCTGTCTGCGGTGCGCTCCAATCTATTCAATACCGTTGTCTCCTATCGTTTAGCGAATTATGGCACTAAACCCTTAGCGGGGGATTGTGTGATGCTAGCGGGCAGTAAAAGCTTTTTCGTTACGCCTGAATGGGATTTAGTGGTATTAAAACGTTTGATTGAGAAAGATATTCAACTTTCTGCGCCACTCTGGGGCCGCGGAAAAATGCTGCCGCAGGGCGAAGCCGCTGAGGTTGAAACCCAAGCCATGGCTGAGCTGGGCGACGATTGCTACGGCCTTGAGCACGCAGGTCTTGAGCAGGAGCGCCGCCCATTGCTACTGGAACCTCAAGGACTTAAATACGAGCAAACCGCGGATGGATTGGTACTCGAGTTTATTTTACCTGCGGGTAGCTTTGCGACATCGCTGTTAAGAGAGCTGGTTGATTATCAAGATGTCAAAGAGCTGCAATGGCAAGCAACAGTTACGCCGGATGCGAATGCTCCTGAGGCAAATACTGCAACTGAAAGCGATGTTGCAGAGGTCAATCTAATCGACAATGGCGAGTCCACTTTATGATCCGCATCCTTGTCAGCAATGATGATGGGGTGAATGCGCCGGGAATAAAAGCCTTAACGGAGGCGCTTGCCGAAATCGCCACTGTGATGACGGTCGCACCTGATCGTAATTGTTCCGGTGCAAGTAACTCTTTAACCTTGACTAATCCATTAAGAATTAATAGGTTAGATAATGGTTATATTTCGGTGTACGGTACACCAACAGATTGCGTCCACTTAGCCATACGGGAGCTCTGTGATGGTGAGCCTGATATGGTGGTATCGGGCATCAATGCTGGCGCGAATATGGGGGATGATACTTTATATTCGGGCACGGTCGCGGCGGCAATGGAAGGGCGTTTTTTAGGCTTCCCCGCAGTAGCGATTTCGCTTAATGGTAAAGCCTTTAAGCATTATCACACTGCCGCCGTTTACGCGCGGCGAATCGTGCAGGGGCTATTAGCGCACCCGATTGCCAGTGATCAGATCCTCAATATCAATGTGCCGGATTTACCGTTGGATGAGATTAAAGGCATAAGAGTGACGCGCCTTGGAGCGCGGCATAAAGCTGAAGGCATTGTGCGTACGCAAGATCCCGCAGGACGAGAAATTTTTTGGCTCGGCCCACCGGGTGTTGAACAAGATGCGAGTGAAGGTACCGATTTCCATGCCATTGCTCATGGTTATGTGTCGATCACTCCGTTAACCGTAGACTTGACCGCGTATAAACAATTATCGATATTGCAAAATTGGGTAGATAAAATATGACTCGAGTTGCCTTAACATCGGCGGTGAATTTAGCGAAAAAGCTTCAGGATGCGGGGATCCGCAATCCAGCCGTGCTTAAGGCAATATCCTATACACCACGCGAATTGTTTCTTGATAATGCGTTAGCCCATAAAGCCTATGAGAATACAGCCTTACCTATTGGTCAAGGGCAAACCATTTCTCAGCCTTATATCGTCGCGCGAATGACTGAGTTACTGCTGCAGCATCAGCCACATAAGGTGCTTGAAGTTGGAACGGGCTCAGGTTATCAAGCGGCGATTCTCGCCCAATTAGTACCAGAGCTTTGCACTGTGGAACGTATAAAGACGTTACAGATCCAAGCAAGGCAAAGATTAAAGCGGCTCGATCTGCATAATGTTTCCTTTAAGTATGGCGATGGCTGGCAGGGCTGGCAGAATCGTAGTCCCTATAATGGCATTATGGTCACCGCAGCTGCCGCAAAGGTTCCTGAAGCGTTATTATCCCAGTTAGCCGAAGGCGGTGTATTAATTATCCCTGTGGGTGAAGAAACGCAGCAATTGATGCGGATTACGCGTCACTTGGATAGTTTTAGTTCTGAAGTGATAGAGACAGTCAAATTTGTTCCTTTAGTAAATGGTGAGCTTGCATAGCGCGTTTATCGATTTATAAATTACTAAAACAGTAAGATAGCCCCAAAAAGGAGTTTTTATTGTTGAATGCGGGTTTACTTTTAAACCTCAGTTTACTGTTGTTGCTTGCGGGCTGTAGCTTTCAGGCGAGTCGCCCCGCACCTGTCGAAAGTCTTTCCCACAATTATTCAAAGCACAACAAAGGCAATATTAAATCTAATTCATATAAAGTTAAGAAAGGCGACACTCTTTACTCTATTTCTTGGGCAGCAGGCAAAGATTACGCTGAAATTGCTAAAATTAATCAATTAGATAAATCGTATACCATCTATCCTGGTCAGGTTTTGTATTTAACATATGACCATAATCAAAATAGTAAACCTTCTACGACTTTAGGTGGAATTAATTCGGTAAGTAAAGGTGGTTATCAGCATAATAAAAATAAAAAACAATCAGTTAATGATGATTTTTCTCAGAATTCTGTATCTAGTGAAACACAGAAAAAAACACTTGATCAGAAAGCAAAGCCTGCGTATTCTGCAACAAGTTCCCAACAAAATATTAACCCTTCAATAATTGCTCCGACATCGACACTACCCGATAGTGTAAGCCAGTGGCAATGGCCTGTAAGAGGTAAATTGATAGGAACATACTCTGCCAATGAGCAGGGAAATAAAGGTATTAAGATCGCAGGAAAACGTGGAGATATCATCAAAGCTGCAGCAGATGGGCGGGTGGTATACGCAGGTAGTGCGCTTAGGGGTTATGGTAATTTAGTTATTATCAAACATAGTGACGATTACCTTAGTGCTTATGCTCATGCGGATCAGATCTTAGTCGATGAAAAGCAACATGTCCTCGCTGGACAGACGATTGCTAAAATGGGTAGTACAGGTACTAATCAAGTAATGTTACGTTTTGAAATTCGTTACCATGGTCAGTCTGTTAACCCACTCAACTACTTACCTAAGCAATGATTGTTTAGGGCCTTGTTTTGGCATGGAGGATAATAAATTGCAGTAATACAAGCAGTTAAATTAGGTTTGGGAGATTCGATCATGAGCCGCATAAATAGCACTGCCGTAGAAGAACTAGTAGATTTTTCCGTTGATGCCGCAGAGTTTGATCTCGATAAAGAGGATATCGCCGCTGATTTAGTTCAAGAATTAGGACTCGAACAACAGGTTCAAGATGACCTGCAAAAAAATCTTGATGCCACACAACTCTATTTAGGTGAAATAGGGTTTTCCCCACTGCTTAGTGCAGAAGAAGAAGTTTACTTTTCCCGTAAAGCCTTAAAAGGCTGCGAAAAATCCCGTAACCGCATGATCGAAAGCAACCTGCGACTCGTGGTTAAAATTGCCCGTCGTTACAATAATCGTGGTCTTGCGCTGCTGGATTTAATCGAAGAGGGTAATCTTGGTTTGATACGTGCTGTCGAGAAATTCGACCCAGAAAGAGGTTTCCGTTTCTCAACCTATGCGACTTGGTGGATCAGACAAACCATCGAACGTGCAATCATGAACCAAACTCGCACAATTCGCTTGCCTATCCATGTAGTAAAAGAGCTTAACGTATATTTACGTACGGCTCGGGAATTAGCGCAAAAACTTGACCATGAACCTACGGCAGAGGAAATTGCCGAAAAATTGCAAGTATCCAGTGTTGACGTCAGCCGTATGCTGAAGCTCAACGAGAAGATCACTTCTGTCGATATTCCCTTAGGTGGCGATAACGACAAAGCGTTACTCGATGTGCTTGCTGATGACGATAACGTAGGTCCAGACTTTAAAGTACAAGACGAAGACATCTCTAACTCAGTAGTGAAGTGGTTAAATGAACTTAATACCAAGCAAAGAGAAGTGTTAGCGCGACGCTTTGGGTTATTGGGTTACGAGCCATCAACTCTTGAAGATGTTGGCGCTGAAATTGGTCTCACTCGTGAACGTGTGCGCCAAATCCAAGTGGAAGCCTTAAAACGCATGCGCGATTTGCTGGGGGCGCAAGGGCTATCTGTAGAGGCTTTATTTAGAAACTAATGCTTAAGGTTGTTTAATCAACCCATAAAAAAACGCCCACTTTGTGGGCGTTTTTATTATTAAGTTACGATGAACAAAGCTATTTAACTCAAGCGTTTAAGCTCATAGAGTAAATCCAGTGCCTGTTTTGGGGTCAGGTTATCTGGATTGATGGCTTTTAACTTGCTTATGGCCGGATTCTCCACTGGCTCCGGCAGGGCTAACAAGGTTTGAATCGGTGCCTTTGTGCCCTCTACTTGATGGTCGCGACTCTCAAGCTGATGTAGTTTATGTTTTGCCGCCTTAATCACCCGAGCTGGTACACCAGCAAGGGCCGCAACTTGTAAACCGTAACTCTTACTGGCCGCACCTTCTTGCACCGCGTGCATAAAGGCGATGGTGTCTTCGTGCTCAATCGCATCGAGGTGCACGTTATAGACCCCAGCCATGAGTTCCGGTAACTGTGTTAACTCGAAATAATGGGTCGCAAACAGCGTCATCGCGCCGACTTGCTGTGCTAAATACTCAGCCGCAGACCAGGCTAATGACAGGCCATCGTAGGTTGATGTGCCGCGACCAATTTCATCCATCAAGACTAAACTCTGCGCAGTGGCATTATGGAGAATATTGGCCGTTTCAGTCATTTCCACCATAAAGGTTGAACGGCCTGAGGCGAGATCGTCTGAGGCACCAATACGGGTAAAAATTCGATCGATAGGACCAATAATGGCGCGATCTGCGGGTACAAAGCTGCCAATGTGTGCCATTAGGGTGATCAGTGCAACTTGACGCATGTAGGTCGATTTACCGCCCATGTTTGGACCTGTAACAATCAACATCCGGCGTTGATTGTGCAGAGTGACAGGGTTGGCGATAAAAGGCGTTTGACTCACACGCTCAACCACAGGGTGACGACCCGCTTCAATTTTTACCCCGATTTCGCTGCTCAGTTCTGGGCAGGTATAGCCTAAGGTTTCGGCACGTTCGGCAAAGTTACTGAGCACATCGAGTTCGGCGGCTGCTCTGGCAAAGGCTTGTAGCTCATGCAATTTGGGGAGGATTAAATCAAACAATTCGTCCCACAGTTGTTTTTCAAGAGCGAGCGCCTTACCTTGGCTCGACAGCACTTTTTCTTCATATTCCTTAAGCTCGGGCGTGATATAACGCTCCATATTCTTAAGGGTTTGACGGCGTTGGTAATTTAATGGCACTTGCTGTGATTGCAGACGGCTGACTTCAATGTAGTAACCATGGACTCGGTTGTAGCCTACCTTCAGCGTAGCAATGCCAGTGCGTTCTTTTTCCCGCGCTTCGAGTTGTACTAGATAATCGCTGGCACCTTCACTTAAGCCACGCCATTCGTCTAATTCGGCATTGTAGCCTTCACGGATTACGCCGCCATCACGGATAAGCATGGGCGGGTTATCGACAATAGCGCGCTCAAGCAGTTGTTGCTCTTCGGGAAACTCGCCTAAGAGTTGACCTAGTTTCACCGTATGGGGAGCACTTAACTGTGCTAATGATTGCTGTAATTGAGGCAATAGGTTTAATGCTTGGCGTAGGCGGGCAAAATCCCGTGGACGAGCGGTACGAAGCGCCAGTCTTGCCATGATACGTTCGATATCACCTAGGGCTTTAAGCTGCTCATGCAATGACTCATGGGCCGCGGTCGCGAGCAACTCATTGACCGCCGTTTGGCGAGCAAAAATCTGTGCATGGTCCCTCAACGGCTGATGGATCCAGCGTTGTAACATACGGCTGCCCATGGCTGTGGCAGTATTGTCGAGCACGGCTGCTAGGGTGTTATCCCGACCACCACTCAAATTTTGTGTCAGCTCGAGGTTGCGGCGCGTTGCCGCATCCAAGACAATCGTATCGGTTTGATTAAAACGGGTAATAGCATTGATATGGGGCAGGGCGGTGCGCTGGGTGTCTTTTACGTACTGCATCAAGCAGCCTGCCGCTTGCAGCGATAGGCGAGCATCGGTTATGCCGAAACCGTGTAAATCCTTAGTGCCAAACTGGGCCAACAGCAGTTTGATACTGGTATCGTAATCAAATTCCCACTCAGGGCGGCGACGTTTGCCTTTAAAATGATGCAATAACTCCAGTGCACCAAAATCTTCGCTATAAAGAATTTCGACCGGATTCGTACGTTGCAACTCGGCTTCGAGGGACTCCTTCGTCTCTAATTCGGCAATCACGAAACGGCCAGAAGACACATCTAGAGTCGCATAGCCAAAGCCCACTTTGCCTTGATAAACCGCGGCCAACAGATTGTCTTGCCGCTCCTGCAATAGCGCTTCATCGGTTAAGGTTCCTGGGGTGACAATGCGTACGACTTTGCGCTCAACCGGACCTTTTGAGGTGGCAGGATCGCCAATCTGTTCGCAAATCGCAACCGATTGGCCAATTTGAACCAATTTTGCGAGATAGCCTTCAACTGCATGGTAAGGGATACCCGCCATCGGGATCGGGTCGCCACCACTTTTGCCTCGTGCCGTAAGGGAAATGCCCAATAATTCAGAGGCTCGTTTGGCGTCATCATAGAAGAGTTCATAGAAGTCACCCATACGATAAAACAGCAGCATGTCGTGATGCTCTGCTTTCATGGTCAAATATTGACGCATCATCGGGGTATGTTTTTCTAAATCATCGGTATCTATAGGATTCATTAAATCGTTATCGTCCGCTATGCCGGCCCTGAAATAGGGAATAAAGTCATACAGTAATGGGAGATAAAATCAGTTGATTTGCACTATTACTGTCTAAAATCAATTGGCGCCAATCTTAGCAACAATTTACAGAAAATTGATCCTCAAAGCGTGGATATTCACTGATATCTTGATAAATCTGCAGGATGGGTGGGTAAAAGCTTGTCTAAACGGGAAAATTTTCAGGTATAAAAATAATTCATTCACAGGTATTGATACTGTATGATTGTACAGTATACTAGTCAGCAGATTACGACAAAGAGCCTCGCTTTTTGATCACCCGCTTTATTAAATTGAATATCACTTTTGACAGTACTGATGCTGTCTAGATGAGGGAACAGGAATGAAGGTCGATCCAAACAAAGAGAAAGCACTTGCTGCGGTATTGAGCCAAATTGAGAAGCAATTTGGTAAAGGCTCCATCATGAAGCTGGGCGAAGACCGCTCTATGGATGTTGAGACCATTTCTACTGGTTCTCTTTCCCTTGACGTTGCCCTCGGTGCGGGCGGCCTACCAATGGGCCGTATTGTTGAGATTTATGGCCCTGAATCATCAGGTAAAACAACTCTGACATTAGAAGTGATTGCAGCTGCTCAGCGCGAAGGTAAAACCTGTGCCTTTATCGATGCGGAGCACGCTCTCGATCCTATCTACGCGAAAAAGTTAGGTGTAGATATTGATAACTTATTGTGTTCACAACCCGATACCGGTGAACAAGCCCTTGAGATCTGTGATGCGTTAACCCGTTCTGGCGCGGTAGATGTGATCATCGTTGACTCGGTCGCGGCATTAACCCCCAAGGCAGAGATTGAGGGCGAAATCGGTGACTCACACATGGGCTTAGCGGCGCGTATGATGAGCCAAGCGATGCGTAAGTTAGCGGGTAACCTCAAGCAATCGAATACACTGTTAATCTTCATCAACCAAATTCGTATGAAGATTGGTGTGATGTTTGGTAACCCAGAAACCACAACGGGTGGTAATGCTCTGAAATTCTATGCTTCTGTTCGTTTAGATATTCGCCGTACTGGTGCTATCAAAGAAGGCGATGAAGTGGTTGGTAACGAGACTCGTGTCAAAGTGGTTAAAAACAAAGTGGCTGCACCATTTAAGCAGGCTGAGTTTCAAATCCTTTACGGTCAAGGTATCAACCGTACTGGCGAGTTAGTCGATTTAGGGGTAGCCCATAAACTGATTGAGAAAGCTGGTGCTTGGTATAGCTACAAGGGCGATAAAATTGGTCAAGGCCGTGCCAATGCGGGTAAATATTTGACTGAAAACCCAGCCATTGCCGCTGAAATCGATAAGACATTGCGTGAGTTATTATTGAGTAACCCAAGTGCACTGGCATCATCAGCATCCGATGATGATAATATCGAGGGGAATATTGATTTAGAAACAGGCGAAGTATTCTGAGCCAGTCTGCCCGTCAAATTGCGGTCGCGCTGTTAGCGCGCCGCGATTATTCCCGCCAAGAAATCCGCACAAAACTGCTCGAAAAAGGCTTTGAGGTCGCTGATATCGATCCTGTGCTTGATGATTGTGAAGCGTCAGGATTTATCAATGATAAGCGCTATGCCGAGCTTCTCGTTCGAAGCCACATTGCCCGTGGTCATGGACCAATACGCATTCGTCAAGCTATTGCTCAAAAGGGGCTGACTAAAGATTGTATCGAAGCTGCCTTATCTGCAAATGAGCATGATTGGTTTGAGTTGGCAAAAGCGAAAGCCATCAAAAAGTATACGGTCCCTAAAGTGTTTGAAGTAAAAGGCTCACTATCCCGCGAGCAAATTGCAAAAGAAAAAGCCAAACGAGTACGGTTTTTACTGAGCCAAGGCTTTAATTACGAACAAGTCACCTATGCCTTAGATTATGATCCTTTGGAAGATAATGATGACTAGGGCGTGTAGACGTTTCGAGATTAAATTTTATTCGTTCTGGCAAGTTCGTGCTCGCGAAACGAGGAATGATGTGTAGTTTACTCAAATGACGAGCGGCTCTTATGACAGAAAGTAAGAGCAAGGGCTTGCCAGACGAACCCTTCGGGCAGCATTTGGTTGGCTTTTCTGCCGCGTTATCGTCCGTTTATGTAGAATAACTACACAGCACGGACTTTGCCTTGCATAAAAGCCAGCCACATTGCTGCAAAAATAACCATGAAACGTCAACACGCCCTAATGTAATCATATAAACTTGCCCTGGTAAGTTTGTGCTTGTCATTCTTAACTCAGTTCATCTCCCTCGCAGAATTAGTCCTTTTTCACCACTTTCACCTTGGGTTGTTGTGATAAGCCCTGTATTAGATGAAAACTCATCGAAAATATTAGACTCCGAAGCGTGATATCGCTATTCAAGGCTGGTCGTCTTTCTTCAGTCTGCTTATAATGCTGGGCAAATAGAAATACGGCTACCTTATGGTGTAGCTGGTCATGCTTACCCAATTCAGGACGATTTCATGTATCAAACCACAGCAGCGCTTAGAAGTGCTTTCCTCGAATTTTTCCGCAGCAATGGTCACCAAGTTGTGGACAGTAGTTCTCTTGTACCAGGCAATGATCCCACGCTTTTATTCACCAATGCCGGTATGAACCAGTTCAAGGACGTGTTTCTTGGCATGGACAAACGTAGCTATACACGTGCGACCACAGCCCAACGCTGCGTCCGTGCGGGTGGTAAACACAACGATTTAGATAACGTTGGTTACACCGCGCGTCACCATACTTTCTTCGAAATGCTGGGTAATTTCAGCTTTGGTGATTACTTCAAAGAAGATGCGATTCGTTTTGGTTGGACCTTCCTGACTGAAGTATTGAAGCTACCAAAGGAGCGTCTGTGTGTAACTGTTTATCAAACAGATGATGAAGCCTTTGAAATTTGGAATAAAAAGATTGGTGTTGCTGCTGAAAACATCATTCGCATCGGCGATAACAAGGGCGCGCCATACGCTTCAGATAACTTCTGGCAAATGGGCGATACTGGTCCTTGTGGCCCTTGTACCGAAATTTTCTATGATCACGGCGACCACATTTGGGGTGGACGTCCTGGTAGCCCAGAGGAAGATGGCGATCGTTTCATCGAAATTTGGAACATCGTATTCATGCAATACAATCGCCAAGCCACTGGTGAAATGTTGCCGCTGCCAAAACCTTCAGTCGATACTGGTATGGGTATTGAGCGTATCGCTGCGATTATGCAGGGGGTTCATTCAAACTACGAAATCGATATTTTCCGCGCCTTGATCGCCAAAGCAGCCGAAATCATCGGCGTGACAGACTTATCTAACAAGTCACTGCGCGTGATTGCCGACCATATTCGTTCATGCGCCTTCTTAGTTGCAGATGGTGTGATGCCATCGAACGAAGGTCGTGGTTATGTACTGCGCCGTATTATTCGCCGTGCCGTGCGTCATGGTAACAAGTTAGGGGCAACTGAAGCCTTCTTCTACAAGTTAGTTCCGACGCTAATCGAAGTGATGAGCGATGCCGCTAAAGGTCTAGCCGATACTCAAGTGATTGTTGAAAAAGCCCTTAAAGCTGAAGAAGAACAGTTTGCCCGTACGCTTGAGCGTGGTTTAGGCATCTTGGATAGCGCGTTAAACGAGTTACAAGGTGACACCTTAGACGGTGAAACTGTCTTCAAACTTTATGATACCTACGGCTTCCCTGTAGATTTAACCGCTGACGTATGCCGTGAGCGCAATATTATTGTCGACGAAGCGGGCTTCGAAGCGGCGATGGCTGAACAACGTAGCCGCGCTCAAGCCGCGGGTAACTTCGGCGCCGATTACAACGCAGCACTTAAGATCGATGCTGAAACCGCATTCTGTGGTTACTCAGAACTTACTGGCAATGCTAAAGTCACCGCGCTTTACCTGAACGGCGAGTCTGTTTCAGCGATCAATGCGGGTGATGATGCCGTAGTGGTGCTCGATGTAACGCCTTTTTATGCTGAATCGGGCGGCCAAGTCGGTGACAAGGGCGTATTAGTGGCTCAAGGTATTGAGTTTGCAGTTAGCGATACGCAAAAGTTTGGCCAAGCTTCAGGCCACAAAGGGACCTTAATGGTTGGTAGCTTAAGCGTTGGCCAAGTGCTTGAAGCTAAAGTGGATAAAAAGCTACGTCACCGCACTCAGTTAAACCACTCTGTGACTCACTTATTACATGCTGCGCTGCGTCAAGTGTTGGGTACTCACGTTACTCAAAAAGGTTCGTTAGTTGACCCTGAGCGTTTACGTTTCGACTTCTCTCATTTCGAAGCAGTCAAACCTGCTGAGCTGAAACAGGTTGAAGAGTTAGTTAACACCCAAATTCGTCGCAACCATGAGCTGAAAGTCGCTGAAATGGCGATTGATGAAGCCAAAGAAAAAGGTGCTATGGCACTCTTTGGTGAGAAGTACGATGCTCAGGTGCGTGTTGTCACCATGGGCGATTTCTCTATCGAATTGTGTGGTGGTACTCACGTTGGCCGTACCGGTGACATTGGTCTGTTCAAAATTACCTCTGAAGGGGGTATTGCTGCGGGCGTTCGCCGTATCGAAGCGGTAACCGGCGCGGCAGCGATGGCCTATGTGGCACAGCAACAGGCACAACTTGAAGAAGCGGCAGCACTACTTAAAGGCGATACTCAATCCGTTGTGACCAAGCTTAAAGCCCAGCTGGATAAAATGAAGCAGCTTGAAAAAGATATGCAGCAACTGAAAGATAAGTTAGCTGCGGCAGCGAGTGCGGATTTAGCGGGTGATGCGGTTGTGGTTAATGGCGTTAACGTGCTGATTAAGAAGCTGGAAGGCGTTGAGGCGGGGGCACTGCGCGGCCTGCAAGATGAGTTAAAGCAAAAGCTGAAATCTGCCGTTATCCTGCTCGGTGTTGCTCAGGAAGGCAAAGTAAACCTTATCGCGGGTGTGAGCAATGACTTAGTTAGTAAAGTCAAAGCTGGTGAGCTGGTTGCTATGGTTGCTGCACAAGTGGGCGGTAAAGGTGGTGGTCGCCCAGATATGGCTCAAGCGGGTGGTAGCCAACCAGAAAATCTGGATGCGGCGCTATCTCAAGTATTACCTTGGATTACTGAGCGTTTAGCTTAAGAGGTTGCTGTGCTCGAAAAACGAAAGCTTAGTGGTAGCAAGCTTTTTGTGAAGAAGTTTGGCGGCACTTCGGTGGGTTCGATTGAACGCATCGAAGTGGTTGCTGAGCAGATTGCAAAGTCCGCTCACAGTGGTGAGCTGCAAGTATTGGTTCTTTCTGCTATGGCAGGTGAGACAAATAGGCTATTTGCGCTTGCGGCGCAAATCGATCCCCGCGCAAGTGCGCGGGAACTCGATATGCTTGTCTCTACGGGTGAGCAAATCAGTATTGCGTTAATGGCGATGGCGTTGCAACGACGCGGTATCAAGGCAAGATCCCTGACTGGCGATCAAGTGCAAATCCATACAAATAGCCAATTTGGTCGGGCGAGTATTGAAAGTGTTGATACGGAGTACTTAACCTCCTTGCTGGAACAAGGCATCGTGCCTATTGTGGCTGGATTTCAAGGGATCGATCCTAATGGCGATGTCACCACTTTAGGTCGTGGTGGCTCGGATACGACGGCTGTGGCGCTAGCGGCGGCGCTAAGAGCCGATGAGTGTCAAATATTTACCGATGTACCAGGCGTTTTTACGACAGACCCTAATATCGACAGCAGTGCTAGACGTCTCGATGTGATTGGTTTTGATGTCATGCTCGAAATGGCTAAGCTCGGTGCTAAGGTGCTTCATCCTGACTCGGTCGAATATGCACAACGGTTTAAAGTACCGCTGCGGGTGTTGTCGAGTTTTGAAGCTGGTCAGGGCACATTAATTCAATTTGGTGATGAGTCTGAGCTTGCGATGCCCGCATCCGTACAAGGAATTGCGATCAATAAGGCCTTAGCAACCTTGACCATTGAAGGGTTATTTACCAGCAGTGAGCGTTATCAAGCCTTATTAGCTTGTTTGGCTCGACTTGAGATAGACGTTGAGTTTATTACTCCTTTGAAATTGAATGAAATGTCACCAGCGGAGTCTGTCAGCTTTATGTTGGCCGAGACGAAAGTGGATGTTTTATTGCATGAGCTTGAAGTTTTAAGTGAAAGTCTTGATCTAGGCCAATTGAATGTTGAGCGTCAACGTGCAAAAGTGTCCTTAGTTGGCAAAGGTTTACAGGCAAAAGTTGGATTATTGACTAAGATGTTAGATGTATTGGGTAACGAAACAATCCATGCTAAGTTACTTTCGACATCGGAGAGTAAATTGTCAACTGTGATCGATGAAAGGGACTTACACAAGGCAGTTCGAGCGTTGCATCACGCATTCGAGCTAAATAAGGTGTAATTAAATAACTGTTTGAGTATTGAATACTATTAATTTGTACTCAGCTGACCCTATAATAAGCCCATCTACCGGATGAGTGCCGTGTGTAAGCTGAATTAAGACATAAAGGAGCTATCGAATGCTGATTTTGACTCGTCGTGTTGGCGAAACACTGATGATTGGTGATGAAGTCACAGTTACAGTGCTAGGGGTAAAAGGCAATCAAGTGCGTATCGGTGTGAATGCACCGAAAGAGGTTTCTGTTCACCGTGAAGAAATCTATCAACGCATTCAATCTGAAAAATCAGGTACGCCTTCAGAAGGCGGTAACTTTTAATACGAAGCTTATGCGAGTATTAGTCAGATAAAAAAGTCAGTTTTTAAACTGACTTTTTTATTTTTGAAACCGAAAGATTGGCGTAAATCAACACATTGGCTTGATATAACCGCAATGTGATTAAAAACAGTTCAAATGGAATCGGTTTCAGAAAAAGGGTTTGACTTATTTTCGTCAAACAGTAATATGTGCGCCAAGAAAACGGAGAGGTGGCCGAGTGGCCGAAGGCGCTCCCCTGCTAAGGGAGTATGGGCTTTATCTCCCATCGAGGGTTCGAATCCCTCCTTCTCCGCCATTTCTTACAAATAAAAAACTGCGCGTGTAGCTCAGCTGGATAGAGTACCTGGCTACGAACCAGGCGGTCGGAGGTTCGAATCCTTCCACGCGCACCATTTTTTATTGAAGCAAGATAGATACAAGTCGCGCATGTAGCTCAGCTGGATAGAGTACCTGGCTACGAACCAGGCGGTCGGAGGTTCGACTCCTTCCATGCGCACCATTTCTGCATCAGTTATGTTTAACTCATCAGGTTTGAATTTCAGAAGAAATTTTGTAATTAGTGCTTCAAGTAAGTGTTTTAAGCGCGTGTAGCTCAGCTGGATAGAGTACCTGGCTACGAACCAGGCGGTCGGAGGTTCGAATCCTTCCACGCGCACCATATTCAATCTTAATGCGAATGTGTTGAGATAACTGTTAAAACTGCGCATGTAGCTCAGCTGGATAGAGTACCTGGCTACGAACCAGGCGGTCGGAGGTTCGACTCCTTCCATGCGCACCAATTAGCTGACAGAGCAATTGCTTTGTTAGCAAAACGCAAAAATGCGCGTGTAGCTCAGCTGGATAGAGTACCTGGCTACGAACCAGGCGGTCGGAGGTTCGAATCCTTCCACGCGCACCATTTTAGTAAGCAATAGCTTACAAATGCAGATTTTGCGGAGAGGTGGCCGAGTGGCCGAAGGCGCTCCCCTGCTAAGGGAGTATGGGCTTTATCTCCCATCGAGGGTTCGAATCCCTCCTTCTCCGCCATTCTATTCCTAGTGAATAGATTTAATTTGCGAGACTTAAGTGCTTCTTCTAGACTAAAGTCTGTCGGTAAGGTAGCAACTTACCCAGTATTTAAGCGCGTGTAGCTCAGCTGGATAGAGTACCTGGCTACGAACCAGGCGGTCGGAGGTTCGAATCCTTCCACGCGCACCATTTACTTAGTTAGATTAGATGAGCCCTGCAAGTAATTGCAGGGCTTTTTTAATGGGATTTTTCTGGATTATATTGCTTCAATCCTTATCTCTTCTCGAGCTTTACGCCTTGATAACCCGTCTTTTACGCCACGTTATGCTTGTTGAAATGCCAACGCCTTAAGCGATGATGTTTATCGCTCTGGCTTGCTATTTTACGCGCGATAAAGAGATAGCAATAAGTGCTATCTGGGCTAGCAAGATCTGCCGTAAAAGAGAGAAGGGGAGATAAGCATGGAACAAGGGATCGATGAGCTTCTTTGGGTCTTAGGGGCGAGTTCTGAGAGAGGTTTGAAGAGTGTTAACGCGATTTAGGATGGAACAGGGGAAATAAAAAGGGCTGCAAAATACAGCCCTTTTTAGCGTAGATGTCGTGATTAGGCTTCTAGCTTAGCAAACTCGGCTTTTTGCTCTTTTAGTTTGTCCATATCACGGCTGAGATCGGCCATCTTAGCGCGCTCTTTATCAATTACGGCTGGCGGTGCTTTTGCCACGAAGCCTTCATTGGATAATTTGCCTTCGATACGGGCAATCTCTTGAGTCAGCTTTTCAAGCTGCTTGTCGATACGAGCCATTTCGGCCGCCACATCCACCAGGCCTGCCATCGGAATTAATAATTCCATTTCGCCAATCAGACCTGTGGTCGACATAGGCGCCGTTTCACCTTCGCCAAGAATCGTCATACTTTCTAAGCGCGCAAGCGTTGTGAAGAAGGCTTGGTTAGCTTCAACACGGGCTTTGTCTTGGGCACTCACGCCACGCAGTAGGGCATTTAATGGCTTAGAAGGCGCTATATTGAGCTCTGCACGGATATTACGAACCGCAACAATGACTTGCTTAACCCATTCGAGATCGGCCATCGCGGTCGCATCTACTTTGGCAGCATCATAGCTTGGGAATGGTGCCAGCATGATGGTGTCGCCTTGGGCGCCTGTCAGTGGTTTAACGCGTTGCCAGATGGTTTCAGTGATGTATGGCATCATTGGGTGCATCAGACGTTGCATCGCTTCTAACACATTGACCAGTGTATGGCGGGTGCCACGCATTTGCGCTTCATTGCCGTTTTGCAGCACTGGCTTAGTTAACTCTAAGTACCAATCGCAGAACTGGTTCCAAGTGAACTCGTACAGTGTGTTAGCAGCGAGGTCGAAGCGATAGTTTGCCATGTGGTCGTCATAGGTTTTTACGGTTTGGTTGAATAAACCGATGATCCAGCGATCCGCCAGCGACAATTCCATCTCACCACCTTGGTAGTCAGGAGAGTTCGGGCCGCAATCTTGGCCTTCGGTATTCATCAATACGTAACGTGATGCGTTCCAAAGCTTGTTACAGAAGCTGCGGTAACCGTCTAAACGCTTCATGTCCCAGTTGATATCACGGCCAGTTGAGGCCATTGCCGCTAGGGTAAAGCGCAGGGCATCGGTACCGTGGGCTTCAATACCATTTTCGAATTCTTTGCGGGTGCTCTTTTCGATCTTGGCGGCTAGTTGAGGTTGCATCATGTTGCCGGTGCGTTTTTCAACTAGGGCTTCTAGATCGATACCGTCAATCATATCCAATGGGTCAAGTACGTTGCCCTTAGATTTTGACATCTTGTTACCCGCTTCATCGCGGATAAGACCAGTCACATAAACGGTTTTAAATGGTACCTGTGGCTTACCGTCTTCATCTTTGATGAAGTGCATGGTCATCATGATCATACGGGCAACCCAGAAGAAGATGATGTCAAAACCCGTGACCAGCACATCGGTCGGGTGGAAGGTTTTTAAATCTTCAATATTGTCAGGCCAGCCTAAGGTCGAGAATGTCCACAGGGCAGAGCTGAACCAGGTATCCAGTACGTCTTCATCTTGGCGCAGGGCGATAGCATCATCGATATTGTGTTTAGTACGTACTTCAGCTTCGGTGCGGCCAACATAAACTTTACCGTTCGTATCGTACCAAGCGGGGATGCGGTGACCCCACCATAATTGGCGAGAGATACACCAATCTTGAATGTCGCGCATCCAAGAGAAGTACATGTTTTCGTATTGCTGTGGCACAAACTTAATGTCGCCATTTTCAACGGCTTCGATAGCGGTTTTCGCCATAGGCGCAACGGCGACGTACCATTGGTCGGTCAGCATTGGTTCGATTACCACGCCAGAGCGGTCACCGTAGGGCACTTTTAGGCCGTGTGGCGCGATTTTTTCGAGCAGGCCTAAGGTTTCAAACTCTGCCACGATAGCATCACGGGCTTTGAAACGATCTAAACCTGCGAAACGCTCAGGTAGGCTGCCATCTAAGGTGGTGTTGATGGTGCCATCGGTATTGACGACTTCGGCTGATGCGCGAATAGCCGCATCTAAGGTCAACACGTTGAACATGGGCAGCTTATGGCGCTTACCAACTTCATAGTCATTAAAGTCGTGGGCAGGGGTGATTTTCACGCAACCTGTACCAAAAGCCATGTCCACATAGTCATCGGCAACGATTGGGATGCGACGATTAACGATAGGCAGCAGAATAAATTTGCCGATCAGTGCTTGATAACGCTCATCGTCTGGATGAACTGCAACCGCGCTATCGCCTAACATAGTTTCTGGACGCGTGGTGGCGACTTCGAGGTAATCTTTACCGTCAGCAGTCAGTTCGCCATCGGCTAATGGATAACGCAGATGCCACATGTGGCCTTGCTTTTCTTTGTTTTCCACTTCGAGATCAGAAATCGCGGTATGCAGCTTGGGATCCCAGTTTACTAAGCGTTTACCACGGTAAATCAAATCATCTTCATAGAGACGGACAAACACTTCTTGAACGGCTTTAGACAAGCCTTCGTCCATGGTAAAACGTTCGCGATCCCAATCAACTGATGCGCCCATACGACGTAGCTGCTTAGTGATGGTGCCGCCCGATTGCGCTTTCCATTCCCAGACTTTTTCCATAAAAGCATCGCGGCCAAGATCATGGCGGCTCTTGCCTTCTTCGGCTTCAAGCTTACGCTCAACCAGCATTTGAGTCGCAATACCCGCATGGTCAGTACCGACTTGCCACAGGGTGTTTTTACCCTTCATACGTTGGTAGCGGATCAGGGTATCCATGATGGTATCTTGGAAAGCGTGACCCATGTGCAGACTGCCCGTCACATTGGGCGGTGGGATCATGATGCAATAGTTGCCCTGTGAGGCATCGCCGTGGGGCTTAAAGTAACCTTGCTCTTCCCAGTTTTGGTAAAGAGTCTGCTCAATGGACTGAGGATCGTATGTTTTTTCCATGGGAACGTATCTGTCTCAAGCTAAATTAAGTGGATGTGTTGCTAAATTTTGGGTTGTTAATTCAATCCCTAAGCCACGATATTGGCGGTAGCGTTCACGTGCTATCGCCTTATGTTGGTCGTCATTAGCTACAAAATCGAAGATTTGACCAAAGTTTACCGCAAATGGCGGTACTTGGTCTGCAAGATTAATCAGAAGTTGACGACTTTTGTTAGGTCCAAGTCGATCAAAACCGATTTCAACGGGGGAACCCGTGGTTGGGCCTTCACCTTTGAGGTTATGGGGGACAAATGCACTGGGTTCAAACTGCCATAGTAACTCGTCGATTTCGAAGGCGATGTTCTTGTCCTGACAGTGAATATAGACCTGCTGCTGGTTTATAAATCCCTGTTGGGCCAAGCGGCAAGCCAATTGATACATGTCACTAAAGGCCGTGTTCACGCCCATCGGCGGCAGTAGATAAAACAGCGCTTGAGTCATGATTTCAATGCCTTGCTTTGAGTTATGGACGAACGGGTAAGTCTACACTAAAACTCGAGCTGGGTTAACGCTTAGCTCTGGGGTTTTTAGCGGTAGATTAAGCTACGGGGGACTGGTGTTTCACTTAAACAGTTACTGTGCGAAATGTGCATTAGCTTAAGAACAAGCTTGATACTAAGTGCTTAAGTAAATGGTTGAACGACTATGGAGTATAAAAGCAAAGCGCACCCGAAGGTGCGCTGGTTGAAAGACTGGTCAAACAAACTATTCCTCCTAGGTTATTGAGCATTGTTATTAAAGGATTCATTGACGCTTTGTGAATAAACAAACAGATATTGCATTAGATTTGTTTATTCAGCATGTTAACTCACTTTTCAACTTACAACTTTAGCTTACATTTTCACTTACGATTACACTTTAGAACATAGATAAAGAAATCTGGCCGATATTAGTACTTAAAAAGGTACTGGGTATTTTGCTGTTAAGCAGCTCGCCTTGTTCCGTGTTATCTAAATTCTTTTTACTCACTATTTGTAATATGCCCACTTGCTCATATTACCGATAACGCTATTAACCTCCTCATATTGTTTGACTGTTAAGAAGCTAATTCACCTAAAGTGGCCTTTCATGGTACCTATGTGGCTCTATTGCTAACGTCCTCCTCTTGGTTGTTACATTTGTGCTTGAAGAGTGTGTAAGACTTAAACTGGCAATATGATGTAGTAGGTTACTCCTTAATGATCGACTCGTGAGTTAACACCCCTTGGTGCATTTGTCGTTAGTTTTTGGTCATCGGTTTGTACTTTTAGTAACCTCGCATCTCATTTGATAATCAGATGGGAAACGCATAAACATTACAGCTTGGCGTTACCGAATTTATGTGGCTGCTTTAATGCTTTATGTGACTACCTGTGTCACTGTTTTTGAGTGTGAGTTTTGTATGGCGGCGTACTCCTTCTTGTGGTGGTATTAAATGCTATTAAGCTGAAATTCACATCACTTCGATTCTGCTGTCACTTAGTAAAGTGTAGTAGTTATTTAAAGCTTCACACTCTTTTTACTGGCCATTAGGATAGCCTATCAAACTTTTGCTAAAAAATGTGACCTATTAAACCTTATCTACTTTTATGCTCTCGAAGTGATGTGGTCTCGCACTAACATCGAGTAACTTAAGCTGCATCTTCCTCCTCGTAATCATCCTCGACATTAATAGCCTCTTCGGGATGAGCAATGGATGTAAAACGTTGTGCTTCAGGTTTGTGGGTTAAACGATTAAGTTGCTTCTCTAATTTTTGACCCATAGCAGTGATAGCTGCATAAAGATTATCGTGTTTAGCTTGAGCAAAAAGTTCTCCATTTGGGATGCCAACCGACGCTTCAATTTTGAAACCAGGTTTCTCCTCGGTAATAATGACATGGGGATTAATCAACTGCACATCATGTCTAGAAAGTTTCTCCAAACGGCTTTCAATGCGTTCACGGATTGGGGCAGTTACTTCTAATTGCTTGCTCGTAATCTTTAGCATATGTCGAACCTTCTATTTATTTTCTTCAGTTTCAGATTACCAATCTACACCTTTAAAAACGAGATCTAAATCACATTTTTTGTCCAGTTAGATACTGTTCGTTGGATATTTGATCGCTTAGACAAATCTCGGTGATTCTTAGCCGAAAAGGCTTGTATTGGCTATCAGAACAGGCCATATTTGATGGGATAACTCCGCAGTCTTTCCTATCATTTACCTATCTTTACTTTAAGTTTTTCATTAGATCCCGATAAAATACCTTCACTTATTTCATTGTTTCGTCGAGTGGCAGGTATTATGGAAACCGAACATATCAAAGTTAAGGTCTGGGATTTACCCATACGCTTTTTTCACTGGGGCATGGTGGCCCTAATGGCCTTATTGTGGTGGAGCGCCGAAGTCGGCGAAATGCAATGGCATCAGATCTTTGCTTATAGTCTGTTGATCTTGATTGGCTTTCGTCTTTTGTGGGGCTTAATTGGCAGTGATACAGCCAGATTTAGTCACTTCGTGCACCGCCCTAGGGTTGTGTTTGAGTATTTAAACGAAGTTCGATCAAAGGGCGTGTCTGTGGTATTAGGACATAATCCGATGGGCGGTTATATGGTAATTGTGTTGATTGCCATTATTAGCTTACAGCTAATCACTGGACTGTTTGCTACCGATGATGTGTTTACCGAAGGTCCGCTATACAGCTATGTGAGTGCTGATACAGGTTCGTTTCTCACTTGGTTACATAAGATGAATTTTAACCTGATCTTAGCCTTAACTGCCGTGCATGTGTTGGCGGTTATTGTGCACGCGCTTAAAGGTGACAAGTTAGTAGGTGCGATGGTTAGCGGTTACAAGCGTGTATCTAAGCTTGAGTACGCAAAGTTAGAGTCTCAGTTGGTTTTTAAATCACTGTGGCTGGCATTAATCCTGCTGTTAATCATCGCAGGGGTTGTATTTACTTATTTGATGTGGCCTGTAGTGCAAGTGCTTTAGCGAATGCTCAGGAGTAAAAAGCCTGCATATTGCAGGCTTTTTACAAGAGATTACGAGAACATTAATCTTTTTTGTAAACGTCATGGCAGCCTTTACAGCTCTTGCCTGTATCCATAAAGGCTTGCTTGATTTCAGCTTGGTCACCTTTTTGAGCAACAGTCGCTAAAATTGCAGCATTTTCTTGGAAGGTTTTCATCTTAGCGTCAAAGTCAGCCTTGTCTTGCCATACTTTGGCTAGGGCTTCGGTATCGCCTTTATCTGAACCTTCAATAAAGCCTTCGAAAGGGATGTGTGAAAGCGCAGCGACATTTTTTGCGCGCATCGCAAAGGTTTCAGCATCGAAAGGCTTTTTACCTTTCATCATGGCGCCCATATCACCAAAGTTATAAGCAATTAAGCTGAATCCAGATTGGCGATATTGAATCGCATCTTTTACATCTTCAAAATTGTGTGCTTGAGCAGTTGAAGCCAATAAGGTACCGGCAACGAGAGTTAGGAGTAATTTTTTCATCGTATTCTCACAAATTAGCGTCGAAGTGTGACATTGCTCTGCTATTGTACACAAATTAACTCAATGTACTAGAAGCAAATTTGTCAGTTTTTGTCTAGATAAGAGGGATAAACGTAACAAGTTATTTGCCGGTAGAGTAAATCTGCTAAACTGCCGTTGTAATGCTTAAACAATACTTATGGGGCGATTATGCGAGCCAATTGGGACTTAGTATTAGAAAAAATTTTGAGCCATGGGAACTATGAAGAGCTGTCGGTATTGTTTCATTTATTGCTGACCGAGGAAGAGCGCAGCGCTATTGCCGGTCGGCTAAAAGTCTTCCAGCTATTGCTAAATGGAGAAATGAGCCAGAGACAAATTGCTGCCGAGTATCAGGTGAGTATTGCGACTATTACCCGTTGTTCTAACTATTTAAAGAATATGGCACCCAGCCATAGGGATAAAATCCAACAGCTTATCAGTTAATTATTGGGTCTCCATTGGACTAGATATTTGATTAAAACTGGGGAGTTGTCGGTATTTTATGTCGGCGGTGGATGGAGCGTCTAACGAGAATATAAAAACTATAACTGAGTAACATAATGGCCAACAAAGGATAAAGATTTTTAGGGAAAAATTTAAAAATAGCTAAGGCAGAAAAGAGATAAATAAAAGGCAATAAATCGTAAATTGTCTTAGGTAGATATCCAGATTTTCGGCGTTTTACAGGATCGGTTCGGCGATTTTGAGAACGTAAATTGTAAATTCTGGCGCCCAAAACAAACACAACAAGAGCAGCAATCAGCGCATAATCAGGTTCTAACAGCATAAAGCTTAAACAGCCTAGTACCATATAGCCAAAGGGTAAAACTTCATATACTGGTTTTGCTAACATATGCACTCCGTTGCGTGATGTTTATATCGATTTGAAAATATTGTTTTTTTAGCTGAAAATGCTGTTTGATTTTAAACTTCCCTATTTATCTGCTGATTATAATCATTTGGCGATAAAAAAAGCACCTCCTTATTTAAGGAAGTGCTTTTTTATCAGCTCCTCTGGGAGGGCTATTAGGCTTGTGAACCTACATTAGCCGCGGCAGCCGCAGCCACCGTTGCCATCACATCCCGCTTTAGGTGTGTCACAAGCTTCGTGATCATGGTCATGGTGGTGATGCCCATGGTCATCAGAACCCCCGCAGCAGCCACCAACATCATGACCTGAGCCACCACAGCATCCGCCGCCATGGTCATGTTCATGGCTGTGTCCATGACTGCCACATCCGCCGTGTGCATGAATATGTCCATGGGCAATTTCTTCAGCTGTCGCTTCACGTACATCGATGACTTCAATGTTAAAGCTGAGTGCTTGGCCTGCTAATGGATGGTTGCCATCAACAATCACAACATCATCTTTAACTTCGATGACTTGAACTGGACGCTGGCCCATTTCGGTTTCTGCAATAAAGCGCATACCTGGCACGATGTCTTCGATATCACCGAATGCTTCTAATGGTACTGCCTGGCGAAGGCCATCATGGTACGGACCATAGGCCTCTTCGGCACTGATCGTCACGTCCAGTTTTTCGCCCTTAATTTTACCTTCTAATGCGGCTTCTAATCCTGGGATTAGGTTTTCTGTACCATGCAGATACAACATTGGTTCGGCATCAAAAGAGTCTTCTAAAAGTCTGCCTTCTTGATCTGATAAACGGTAATGAATGGTTACCGCGCTGTGTTGGGTGATCTTCATATCGCCTCCGGTTCGGAATGTGCGCGCATAATAACGCGCTTTTAGGGTGCTGGCGATAATTTGAAGTTGCTTATGTTAGATATCGCACAGCTTTTTGTGAGTTCGATTTACTGAGATTAAGGACGATACAAAAGATGAATTGTGGTTTTTTATGAGTTGCCCTTTGTTATGTGCGGAAACAGACTGAAATGCTTTAATTTTCGAAAGATGGAAAATTTTCATTATAAATTATTTATTTTTTAATAGGTTAAGTTGATTGTAATTGTCTAGCATTACGTTTACGTAAACAGTTTTGTATTGATGAAAACGTATTTTTAGCCTATGAAAACTTGATATTTATTAATCTTGAATCACTAATTTACTCAAGTGAAAGATTTGTGCATAAATAATCCAGTTTGGGGGTTGACAAGGTTAGGTGAAAAAGGCAATTCTGTTTAACATCACATTGACATAGATAAGTCTAAACGTATGCATAGCCTTGGTTTCGTAGTAATTACCATTATTACAACCACCACTACAACCAGAGTGGGGGCGGGCTGATACACCCTAAAGAATTTTAACGACGAGCCCGCTTCCCACAAAGAAGCGGGCTTTTTTGTTTTTAGCTTATGTTTCTTAGTCGGGCGCGGTACAGGAGATCAAGATGAAAGTGATGAAATTTGGTGGTACCTCGCTTGCAAATTGGCAGCGATTTTCAATGGCGGCGGATATTGTTGCCAAGGCAGCGAAAGCTGAGCCGGTGGCGACAGTGCTCTCTGCGCCTGCAACAGTTACAAACGCTCTGCTAGAAATGGTCGATGTGGCGGTGAAAGGGGAAGATTATTCACCAGTCATTCAACACGTTGAGCGGGTGTTTACCTCGCTCTATCAGGATGCGGTTAGTTCTGGACTCTCTCGTAGCCAGAGCGAAGTGCTGTTCGCCGGACTAAGCGCGCAGCTTGCACGTTGGCAGGACAGATTACGCGGTATTACGCTGTTGCAGGAGTGCCCTGACGGGGTGCGCGCCGAGATCGTGGTTGCGGGTGAGCGTTTGTCTGCTGCGTTGATGGAGCAAGTCATGCTGGCAAAAGGCATTACTTCGGCGCAGCTAGACCCACGTGAATTATTTTTAGGCCGTGGTCGTCCGCTAGAATCCGTGGTCGATATTGCCGTCAGCAAACCGCGATTCAAAAATCTTGCCCTCGATGAGAAGCGGGTTTGGGTGATGCCCGGCTTTACCGCCGCCGATGAAGACGGCAAGGTTGTGACCTTAGGCCGTAACGGTTCTGATTACTCTGCTGCCGTGCTGGCCGCTTGTTTAGATGCTTCAAGCTGCGAGATTTGGACCGACGTTGACGGCGTATACAATACCGATCCTCGGGTTGTTACCGATGCTAAGTTGCTATCGCAGTTAAGTTATCAGGAGGCGATGGAGCTGTCTTACTTTGGGGCTAAGGTGCTGCATCCTAAAACTATTGCGCCTATCGCCCAGTTCCACATCCCCTGTTATATCAAAAACAGCTTTAATCCCGATGCGCCCGGCACTCTGGTATCGAATCAGGCCGATCAGAGCGGTTTGCAGGTTAAAGCCATTTCAAACCTCGATAATCAAACCATGTTTGATGTATCAGGCCCTGGCATGAAAGGCATGGTCGGCATGGCGAGCCGCACACTGGCTGCAATTTCCCGTAGTGGCGTTTCTGTGTCACTCATCACCCAGAGTTCTTGCGAATACAGCATCAGTTTTTGTGTGGCGACCAGTGAGTCCGCCAAGGTGAAATCGGCGCTAGAGCAGGAATTTGAGTTAGAAATCAAAAGTGACTTACTAGAGCCAATCGAAATGCGCCATGACTTGGCAATCGTTTCCTTGATCGGTGATGGCATGCGTACCCATAAAGGTGTGGCGGCGCGCTTCTTCCAAGCATTAGCGCAGGCAAGTGTGAATATTATCGCGATTGCCCAAGGCTCTTCTGAACGTTCTATTTCAACAGTGATCGAACAGCGAAAGACCAAGCATGCGGTTGCCGCCTGTCATCAGGGCTTTTTCGATGTGCAGCAGTATCTAGATGTGTTTTTAGTGGGGTGCGGTAACGTTGGCGCAGGCTTACTGGAGCAGATCAAACAACAGGCGAGTGTGCTAAAAGAGCAGCACATTAGCATCCGTGTCTGCGGTATCGTGAATTCAAGCAAGATGTTACTCGATAGTGCAGGTATCGATTTAAACAATTGGCAAAACCTGCTTGCCGATAGCCAGCAGCCAAGCGATATACCTGCGCTATTGGCGTGGGTGAAAGAGCAACAGTTATTAAACCCTGTGCTGGTGGATTGTACTTCAAGCGATCAAGTATCGAACCAGTATTTAGAGGTGATGAACGCGGGCATGCACGTGGTGACGCCGAATAAAAAGGCTAACACTCGCGATTACGCCTATTACCAAGCTTTGCGTCAAACAGCATTAAAGCAACGTCGGCAGTTCCTTTACGAAACCAACGTGGGCGCAGGATTACCCGTTATCGATAACTTGAAAAAACTGTTATTCGCCGGTGATAAATTGCACAAGTTTAATGGCATTTTGTCAGGCTCCTTATCCTTTATCTTCGGTAAACTTGATGAGGGGATGTCACTTTCTGAGGCGACTAAACTGGCGCGGGAAAAATGCTTTACTGAACCTGATCCTCGCGATGATTTAAGTGGCATGGATGTGGCGCGTAAGGTACTGATTTTGGCCCGTGAAGTGGGTTTAAAACTTGAACTAAATGATATTGTTGTCGACTCAGTCTTACCCGCAGGTTTTGAGGATTCAGGCGATGTGGAAAGTTTTATGGCACGTTTACCCGAGGCTGATGCGGCGATTGTGGCGCGAGTGGCGGAGGCGAAAGCGCAGGGTAAAGTGCTGCGTTATGTCGGCCAGATTGAAGAAGGTGCGTGTTATGTGCGTATCACCGAAGTCGATGCCACTGATCCACTTTATAGCGTAAAAGGCGGTGAAAATGCCCTGGCATTCTACAGTCGTTATTATCAGCCGATTCCTTTCGTATTACGTGGATACGGTGCGGGTACAGAAGTGACAGCAGCCGGCGCCTTTGCCGATGTATTAAGAACCTTAAATTGGACTCGTGAGGTGAGTGTATGAGTTTGACCGTTTACGCTCCCGCCTCTATGGGTAATGTGGGTGTGGGCTTTGATTTATTGGGCGCAGCACTTGCGCCCATCGATGGCAGTTTATTGGGCGATAGAGTCACGATTGCGGCGGCGGATGCGGGGGTGAGCCTCACTCAAGTGGGAGCTTGGGCGCATAAGTTACCCAGCAATCCCGAGGAGAATATCGTCCATCAATGCGCGGTATTTTTCTTAAAAGCCCTTGGGAAAGAAAACCAAGGCGTGGCATTAACCCTAGAAAAAAACTTGCCCGTCGGCAGTGGCTTAGGCTCGAGCGCCAGTTCAGTGGTTGCAGCGCTTTACGCGCTTAACGAGCATTTTGAGCGTCCATACGATAAGCAAGCACTACTCGAACTCATGGGCGAATTTGAGGGCAAGATCAGCGGTAGCGTGCATTACGACAATGTCGCGCCCTGTTATCTGGGCGGCATGCAGCTGATGCTCAATGTGCCCGGCGCTATCTGCGAGCCGATCCCCAGTTTTAAACAATGGTATTGGGTGGTGGCGTATCCTGGGATTTCACTCTCTACGGCCATGATGCGTAAACTCATGCCAGAACAATACGATAAGTCTGTGGCCATCGATTTTGGGCGTTATTTGAGTGCCTTTGTACACGCCTCTTATCAGCAAAACGCCAAGCTTGCGATTCAAGTATTAAAGGATGTATTGGCTGAGCCTTACCGCGCGGCGGCGATACCGGGTTATGACAATGCCAGAGCGGCGCTCGCCGAATTAGGCATGTTAACTACAGGTATTTCTGGCAGTGGGCCAACCCTGTTTTCAGTGACCGACGATCTCGCCACTGCTAATGCGGCCAAGGCGTGGTTAGAGACTCATTATCTGACTGAAGTGGGGGGCTTTGCCCATGTGTGCCGCCTCGATGAGCAAGGTACGCGCCGAGTCGATTAATTTTTCTTACTTTTAAAAGCATTAAGCCCAAGCCTAAAGGCTTGGCACTGATAAGGTCGATGAGCATGGAACTATATAATTTAAAACACCCTTCGCAGAAAGTAAGCTTTAAGGAAGCGGTGCAATTAGGACTTGGTAACGACAGAGGGCTGTTTTTTCCTACTCAAATCCCTGTGTTGCACGATATTGAGGCGCTGCTGGCGATGCCTTTTGTCGAGCGTAGTAAAAAAGTGCTTGGTGCTTGGCTTGCCTCAGAGCTTGGGCAAGATGCGGTAGATAAACTGGTCGAGCGTGCCTTTAATTTCGATTTGCCCTTGGTCGCGGTCGATGAGCAGCGCTCGTGCCTCGAGCTTTTCCATGGGCCGACCTTAGCATTTAAGGATTTTGGCGCGCGCTTTATGGCGCAATGCATCAATGTTTTTGCTCAAGACTCGCGCTTAACCATTTTAACGGCGACATCAGGGGATACAGGTGCGGCAGTGGCCGATGCCTTTTATGGTCTAGATAAAGTCAATGTTGTGGTGCTTTATCCTAAGGGCAAAATCAGTGAGCTACAGGAAAAAATGTTCACTACTTTAGGCAAGAACATCCACACAGTCGCGGTTGAGTCAGATTTCGATGCCTGCCAGCACTTAGTCAAACAGGCATTTGAAGATAGCGATGTGCGTGATGGTTTGCATTTAAACTCAGCTAACTCTATCAACATCAGTCGCTTACTGGCACAGATTTGTTATTACTTCGAAGCGGTCGCCCAATCGAAACAGCGCCATGAGGCCGATCCTGTTATTGCCGTGCCCAGTGGTAATTTTGGTAATCTCACCGCGGGTTTGTTTGCTAAAGCCATGGGGTTACCCGTTAAACGTTTTATTGCTGCTACTAATGCGAATGACACTGTGCCACGCTATTTAGAGAGTGGCGATTGGCAGCCTAATCCCACTCAAGCCACTATGTCCAATGCGATGGATGTGAGCGAGCCAAGTAACTGGCCGCGCGTTGAAGCTATTTGCGAGAAACTCGGTTGGCCATTGGCAGACTTAGTGGGGATTCGCCTGTCAGAGGTGCAAACCTCGGAGGCGTTGGCAGATCTTTATGCTAAAGGTTATGTATCTGAGCCCCATGCAGCGATTGCGGCTAAAGCGTTAACCCTTAACTTAGTGCCTGGTGAAGTGGGGATATTTTTAGGTACGGCTCATCCCGCTAAGTTTAAGGATGTGGTCGACAGGGAGCTTGCCCTTAACTTACCCCTTCCGCCTGAATTAAAAGCGGTAGAGCACAAAACAATATTATCGGCTGAATTAGCAGCTGATTTTGCCCAGCTAAAAAACCATTTATTTGCGGTATTAAACTAGGGCGTGTTGACGTTTCGAGATTAAATTTTGTTCGTTCTGGCAAGCTCATGCTCACGAAGCGAGGAATGAAGTGTAGTTATTCTACTCAAATGACGAGTGACAAAGCGCAAGTGCTTGCCAGACGAACCCTTCGGGCAGCACTTGGCTGACGTTTCTGCAGCGTTATCGTCCGTTTATGTAGAATGCTACACAGCACGGACTTTGCCTTGCATAAACATCAGCCAAATTGCTGCAAAAATAACCCTAAAACGTCAACACGCCCTAATCTTGTAAACGACGATAAATACTAACTAGATGAAATACAAAGGGAGTCGTTTGACTCCTTTTGTATAGATGTTTTTATTATTGTTCACGCTAGTTCGACCAATGGACTGTACAGAGCAACTTGATGGCATCAAGTTGGGATGCGGACTAAGCTTAGATCGAGTCATAAATAAGCCGTAGTAACTTACAGAGCATTAAGCCGTAAAAACTGAGTATTAAGCCGTAAAATCATAGAAGAATAACTCGCGACGGGGCAACGATAATGCCAAAGTGCATTTTTCAGTTTAGCCATATCTTGCTGTTATATATTTTTATTTTCCCCGCTTGGAGTGTTCCATCCGAAGCGAATGTTTCCGCTTGTTCGAATCCCATTAAAGTCGGTTATAACGATTGGCCTCCCTATGCCTGGCAAGATATGCAGGGGGAGGCTCAAGGACTGGATGTTGAATTACTGCGTGCGTTTGCTGAGTTTTTGGGATGTGAGATTAACTTTATCAATGTCCCTGCGAAGCGTTCACATCAAATGCTGAAAAGTGGCTCACTAGATATAATGATGGGGGCTACAAAAACCGTCGAGCGTGAAGAATATTCATTTTTTTCAGATCCCTACCGTGATGAAAAAGTGCGCTTATTCGTATTAGATGAAAACAAAGACAATGTTAAGTTAGAACGATGGCAGGATATTTTTACTCAAAAGTTGCGGCTCTTAGTGCCAATCAGTGGTTGGTATGGTGCGGATTATGAGAACACTCGAGAACGTTTAGCACTGGAAAACTTATTGATACTGAGTCCTGATGTCGACAAATCAGTGCAAATGCTCACTTATGACAGAGCGGATCTGATGATTGGGGATGCTATAGCGATGCCCTATATTGCAAGTCAACACCAAGGGATCAGGTTATCAGCACTTAAACCGATATTGGACCATAATCCAATACACTTAATGCTAAGTAAGCAGAGTATGTCTCCCCTACTGTTAGCGCAATTTAATCGTGCAATTAAGGCGTTAACAATCAATGGTGAAATTGCGCGAATTGTCTATAAATGGCAGCAAATTTCGCTGGCACAGCAATCGAAAATCAGCAATCAATATGGCCCATTTTATCGCTTGTATGCTGGGTTATTAACGTTTGATATAGCAAGATAAGCGCTATTCTAATGAGTATGCAAAATGGTAAGTCTATGACACATTTGCTAAAACATCTCTTATTTTAAGTTACTGCTCTCTCTATCAATTTCTGCTAGCTTGTTGGGTTAGACTTTGGGTCATTATTGGTGAATTTTGCCCACTTGAAAGTCCATTGCTAACAATAACAATAGGATAGGGATTACACATGAAACTTCGTCACTCCGTTGCCTGCTGCATGCTCGCCCTTGGCACTTTGTCTGCAGCGCAGGTATTTGCAGCACAATCGACTAGCAATCAAGGTTATTACCGCGCGCCAGCGTTGCATGACCAGACCTTAGTGTTTACCGCTGAAGGGGACCTGTGGACGCAAACCCTAGGCCAAAAGGCGGCGACGCGCTTAACTACCTTGCCAGCTGAAGAGCTCGGCGCGGCAATGTCTGCCGATGGTAAATGGGTGGCTTATGTGGCCAATTATGAGGGCGCGAGTGAGGTTTATGTGATACCAGTGGCTGGTGGTGTGGCCAAACGCGTGAGTTTCGAAAACAGCCGAGTGCGCGTGCAAGGGTGGACCAGTAAAGGAGAGGTGCTTTATTCCACCGACACTGGCTTTGGCCCCGCGAATAATTGGATGCTGCGTCTTGTCAATCCCGAGAGCTTAACCACAACCGATCTGCCCTTAGCCGATGCGGTGGAAGGGGTGATCGATGCCAATAATCAGTATGTCTATTTTACCCGTTTCGGCCTGCAGGTGACGGGCGATAATGCAAAGGTATATCGCGGCGGCGCTAAGGGCGAATTATGGCGCTTTAAACTGGGTGGTAAAGACGAGGCACAATTACTTAGCAAGCAGCACCAAGGCTCGGTCCGCCAACCTATGCTATGGCAAGACAGACTCTATTTTATTAGCGATAGCGATGGTAACGACAATCTCTGGTCAATGGCGCTTGATGGCAGTGATGCTAAACAGTTGACTCAGTATAAAGATTGGCAAATGCGCGCTGCCCGCATGGATCAAGGTAAAGTGGTGTTCCAGCAGGGCGCAGATATTCATGTTTTTGATATCGCCTCCGCTAAAGACTCATTATTAGATATTGAATTAACCTCCGATTTTGCCCAACGTCGCGAACATTGGGTAAAAGATCCGATGGATTATGCGACCTCCGCTAATCTTGCCCTTGCTGGCGATAAAGTGGTGATTACCGCCCGCAGTCATGTGGCGATTGCTGGGACTGATGGCTCGCGGTTAGTGCAAGTCGCGCTTCCTGGCACTTATCGGGTACGCAATGCCATTATGAGTCAGGACGGTAAATCGGTTTACGCCATCAGCGATATGAGCGGCCAACAGGAAATTTGGCAATTTCCTGCCGATGGTAGCAGTGGTGCTAAACAGCTTACCAAAGATGGTCATACTTTTAGAATGTCGCTGAGTCAGTCAAGCGATGGTCGTTATCTTGCCCATGACGATAACGACGGTAATGTGTGGCTATTGGATTTAAAGAAAAATACAAACCAAAAAATCATCAGCAACGGCGAGGGACTTGGTCCCTACGCTGATATTCGCTGGTCTAGTGATAGTCGTTTTATTGCGCTAACCAAAGCTGAAATCGGCAAGCAAAGACCACAAATCGTACTCTATTCGGTGGATGAGAATAAGGCCCAAGCACTCACCAGTGACAAGTATGAATCCTATTCACCGACTTTTAGTAGTGATGGCCAGTGGTTATATTTCCTCTCCAATCGCCAGTTTACCGCAACGCCAAGTTCACCTTGGGGTGACCGCAATATGGGGCCAGTGTTTGATAAACGCAGCCAGATTTTTGCGATCGCCTTAGTGAAGAATGCCAAGTTCCCCTTCAGTAAACCAACGGAATTAGTGGCAAAGGCGGCAGAAAACGCTGACTCAAAAGATAAACCAACGCCTGTAAAAATTGATTGGGCGGGAATTAGCGAGCGTTTGTGGCAAGTACCTGTTGATTCGGGTAATTACAGCCAGCTATCCGCCATTGATGGTCGTTTGTATGTACTCGACCAAGCGATTGGTGACGAAAGCCAACCTAACCTCATGACAGTTAAGTTCACTGAGCAGCGCCCTAAAGTCGAAGTGTTTGCTGAAGATGTGGCTAACTACAGTGTCTCTGCTGATGGTCAAAAGTTGTTGCTGCGTAAACAAAGTGATGAAAAGTCGCTGATGATTGTTGATGTGGGCGATAAACTCGGCGATACCGACAATGCCAAGGTACAGACTGACCAATGGCAATTAGCGATTTCGCCAAGCTTAGAATGGCAACAAATGTTTGAAGATGCGTGGTTAATGCATAGAGATTCCTTCTTCGATAAAAAAATGCGCGGTCTCGATTGGCAGGCAACCAAGGCTAAGTACCAACCATTACTCGCACGTTTAACGGATCGTAATGAGCTAAACGATATCTTTATGCAGATGATGGGCGAGTTAGATTCGTTGCACTCGCAGGTGCGTGGTGGTGATTTGCCGAAGGACCCTGACGCGGCGAAGGGCGCGAGTTTAGGCGCTCGATTACAGCAAACTAGCGACGGGGTGAAAATTGCCCACATTTATCGAAATGATCCTGAACTGCCGAGCCAAGCATCACCTTTGAGCCGTATTGAAGTCGATGCCAAAGAGGGCGATGTGCTACTCGCCATCAATGGCACGCCGGTGGGGAATGTGGCTGATGTGACCCGCTTATTGCGTAATCAACAGGATAAGCAAGTGTTACTGGAGCTTAAACGTGGTAGCCAAAGCCATAAAACCGTAGTGATGCCTGTGAGCACTCTGGTCGATGGCCAATTACGTTATTTAGATTGGGTCAACCATAATGCGGAGGTCGTGACCAAGGCGAGCCAGGGCAAGATGGGTTATCTGCACTTATATGCCATGGGCGGCGGCGATATTGAGAGCTTCGCCCGTGAGTTTTACACCAATTATGATAAAGACGGTCTGATTATCGACGTTCGCCGTAACCGTGGTGGCAATATTGATAGTTGGATTATCGAAAAACTGTTACGCCGCGCTTGGGCATTTTGGCAGCCAACCCATGGCACGCCTAATACCAATATGCAGCAAACTTTCCGTGGGCATTTAGTGGTGTTAACCGACGAGCTGACTTACTCAGATGGTGAAACCTTCTCGGCGGGGATCAAGGCGCTGGGGATTGCTCCGCTGATAGGTAAACAAACCGCAGGCGCTGGTGTGTGGTTATCGGGTCGTAACTCACTCACAGATAAAGGGATGGCTCGCGTCGCCGAATATCCGCAGTATGCGATGGATGGTCGCTGGGTACTCGAAGGTCATGGTGTAACACCGGATATCGAGGTGGATAACTTACCCTTTGCGACCTTTAACGGCCACGATGCACAGCTCGAAACCGCCATTAGCTATCTTAAGGATGAATTGATTAAGCAGCCTATTCCAGCATTGAAGGCGCAACCTATGCCAGCGAAAGGTATGGCGGAAGATATAAAGGCTAAGTAGTTGGCTTAACGTAAATTTTTAACCGAAATTTAAGCTAATTCAGCTAAGCTGAGTCTGTTCAATGTTAGGGCGTGGTCTTGTAGTTCCCAAGACCACGCCCATTTTTTTGCCTATAGATTTGGTGCTGGTTAACGGTTCATCGTTATTTTTGCGGCAAGGTAATTGGTCTATGGCAAGTCTATCTGCATGAGCTTGCCTATAACCATCAAAACTTTATTTGAATATCCGTTGCTAAGCTATTAGCGATAAAGCAGTTTGCATGGGCTTTTTCGTGAATTTTCTCAAGTGTTTCCTGAGTGACTTCCACACCTTCAGCAAAAACGACCTTAGGATTTAAGATCATTTTAGTGACGGCAAGTTTACCAGCTTCATTTTTTCCTAGTTCCGCAGATGCTTCATCGACATAGGACACGACGGGGAGGCGTTTGAGATGCGCAATAGCGAGGAAGGTCAGCATATGGCAGGAAGACAGCGCCGCGAGTAGGCTTTCCTCTGGATTGACAAAATGTGCATTGCCCTTGTACTCAGGGGCTGAGGATGCCTGAATCGTTTGACCGCTGCCAAAGGTAATACTGTGATCACGGCAAAATTCGCCTTCTTCTGCTGGCGAGGTTTGCCAATTCACTGTTAAGTTAAAGCCCATGTTTTTCTCCTTATTGCAGGACATCAGGGCACTATAGCTTAGCTAAAAATACTTCTCCAGCATGGGGCGCACAGTTTAGTGCGCCATCTGTGAAACGGTTTAGATCCCACCACTTAACAGTAAGCTGCCAGTCAATACACTGCCAGTAACTATCCCTATGGGAAGGTGGCGTGGGCTGTAGCTTAGGGTCAAAATCACTAACATGGCGGCTAGTGAGATGATCCCCATAAACAGAATACTGCCATAGGCCCAGCCTTGCCCGTGGGCGCAGGTGCTTAAGCTAATGATTAATAACAGCCAAGCAAACAGGGTTAACAGGCGGCTCTGCCATTGTGACGGTGGGCGTTTAAACACATCTTTAAAGTGGCCAAACTTAGCTAACGCAAACAGCGCAAGGGAGAGATAACTAAGCCCGAGAATGCCGAGCATAGGGATAAATTCTGGCATCATGACTTTGCTTCCTCCAAGGGCGATGAGGTAAGTTCGGTTGCGTAAGTGGTCTCAACGGGTTTTCGCATAGGTTTTTTATCTGAAATAGTATTTTTTCGATTCGGTTTTTGCAGTGTTTTTGCCACCACTGAGAGTTTGGTGCTGGCAAATAGCATTACTACACCGATTAAAACCGCTAACACATCAAAACCAACCAAAGCCCACTGTTGAGACTGGATATTATCAATAAAGTGGCTTGGCGATGTGAGTGCATTGAGTATGGGTAGCGCACAATAGAGTGTGCCAATCAGCACCAGAGCTATTTGCCAATCGCGTTTGCTGCGCCCGAAAAATGCCCACACGCCCATAGCACCTAAAGCAATAAAGAAGCTATGTACTTCCCAAGCAGAACGCGTTGCAAAATCGGCGGGTAATATGCGATTGGCATAGAAAAATGCAGCCGCACCCAAGGGCAAGCCTAAGATAAACATGAAGTTTAATCCCTCAACTAAGCGCAGGCCACTGCTCGGTTTCTCGCCTTTATCGATTGCCTTTTGCTGTTTCTGGCGCAAACGAATTGCCCACATTAAGGTGCCAGTCGCTACCATGGCGCAGCCGAGTAAGCCGCAGAAGAAGAACAAAATACGCAGCAACGGCGCAGCAAAACGCGCGGTGTGCAGTGACATCATAGTGTCGTAGGTTGCCACCGTTCCTGACACTTCGTGTGGACTGGCGTATTTGAGTTCACCTGTCACGCCGTTAAACACGAGGAGTGTTGATTCATCGGTGACCTCTTTGCCAGTATTTTGATAGAAGGTCACTTGGCTATTTTTATCTTGAGGATAGGAAACAATTACCTGCTTGATTGGCGCATTGCCCCATTCAGCCTGAACTTGGGGTAACAGTTGGCTTAAACGTACTTGCTCGGCATAAATGCCTGAGGCCTTCTCCGTTTGTCTTGCCGGATTGAGTTCTTTTAAAAAGGCTTGATTATCCTCAGGATAAGCTGTGCTTACCGTCCATGGGATATAGATCAGCATCAAGGTAATAAGGCCGGTATAGGTGATCATCAGATGATAAGGCAGCGCAATAACAGAACTGACATTATGGGCATCGAGCCAAGAGCGTGCGCCCTTGTTTTGACGAAAACTAAATAAATCCTTAAAGATACGCTTATGGATAACGATACCGCTGATAAGGGCAATCAGCATAAACATGGTGCAGATGCCCACAATGTAGCGCGCTGTAATGGCGGGCATATAGTGTAGGTCGAAATGTAAACGATAGAAGAAGTCACCCCCACGACTATCGCGGACGTCAGTGATGACGCCACTCCCATCAGCAAGTACCGTATGTTGCTCGATTTTGCCACGACGTTGCCCTTTTTCAGGCGGCAGTTGCCAAGCAAAGCTAAGCATAGGGCTACGCTGGGTCGGAAAATTTATTAACCAGCGTTGTGTTTCCGCTGGCGAATGACTCTCGATATAGTATTGGCCCTTATCAAGCTGGCTTATTAATTGATTTGCTTGATAGTCTTGAAATGTACCGCGGTGAAGTTCTGGCTCAGCCCATAGGCTGATTTCATGGCGAAAATAACTCAGGCTGCCTGCAAAAAAGATCAGCAATAATACCCAGCAAACGAGTAAACCCGCCCAAGTGTGTAGCCAAGATAAGGTTCTAAAAAAGGTTTCTTTCATCTTACTGTCCACACACCTTAAGCAGAGTAAAACACAGGAGGCTAAATAACATCAGATCCCGCCACGCATGCCAGGTTTTACGAACGCAAAAGGCATAAATAATGGCGATGGCATAAAACAAGAATGCCAGCATATTGGCCGTTAATGTGCTCTCAAATCGAGACATTGGCAGTATTTGAGTCAGTAAACAGGCCAGCGTTGCCGCTGCAATATAGCCAGCCAATAACGCAGCACTCGCGCGAACAAATACCTGCAAACCAAATTGAGTTTGCTCTTGTTTTAGCCACCGAATGGCGGCTTGAAAATAACCCGATACAGGACGTACAGCTATCGCTGAGAGGGGGGAATTTGATGTTGGGATATGTGACATAAGTGCTACTTATTTCAGTCAATATTAAACGGTTAATCCAAATGCCAATTCAGCCATAGCTGAATACAGCGGGCATTCTAATGAGCTATCAGGCTATTGTTTTGATGATTATAACGCAGTTGATTCAAATGATAAACAATATCATTTGCATTTATTGAGGCGGTGCACAAAATATCCTTAACGCATTTTGAGTGCTAGCTCGCGTTATGCGTAACCCTGTGCAATATGTCACAAATGTTTGGTTTTATTGATGAGATTGATCTTACTTGTTTAGCATTTGGTTAAATTTTCTGCTTTCAGTGTGAACTTAATCAAAGTAGGTGTTCTGTCATTTTGGCAAAATCCCCTGCAACTTTCACTTGGAGTCATTTTGATATCCCTATGCAAACACATTCAAAAAAAGGTGAAAAACACCTATCTGAAAACGCAATCCTACTCTCTACGACCGATTTGAAAGGAAACATTAAGTACGTTAATCAAACCTTTTCGCAGATAAGTGAATATAGCGTTACTGAGTTGCAAGGGAGTCCTCACAATATCGTTCGTCACGAGGATATGCCTGCTGCTGCGTTTAAAATGCTTTGGGATAGAATTAAAAGCGGCAAACCTTGGATGGGCATAGTCAAAAACAAGACCAAAACTGGCGGTTACTATTGGGTCAATGCCTATGTTGCACCTGTATATGAAGATGGCAAAATTCATGAATATCAATCAGTACGTCGCCAGGCGACACCTGAGCAAATCAGAGCAGCTGAAGATGTTTATCAAGGCATTAATCAAGGTAAACAACCTAAAGCATTAAAAAAAGATAGATTAGGATTTCGGGGGAAAATTCTCTCCTCCATGTTTTTAGCTATTGCGGCGACGGCGTTTTTGGCATGTTACTCCCCTTTATTAGCCGCACTTGTGGGGGCTTTAGTTGCTTGGGTATTGTGGTACAAGCTTATGCAACCATTACAAGCATTAGTTAGCGTTGCTACTCATATTATTGATGATCCCGTCGCGATGGGGATTTATACCGGTAGACAGGATGAAATCGGGAAAATTGATCTGGCTCTGCGGTTTTTAATTACTGAAATCGGTGGGGTTGTTGGCCGGATGGCGGATTCTGCAAGTGAAATACAAGAGCAGAGCGTCAATCTCAAACAAACCATCACTAATACCTGGGAGCATGCCGATAGTCAGAGTGTGCAAACCACCCAGGCGGCAACTGCAATGGAACAAATGAGTGCCAGTTTTGCTGAGGTAACAGATAATATCCATCGCACTGCATCTGAAATGGTCTCCAGCCATGAGGCTGCACAGCGCGGCCATTCACGGCTTGAAACTGTTATCGAAGCTATCCATCAACTGAGTGTGCAGGTGAGCCATTTTTCCGATGTGGTCCAAACCATAGAGCAGGATAGCCAAGCGATTTATCAAGTGTTAGAAGTTATTCGCTCTATCGCCGACCAAACTAATCTACTGGCGCTTAATGCGGCAATTGAAGCGGCACGGGCTGGGGAGACTGGCCGGGGATTTGCTGTCGTTGCCGATGAGGTGCGGCAATTGTCTAGCCGAACCAGTCAGTCAACTTCACAAATTGAGCAAATTGTCAGTCGATTTAAAGATAGCACGCAAAAAGCGACATCGACGATGACGGCCGGACAGGAGCAGGTTAAGCGCTCAGTCTCTTTAGCACAGGATGCCAGTGTGGCTTTTGGTGAGTTGTTATCCTCTATCGCTCGGATCAACTCTTTAAGTGATGACAATGCCGCAGCAATGACTCAACAGACATCTGTAGCGGCGGAAATTAGTCGTGCTATCCATGTGATCAGCGATTTGGCACAGCAGAGTTTAGAGCAGACTCAAGATGCGGCGGCAAGGGGCGAGCAGGTTTCGCGCTTATCGACAAAAACTCATCACCTATCGCAGCAATTCTGGCAACAAAGCGTGCAGCGTAAGTATTAGCACTTGGCATTCAACTGGTTGATTTATTTTTTTGTCGGTTATAAATCAACCAGTTAATTTATTTTAACGTTCCCGTATTGTGCTATTTCTTTGATGAGCCTCACATTTAGCTGCTGCTAATACCTGTTTCATTCGAAATATTTGTCTAGGGGGCTTGTGTTTTATTTGCCATGCCCCAAGCTCTAATGTGAAGCGAAAAAAAAGTAAAGACACTAAAAGGGACAACCTATGAAAATTAATCTTTCTGGTCACCATGTCGATGTTACTGATTCTGTCAAAGAACACGTTAACGAAAAGTTTTCAAAAATCGCCACTCATTTCCCCACTCTCATTGGGCTTGATATCATTATTGCTAAGGAGCATGGCGAGTTTCAGGTTGAAATTCGAACAAATTACGAAGGCAGTCGCATCTCCGCCTCAGGTACGGATGAAATCATGTACCCCGCGATTGCTGCAGCAGCTAAAAAATTGGATGCTGCACTAAAACACCGTAAAGGTCAGTTAAAGGCCGATTTACATGAAAAGCCGACCTGCACAACGCCACCTATTGCCCATGAAATTATCCAAGAGATGGATTTACGCTAGTTTTTTGCGGCAGTAATTACATTGAAAAGGGCCTTTAAGGCCCTTTTTCGTTGGTGGGCCCGTCCTAAATTAAGCCGATTTGTAAGCCTCTTAGTACTGCTTGAGTACGGTCTCGGCAATTGAGCTTAGCCAAAATGGTTGAAACGTGGTTTTTCACGGTTCCTTCGGCCAAAAATACTGCATCGGCGATTTCTTTATTGGAAAACCCTCCCGCCATATAGCGTAAAATCTCTTGCTCGCGAGCCGATAACAACGCTTGAGTTGCAATGTTGAGAGGCGCAGGAGATGGAGATGCAGGAGATAGGTGCTGCATCTGTTCAAGTACTGAAGGTTCTATTAGATACTCACCTTTGGCAACCGTTTCAATGGCATGCAGTAACTTATCCAGAGACACATCCTTTAATAAGAAGCCATTTGCGCCGGCATGTAAGCTATTTAAAAACAATTCGCTGTCATCAAAGGTGGTTAACATTATTACTGGTAAGGGATTTTGTGCGGCGCGAAGCTGTTTTAGCAAACTAATACCATCGAGCACTGGCATGCGAATATCGCTTAATAGTAAATCTACGGCTTCAGTTTCCAGCAGCCTAAGTGCTTCTTGACCATTCTCGGCCTGCCAAGTCACCTTGATATGCTGAGAAATGGCAATCAGGCTCGCGATCCCCTGACGAACTAACTGTTGGTCTTCCACTAATCCTACCCTGATAGTGTGAGGTGCGGATGGGTTATCAGTTGTGATTGCCGATTGAAATTTTTCCATAAGTAGCGACTTATTCCTTGTAACCCGTTTTGTTGGGATGTCTTTTACATTGTTGTATTTTGTGGCAGCCGGATAATAAGGCTACAACCTTTAGCATTTTCATTGGGCTGCAAACACACCTTACCATTAAAGGCTGATAACCTTTCCTGCATGCTATTGAGCCCGATACCTGTTGAAGCTGTTTGGTTGATACCTTGACCATTATCGTTAAGTTGAATGATAAGTTCGGTTTGTTGCTGTTGCATCGACAGCGTGAACTGATTGGCCTTGCCATGGCGCACCCCATTACTGATCCCTTCCTGCAATACCAGTAATAAGGCTTGAGCCAGTTCAGTCGACTGTAGCGGCACTAATGATTCATACCGCAAGCTAACATTAGGTAAACGGCTTGCTATTGCATCAAGCGGAGGCTTTAAGTCGAGGCCAATATTAACCCGCTGCGCACGAACCACGGCGCGGATACTCTCTAATAATTCCTTGGCAAGTGATTTACTCTGATTGACTGTGGATTTGAGCTCCGTAGGTGCTTGATGACTTAAGAGCTCAAGTTGCAATGATAACGCAGTGAGTTGGTGGCCGAGAATATCGTGCAAATCCCGTGAGATCCTCAACCTTTCTTGCTGCTCGCTGGTTTGACTCAGCAAGGCTCTCGTAGCGATAAGTTGTTGATTAAGATGTTCCTGTATCCGGCGAGACTCGCGCTCGGACAATCTCGCTTGACTACTGCTGTAAGCAAATAGCTGGAATCCCATATAAATAAGAACATTAAAAATAATACTGTTTGAGGTGTGTGAGTGCAGAATGAAGTAATAGCTAAGATTGGCTAACAGGATTTGTCCTATCGCAGCATTGCGGCTAAAGAACTCGGGTAACAGTGACGCCCACAGTACGAGCAAGATGGGTAACAAGGAATGTTCACTTAACAGCATTAAGCCGAGGGTACAGCAAACAAGTACTATGGTTAAAAACCTATTTATCTTGAGACTTTTACGAGAATGTTCGAAGATTGTCAGCAATAAAAACAATAATATAAACAATGCATAAAGTGCTATATGGCAACTTTTGTTGAGCGTGGGTAGCTTGGCTTGAATATCTTGATTAAATCCCAGCCAAGCGACAAGTGCCCAAGTGAGGCTACCCGCACCAATTAGCATCGTTTCTGCTTTGGTTAATCGATTTCCTTGCACCTATTTGCTTCCTTCAATCACAATTTATCATCCATTCTAAGGCAAGTATTCCATAAGAGACTATGTCTATCACGCAGGCAAAGTCTTAATCCGCTAAGTTATTCGAATTATTTATTTAATTCAGTTTGTGAAGTTTTATCTGATATGTGGTTTATTAACCACGCCTAATAGCGCCAGCTATATGGAGATGCTGCATATTTATTTCAAATCAATATATTAGAGTCCTATCTCAATGTGAGCAGCGTTTTTGATAAAACCAAGCTACGTTGTTTTTATTAAGCGGGAGTTGCGGTGTCGTTAACCTATGAGGTAATGAGTTAGTGATAGTAGGAATGCAACCTTGGCATTGCGATACCAATTGCCGGATGCGGTAACGCTTTGTTACTCGCAGGTGTTAGTGGTCGGTGGGTATTGTATGGATATGGCGCCGCTTTCGGCAGTGGCAACTATTTTCCATAATGATTATGGCCCATCGCGATGATGAGTCCCTCCATGAAGCGCGCTACGAGATCTCGCGCGTTTGGCCAAGTGTGCTGCGATTGAATTTCATGCATGATCGCAAATAAAAACGCAGCTCATTGGCTGCGTTTTTGTTAAGTAAGATTTTAATTAATCTTGAATTTCTGCATTGTGATAAACGTTTTGCACGTCGTCACAATCTTCTAAAGCGGCGATAAATTTATCGAATACTGCCACATCTTCACCGGACACTGGGGTCATGGTTTGAGGCACAAAAGTGATGTTCTCGACTTCAAAGTTGATGTTAGGCATTGCATCTGTCAGTGCCGTTTTAACTTTGAAAAACTCGGTGTGTGGTGCGATAACACTGATCATGCCATCTTCCACTTCAACGTCATTCACATCGACATCAGCCATCATCAGAATTTCAAGAATGGCATCTTCATCTTCACCAGGAAAAACGAATACGGCAGACTGGTCAAACATATGGCCTACTGTACCGGGTGTACCAAGTTTGGCATCGTTTTTTACGAAGGCTTGACGTACTTCCGTAAAAGTACGTTTTACGTTATCGGTTAAGCAGTCGACGATGACCATACAGTTACCTGGGCCGAAACCTTCATAACGGGCAGTATCATAATCTTCACCGCCACCACCTTTGGCTTTATCAATAGCACGTTCAATAACGTGTGCTGGTACTTGATCTTTCTTCGCGCGTTCGATTAAACGACGGAGTGATAAGTTGCCGTCCGGCTCGACACCACCTTGTTTGGCGACTACGTAAATTTCTTTACCGTAGCGTGAGTAAAGGCGGGTTTTCTGGCCAGCTGTTTTCGCCATGGATTCTTTACGGTTTTGATATGCTCTGCCCATCTTGATCTCGTTAGCTCAAAAAAATTGCGCCGATAGTAGCAGTTTTCTTGCCGTATGTGCAGTCACTCGAGTTGGAATTCTTGTCAATAAAGCGATTAGCACCACATTTTGTCAGCTAAAAATGGCCAGAGGATTTTAGGAAGGATTTATTGGGTAATTCGGCGAAATCTATACTAATGTCTAATGCCATAAGCGCGTTAGAGCGCTGAAGATAGGCTATAGGTTTTAGGATGAATAGTTCAATTTAGTCAGAAGGATAGACTCACTACGCAGTGCTTGAATTTGTCTATTCTACTTACTGCGGCGAATCAAATAGCAATGGATAGCAAGTGAATACTCACTTCTCTCACTTTGCATGTGCGTTTTCTTGGTGAGATACAAATATGGAATTACAACATAAAATCGTCATTGCACTGAGTTTAGTCTTAGTTGTGTTTGGCAGCCTTTTACTTAATGCCATCTCCTTATCCGGTTTGACACATGCCTTGGTTTTAGGCGGGATAGTTTGTGTGTGGGTATTATGGATTGTTAAGCGTTTTTTGAGTATCAAGGCGCCAAATCCTGATGAAAATGCTCTTAGGCTCAATCGGTTAAGCTCTCCTGAACATGATATCAGTGTCCAAACCAGTAAGATTGCAATTGGTGCAGCTGAGGTATCACATTTTATTGATTTATTGAATAAATCGATTGAGTCCAATGGTGAACATGCGAGTGCTATCGCGGTGGCTGCGGCGCAATTGAGTAATACAACTGCTTTGCTTGGGGATAATGCCAGCAGCATTTTAGTCCAAACCCAAGAGGCTGAGCGCTTGAGTGTGCAAGGCAGAACTCAAGCACAAAAGGGCGTATCTGCTATCGAATCATTAAATGCTGATATCAACACTGCCGCTCAGCAAGTGCAGGCCTTAAAGTCAAAAGCTGAACAAATTCAAAAAATCACCGAGGTCATTAATTCGGTTGCGGAACAAACAAACTTACTGGCATTAAATGCTGCTATTGAAGCGGCAAGAGCTGGAGAGCAAGGGCGAGGCTTTGCTGTGGTAGCTGATGAGGTTCGAAGCCTTGCCGGAAAAACGGCTGGAGCGACCCAAGATATCGGTAAGATGCTGCTCGAAATTCGTGCTGAAACAGACAAAAGTTCAGCGTTAATGGAACGAGTGGTTTTGCAAACTGCTGATGTTGTCGGTGCGATGGGGGAGTTGGATGGTCACTTTACTGATATCTCAACCTCTGTAACTCGTTCTGCGCATGCCCTTGGAGATATGGAAGAATCCCTTAAGCAATACAATCATACCACCAATGAGATTAGCAACTCGGTAGCGCAGATCCGTGACTCGCTGACTGCAACAGGAAGACAAAGCATGACGGTTTCTGAGCAGGCGTTTACCCTGTCATTAACGACAGAGGGTATATTTAAAGCACTGTCTCATTGGGATACTCAAACCTTTGATCAACAAGTGCTATTAGTCGCTAATGAAGCGGCAAAAGCTTGCGGAGAGAAACTTGCGCAAGGATTAGCTAATGGTAGTTTTACGGAAGCAGAGTTGTTTAGTCCCAAATATCAGCCAATTGCCAATACTCAGCCGCAGAAATATACCACAGCATTTGACCGTTTCACCGATCAACATTTTCCCGCGATTCAAGAACCGATTTTAGCTAAGCATAGTGAGATCATTTATGCTGGAGCCGTTGATAAAAAAGGTTATTTCCCAACCCATAATAAACGCTTTAGCCAAGCATTAACGGGCAAAGTTGAGGTTGATATGGTGCACAATCGCACTAAACGCTTATTTAATGACCCAACGGGCAGCCGTTGTGGGACACATACGGATCCTGTTTTACTGCAAACCTATAAGCGAGATACCGGGGAGATTATGCATGACTTGTCAGTACCCATTTATGTTAATGGTAAACACTGGGGCGGTTTTCGAGTGGGGTTTAAAGCGAAGTAACTGTAGTTTAATATAGAATTAACGCTTTTATTTTGTAGATAAATATTCATCTGTCCTTGTTGCTTAAGTGTGATCGATTGCGCGGATTTGATTAACAAAATAGAAATAGATTGGCATCTATTTGCCGAAGTGCTTAAATGATGTGATATTCATGGCGCGATGATGTCTTTATCTTTTGTACAAAGTTATATCGCTTTGAGTTTTTAATTTGTTGATTTTAAATGGTAAAACAAGTTTTGAGTTTTGTTTTCATAAGAGATGAACGGAGACTCTTGCCACTTTGATCGATAGCAGTAGATTCTGCTTAATGTGAGTTAAAAGTTATGCAAGCAACACAAGCGACTGTTACAGTTTTGTATTATGATGCGCCCGTTGGGTTAATTATGCACAATTCGGTGTTACAAGGTTTACCTGTTAGCGAGTCAGGTCGTGTGATGATTCCTGCAAGTTTTCGCAAAGGAAAATCCATTATTGCCGTATTAGAAGGTGAGTGTAAGATTTTGAACTCACTCGGTGAGCGTGTTTTTGCACAGGCAAATATAGGTTAAGAAAAAATATACTGGCAAAACATCATATTGAAAGGACGATAAGTTGATTTATCGTCCTTTTGCTTTATGCGTTCGGTTAAATAAGCGTCAGGTTCGGCTGTTATCTGCAAACATCATCAAACAGTTTATTGGCTAATTGCTGCAATATCTCCGCCTGCGGATGGGTGTGGGCGAAGGTTCGTAAGCCATAGATTCCCATCATTAAATATTGTGCTCTCTGCTCGCTATTGAGCTGCCCTTGTAACATTCCTTGAGAAGCTGCAAGTTCAAATTGTGCGGTGAGTGCGTTTTGCCATAGGTGGAGATTCTGACTGATAATATGTTGAATCTCATCGTCTTGCTCGGCGATTTCATTTAACGCTTTGGTCAGTAAACAGGCTTGCTGGCTATCGCAGCTGATACATTCGACGACGACATTATCTAAGTAAGTTTTTAAATTTTTAAGCACTGGCTGGTTGTTGGAGAAGATAAGCTTGAATTGCTCGTTTCTATCCTGTTGATATTGCTCGATAGCGGCAATGAGTAATCCACGTTTATTACTAAAAGCACAGTAAATGGACCCAGGGTGTAATCCGGTGGCTTGGGTGAGATCTTGCATGCTGGTCTTGGTATATCCCTTACGCATAAAGGCCGCCATTGCTCCCCTGAGTACTTGCGCCCTATCAAACTCTGCGTTTCGCATTACATTCTTACCTCTTACCGATACTTGCCGGAGATTCTAACTAATTTTGAACAAACATTCAAAAATGTTCTTGAATGATCATTCAAATAGTAATATCTTGAACGTACATTCAAGAATGGGGTTTAACCAATGACGATTGAAAATGCAGTGAACTCTGTAGGTAATCTATTCGACACCTATAAGCTTAATGACGCTATAACCTTAAAAAACCGTATTTTGATGGCGCCATTAACGCGCTGTATGGCTGATGCCGACTTGGTTCCTACCGATGATATGGTGGCTTACTATGCACGCCGTGCTGAAGCCGGATTGATTATCTCTGAGGCCACGATTATTCGCCCTGATGCCCAAGGCTACCCAAACACTCCCGGTATTTTTACCCAAGGGCAAATTGCAGGCTGGCGCAAAGTGACTGATGCTGTGCATGCCAATGGCGGTAAGATTTTTGTGCAATTATGGCATACAGGCCGTGTTGCTCATCCACATTTCTTCGGTGGTGGTGATGTGCTGGCTCCTTCTGCCCAGAAAATTGAAGGCAGTGTGCCAAGAATGCGTGAATTGACCTATGTAACGCCAAAAGCTGCAACGGTTGAAGATATTCAGGGGCTGGTGCGTGATTATGCAAAAGCGGCTGAGAATGCGATTGAAGCCGGCTTTGATGGCGTTGAGATCCACGGTGCTAATGGTTACTTGATTGATGAATTCTTACACCATGATAGTAATCGTCGTACCGATGAATATGGTGGCACACCAGCCAATATGTCACGGTTTGCCTTAGAAGTGGTCGATGCAATTGCCGCACGTATTGGTAAAGACAGAACGGGTTTACGTATTTCCCCTGGCGCCTATTTCAATATGGCAAGCGATAGCCGTGACCGTGCGGTTTTTGATTATTTACTTCCTGAGTTAGAAAAACGCGATCTGGCCTTTGTGCATATCGGTATTTTCGATGACAGTATGGAGTTTGATTACTTAGGCGGCTCTGCATCAAGTTATGTTCGTGCACACTATGGCAAAACGCTAGTGGGTGTGGGCAGCTATAGTGCACAGACGGCGAGCAAGGCCATTGCTGAGGATAAATTTGACTTAATTGCAATTGGTCGCCCCTTTATCGCTAACCCCGATTATGTTGCTAAAGTGCGTAAAGGCGAGGAGCTGGTGGCTTATAGTGACGAGATGTTAGCAACCTTGATTTAAGGTTTAGATTGCTACGCTGGTAAAAAAGGGTTAGCTAAGCTAACCCTTTTTGCTTTTTGTATCTGTTGTTCAATCGAGACTATGAATTCGTTTTGCTGAGTGCTCTCAAAGCATTAAGTTTGTGTTGGGCAATGCCGAACACGCAATCCGATGCATAGTGCTCTGTGTGTTTACTCTCATCGGTTTGCACTATCGCAGCGGCTTTACCTAATAGCAAAGTCATCGCTTGAGTAACATGGTTAATCGCCCAAATATGGAATTCACCACGCTCAACCGCTTCCACAATATCTTGGCGTAGCATTAAGTTTGCAATATTCGACTCGGGAATAATCACTCCTTGACTCGAGGTTCTACCCTTGATTTGACACACATCGAAAAAGCCTTCAATTTTCTCATTAACCCCGCCGATAGGTTGGGCTTCGCCAAACTGATTCATTGAGCCAGTAATGGCAATATCTTGTCTTAAGGGTAACTCACTGATGGCGGAGATAATAGCGCAGCATTCGGCCATTGACGCACTATCACCATCGACACCGCTGTAGGATTGCTCGAAGGTGAGGTAAGTGGTGAGAGGAATTTGCGCGGTTTTACCTAACACTGAGGCTAAATAGGCGGTGAGGATTAAAACCCCCTTAGAATGTATTCGCCCACCGAGTTTGACCCTATGTTCGATGTCCAGCACTTCTCCTTTACCATACGCGGTCGTGGCGGTGATGCGATTAGGCAGACCAAATTGATGATCTGAAGTAGAAACAACAGATAATGCATTGATTTGACCAACGACTTTATCGTGAGTATTAATTAGTGTGGTGCCATTAACGAAGCTTTCCATGATGTTGTCATGCAGGCGGGAGACGCGTTTCTCTTGATTTTTAAGTGCCTGTTCAACATGTTGCTTTTCTATTTGTTCACTTGCTGCGGCTTTTGCGCAAAAGTTGGATTCCCGTAATAGGTTGGCAATATTGGCAGAGTGCAGTGAGAGCTTTTGTTGATCCTGTGCCTCACGTGAGCTGTATTCAATGATGCGTGCGATGGCGCTACGGTCGCAGTGCAGCATGTTGTTATCGTGGACAATACTGGAAATAAATCGGGCATAATGGGCTTCGGAGTCGTCGGTTCTATCCATGACATCTTCAAAGTCGGCAGTTACCCTAAATAACTCACTGAAATCAGGATCATAATGCTGTAATAGTTGGTAGGTTTCATGGTCACCGAACAGGATAATTTTAACATCTAACGGAATCGGTTCCGGTGCTAATGAAATGGTGCCTGACAATGAGACTTCCCGCTCTAATGAACTCAGATCCAACTTGCGTGAACGCAATGCTCGCTTTAACCCATCCCAAACATAGGGGCGTTCAAGCACTTTGATGGCATCCATTAACAGCACGCCACCGTTTGCCTTATGTAAACTTCCTGGGCGGATCAATGAAAAGTCGGTAAACACTGTGCCTCTGAAGGTGGCGTTTTCAACATAACCAAACAGGCTGTGGTAGCTTGGACTTTCTTCGACCACGATGGGGAATTTCTGTTCGCCTTGGCATACAAGTACATTGACCTGATAGCGGCGGGGCATTTTCTTTTCAAGTGAAGCGTAGGCAAGGGCGAGTTGTTCTTCGCTTTCTTCAAGGAAAATATCTAAATTACTTAGGATATCTGCCTGCATCCCGGTTAAAAATGCTCTGACATCTGGTTGATGTTTATATTTATCCTTCAAGGGTTTAAAAAAGTGGATCAACACATCCTTGGCAACTTGTTCATCATGTTCCTGCTGAGTATCACTAAATTCTTCTTCCCATTCAGTGTTTTGGCGAATAATGCTCCTTAGTTTTACTTCTAGCCCATTGATATTACTTTCAAATTGACTACGCTCGGCTTCAGTGAGGGCGCTGAAAGTGGCTTCATCATGGGGCTCATCACCGTTGAGGGCGATCATTTGATAATCCCCCTGCATGGTTAAGCTCAGACTAATATTTTTTTGTTTGGCCTCTTCGCTGAGCTCTGTGAGTGCGGCTTCTTGCTTTTGTATCAGTTGGCTTTTAAGTTTTTCAGCTCTGGCATAGTACATTTCATTATCAAAGGCTAAGGGTAATGCTCTTACCAGTTTGAGCATGAGTTTCTCGATGGATTTCTTAAACTCTTGCCCCGTGCCAGCGGTGAGTTTTAGCACTTTAGGGCTGCGGGTATCGTCAAAGTTGACCACATAGCACCAGTCAAATAACGCAGGTTTTATGGGATCGTGGCGATTGAGATAGCGCAGCATCATGGTTCGTTTACCGAGACCATTTTGGCCGATCGCATAGATGTTATAGCCCTTTTCTTTTATCCCCATGGCAAATTCTACCGCCTGTTGGGCACGTTCTTGGCCAACAATATCATCGAGTGGCGTGAGCTGGGCTGTAGATTGGCACTCAGTATTAAGCTGTTTAAGTTCTGACTTTCGGTAAAGTTGCTGGCTCGTTAACGGGATGGCGGGTGTGGCTGTAGGCACGGTAGGCATAAAAATCCTTGTTTTTCTTTCTGATTATTTCCATTGTAGACAATAGGATAATGTTATTGTCAATGAAAAGACGGTAATTTCTACTTAAACAATCCTTATGCGAGGGGGCTATACCTTGGGATTCGGCCCTGTTTGTTGGCGTGAATTTTTTGCTTGCGAAACGAAGATGAAGATGTTTGATTTTTATTCAAATGTTTTATTGATAAGCTTTTATTGACGAACTCATTTTTGAGTAGCTTTGAGCCTAACCTTTATCGACAGTGAGTCTGTTGGCGATAATGGTGTTTAAATTTCGTTATCTGAAACAAACTAATCTGCTAATAACTCAAATAATTATGTATTAGTGAATGACGATGATTGAGTGTCTGCGGTAATATCTGTCAATTGAGGGTGGGATTGTACTGGTTTTGTACTTCAGCCTAGGCTCAGATTTTATTAAGACAGTGGTTGGGTATTGTTGTCGGTGTAGTGTTTTTTAGGGGGGCGCTTGTTGTCCTTATTTAACATGGAATTGTAGAGGCTATAGTTAGCAAGCTTATGATTGATTTTGCAATTTCACAAAAGCAGTTAACAGATTGGGCAAATGACTTACAGTTAGTCGCCAATATCACTCAGTCGCATGCGGTGATCTTAACTGCGAATGCAGCGGGTGAATATCGTCAGTTAATTCAGTCTGAACGGTGCCAACTTGTTGATATAGAAGCTCTGGTTCGGCATTTTAATCATAAAGCTCATTTAAACCTCTATCAACATGCGACACCTAAAGTTAATACCCCATCCACTCGCTCCGCTTCCCATTATCCCTTCAACGAATCAAGTACCTTTAGTCATCATCAGGTTAATATTCCGTTAGATGTACGTCATGCTGCTGCATTCAAGCAAGCCTTGATCCCTGATGTAAAATCAACGCCAAAATGGCGTGATACCGGACTTGGAAGCTTAATTTATTTGCCTATCATCTGGAATTCTGGAGCGCATTTCGGGGTATTTTGTTTATATCATCATACTCCTTTACAGTTAGATGATAAGGCACTGCAACTCGCTTCCCTAACGGTTAATAGCCTACAGCTTAATTTGAGTGAGTTGCACAGGGCCCAACGACTGCAAATGGCCGCCTTGCGCGGTGATGCGAAGTCGATGGATGTTATTGACTTGCAGACCTTTATCGATAGTTTTGAAGAGCATATTTGGGTCAAAAATACCGACGGTGTTTACACCATTTGCAACCAAAGTGTTGAAAATGCGTGGGAGCTACCCCGCAGTGACATTATTGGCAAGACGGACGAAGAGTTATTTGGCAAAGCGATTGCGGATATTTTTCTTAATGGTGACAAACTTGCTATTGATACTGGGGCGCCAATTATTGTTGCCGAATGTTTAGATGGTGAGAATCAAAATAAACACTTATGGCTAGAGACTCTTAAAATCCCTGCCTTAACGCCCGAGGGGGAACTGGCGGGCGTGATAGGCATGACCCGTAATATCTCTAAACATAAAGAAGTGGAAGAACAACTTACCCTCGCTACCAATGTCTTTAAACACTCCCTTGAAGGTGTAGTCGTGACTGATAGGCACGGTAATATTACCGATGTTAATGGTGCCTTTTACGAGATTACAGGTTACTCGCGAGAAGAGTTACTTGGGCAAAATCCACGCTTATTTAATTCCGGCCGTCACGATAAAGCTTTTTTTGAAACCATGTGGAATCATTTACTCGATGCTGGTAAGTGGAATGGTGAAATTTGGAATCGACGTAAAGATGGCACTATTTTTCCGCAAAATATCACTATTAGCGCCATCTACGATGAGGTTGGGGAGATCCGCTATTTTGTCGCAGTCTTTGCCGATATCTCCGCTCAAAAGCAGAGTGAAGCGCAACTTGCTCATTTAGCTTATTTTGACCCACTGACTCATTTGCCGAATCGCATGAAGCTGATGATGCAGCTTAAGCAAGAACTCAGACATGCGAAACGACTCAATGCCCAATTAGCGACAGTCTTTATTGATGTGGATTTGTTTAAACACATTAATGACAGTTTTGGTCATAGTATTGGCGATGAAATACTGGTGGAACTGGCTAAACGTCTTCGCAGCCAATTACAGGAGCAATATGTGTTGTCACGTATTGGTGGCGATGAGTTTGTGGCGCTGATTTCCGGCATTCAAGGCCATGAGGATGCTACAGCGGCAATTAACCAATTGCGCCAAGTATTTGATCTACCTTTTGTGGTAAGCACCGGGGATCATTTACGCCTTACCGCCAGTATGGGGATTTCCCTTTACCCAAGTGATGGTAGTAATGCTGATACGCTGCTACGCAATGCCGATGCCGCCATGTATCGCGCTAAGAGTGAGGGGCGAAATAATTATGCCTTTTACACTGAATCATTGACTAAAGAATCGATCGAGCATTTAAAGTTGCAGAGTGCGCTTTATGGTGCACTTGAGCAAAATTCTCTGTATTTGATGTATCAACCCAAATTAAATTTGGTGACCCGTAAAACCGTTGGAGTTGAGGCGCTATTGCGTTGGAACGATCCGATTTTAGGACAAATTTCCCCTGGGATGTTTATTCCCGTCGCCGAAAAAATAGGCTTAATTTACGATATTGGTTTGTGGGTGCTTGAAACGGCTTGCCAGCAAGGTGTGCGTTGGTTGGCTGACGGTAAACAGTTTGGCCGCATTGCGGTTAACGTCGCAGGACAGCAGTTGCAACGTGGCTCCTTTGTGGAGGACGTGAAACGTATCCTAACGCAAACAGGCTTACCTGCAACTTGCCTTGAGCTTGAAGTGACAGAAAGTGTGATGATGAATAATCCGGATGTCGCGATTCGTGATTTAAAATTGTTAGGTGATTTGGGCATTGAGCTCTCGGTCGATGATTTTGGTACGGGTTATTCATCACTGAATTATTTGAAAAAACTTCCAATTCATAAGCTTAAAATCGACCAGTCTTTCGTACGAGACATTCCCTTCGATACCAACAATACCGCGATAGCTAAAGCTGTGATTGCCCTTGGCCATGCCTTAAAATTAGATATTGTTGCGGAAGGGGTAGAAACCACCGAGCAAGCCGAGTTTTTAACTCAAAATTTTTGCGACCAAGCACAGGGATATCTCTTTAGCCGCCCACAATTACCAGCGGATGTTGAGGCCTTTTTTACTGAAGCGTAATTGTTTACCAAACCTAAGTAGTAGTGTGGCTGTGACCGATAAGCATGATATTAAAGGCGCGAGCGTAAACTGGTCGCAGTCCGTCCGGTCTGCTAACATTGCGGCATGATTGTTTTTGGTGATGTTTCATGTCTTTTAGCGCGCTTTCCTTAAATACCCAATTAGTTAACACCTTAGCTGAACTTGGTTATCAACAACCCACGCCTATTCAAGTTGAAGCCATTCCCGCCATTTTAGCAAAACAGGATGTGATGGCGGGGGCTCAAACGGGGACGGGGAAAACCGCAGCCTTTGCATTACCCATTCTGCAACACTTAATCGCTGATAACGAAAACCTTAAGGCGCCAAAAGCAATCCGCGCCTTAGTTTTAGTGCCGACGAGGGAGTTGGCGCTACAAGTTCAGCAAAGCTTTGTAAAATATGCGAAAGGCACAGATATTCGTGTAGGGATCGCCTACGGCGGAGTGAGTATCGAGGCGCAGCAAGCGGTGTTTAACGCCGGGATCGATGTGTTGATCGCCACCCCAGGCCGTTTGCTTGATCATTTGCGTCAGGGTGCACTCAATCTTAAGCAATTGAACACACTGGTATTTGATGAAGCCGACCGGATGCTTGATATGGGATTTATGGATGAAATCAAAGCCGTGCTTAAGCAAGTGCCCGCTCACAGACAAACCCTGCTATTTTCCGCCACTTTGGATGATTCGATTTTTAGTTTCAGCAAAAACCTTCTGCTTAATCCCAAGCTGATTGAAGTGGCTAAACGTAATACGACCGCGGCCCAGATAGAGCAGCGAGTCTATGCCATTGATAGCGATCGTAAAACTGAGTTTGTCAGCCATGTAGTCCGTAGCAAAAATTGGCAGCAAGTGTTGATATTTAGTCGCACTAAACAGGGTGTCGATAAGCTGACCACTCAGCTCAATCAACTCGGGGTGGCAACGCAAGCTTTCCATGGCGACTTGTCCCAAGGTGCGCGGGAAAAGGTATTGCAGGAGTTTAAACAAGGACAAGTGCAAGTCTTAGTCGCCACCGATGTGGCTGCAAGAGGACTTGATATTGCTGAGCTACAGTATGTGATTAATTTCGAATTGCCGTTTATTGCTGAAGATTATATTCACCGTATCGGTCGTACAGGTCGGGCTGGCAGTGCCGGGATGGCCATTACGCTTTTTAGCCAAGAGGATGCGCTACTGCTAGAAGAAGTCGAAGCCTTGCTCGATAAGCGTTTGCCACAACAATGGTATCCTGGCTTTGAACCCGATTTTAACAAAATGGTCTCCGAGCCAAGACGCAATAGCAAAGCTGCTCAAAAACAACGGGCTAAAAAACGCGCGTTAGGTGGTAAAAAGCGCTAATTAAGGCGACAAGGTTGTTTAAGCTTTTATTCTGATAGCGAGCCGCCCTTTGATAGGGCGGATAATCATTTCACCAATGGCTTTGCATGATGATTAAGTTGGGCTTGTTGTGCTCGCCATACCGCTCGCGTTATTAACTAACCTGAGCTCGGGATAAGTAGAGCCGCTGAATAGGCATCTTTTCGGGCCTCTCTGCGTTGCTCTGTCTAACCATAGCTCGCTATGGCATACGACAGAGCGCCTTGATATGCGCAAAAATCTGCGCATTCAGTCAGGAAAAAGGTTCTTCTTTTCAAAAAAATCATTTATGGCATTGATTTTGATTGTTAAATTTAGATTTTTCCGACACTCGTCACCCCGAGTTCAGGTTAACTAAAATACACTTCAGCCTGGTTATTGCGTTGTCGCTCTTCATTTTTCTCAGTAGCTTCTTTAATTAGCTCCACTTTTTGAGCTTGGAGTAATTCAATTTTTTTTGCTTTTTCCTCTTCGGATAAGCTGTCATCACCTGCTATTTTTGCTATCTCTGCATCTAGCTGTTTAAGCTTATCCCTATCAATGCCTGTGCGTTTATCGAGAATCGCCTGCATTGCGTCTTCTAATCTATTATGCGGCTTTTCAGTCTCTGCCGTACCGGCAATATGTTGCACATTAGCGGTGTAATGTTGTTTGGCATTAGGCGCAAGCTGACTATAGGTATCACTGGTTTCAGCATCTCGAGTCACGCCGCCAGATAGGGTGACTGTATCTTGCGGGGCTGTCATTTGAGCTCTCGGATTTTCCGCAGGGCTTGATACACCTTTCGTTTGCTGAGTTTGCAACGATTTTAGTTGGTTCAACGCGATGGCCGCATAGCTATTGGGATTGATGACAGTCATTTCCTTATTTTACCTCGTCGATTTTCACTTTCAGATGCCGCGCCAATAGGGCAAATAAATTAAGCAATATCAAGGCCAAACTCTGGCGACTTTCGTTGGATTTTTAGTAGAAAAATATTTTTATAAAAAATTGTACAAAAACTTGATCCTTGTACAAGAGTGGTCCGTAATAGTATCTAAATTGATACAAGGAATCTCATTATGTACAAGTTTAATCCGCAACGTATTCAAATAGGGATCAGTGCGTGCCTGTTAGGGGAGAAGGTACGTTTTGACGGTGGTCATAAAAATTCCTCCTATTGTAATCAAGAAATTGCCCCATTTTTTGATTATGTTCCTATCTGCCCAGAAATGGCGATTGGCCTAGGCGCACCTCGTAAAAGTATTCGTTTAGTACGCGATGGTGAACAAATACGAGTACAGAGCGCGGATGGAAGTTTAGATGTCACCGAAAAACTCAATGATTTCAGTGAGCGCAAAGTAGAAGAGTTAGATTTTTTAGGCGGTTATCTACTCTGTGCTAAATCCCCAACCTGCGGTATGGAACGTGTAACAGAGTACAAGATTGGCACCAATAACGGCTCTAAATCCGGTATTGGCGTATTTGCCCGCAAATTAATGGAGCGTTATCCCCATTTACCGGTTGAAGAAGAAGGGCGTTTGCACGATATGGTGCTGCGGGAAAACTTTTTTACTCGGGTCTACGCCTATCACGATTGGCATACAATGCATCACGAGGGGCTGACTAAGCATAAGTTAGTGAAGTTTCACTCCCGTTATAAGTACTTATTAATGGCCCACAGTCCTAAATGGTATCGCGAGCTTGGACCGATTGTGGCCAATATTGAGGATATTGAAGCGACCGCTGACCGCTATTTTACAGGCTTTATGACCGCCTTAAAAATCAATGCGACCCGTAGAAATCATACCAGCACCTTGCAGCATATTCAGGGCTATTTTAAAAAGCACTTAACTAAGGAGCAAAAACAAGAACTATCTGAAATGATTATGAAATATCGTCAAGGACTCTTGCCTCTGTTAGTGCCTATCACCTTGATTAACCATTACTTAAGACAATTCCCAACGCCATATATTGAAGATCAAGTGTACTTAAATCCCCATCCGGAGGAGTTAAAACTGCGTTATGCCTACTAGGTTTTTGCTGATATGTGCGTTTGATAAAAATGGCTTAGCAGATACAAACCACGATTGGCGAAATGGTTTAGCACAACATGCTTAGGCCAACCAATCTGATTCATGAGTTAAGAGACAAAAATGGAAGATCATAATTTAGAGCTTGTAGCTGATAATCCCAGCAGTAGCGAATTACTGCCGATCGGTGAGGTGTCGCGGCTTACTGGCGTTAATGCGGTGACATTAAGGGCATGGCAGCGGCGTTTTGGGCTTGTTATCCCTGAGCGTACTCCCAAGGGGCACAGGCTGTATTCTGCCGAAAATATTCAACAAATCCATGAGATTAATGCATGGTTAGCAAAAGGCGTTGCCATCAGTAAGGTAAAGCCATTATTGATGAGTTCGGCTAAAGCGATAGATGTCGCGAGTGTGCAATCTCAATCGTCTGATTTTTGGCATGAGCAGATATTGGCGTTAAACACTGCATTTTTTGAGTTAGATCAGCTCAAGTTTCACCAAATCTTAGATGAAGCCTTGGGCTTATATCCATTTCAATTGGTTAAACAAAAACTGCTACAAGCTTGGTTTGCACAATTAATGCCTTTATTGGAGCCGCGTTTAGATGTGGAGCTGCTGCTTGCTTGGTTAGACAGTGAGTTAGCTAGCCGTATCGGTGGGCGTTTAAGCGTAGCGGGGCTAGCAAGCTCGCCCCAGATTGCGTTAGTGCGTTTGCCTTATGTTACATCGCAAAAAAATACAGAGCCTACGCTTGCGCCCAGTTCAAGCCTTACTAACCGTTTGTATTGCCTTGCACTATTACTGGAACTTGCCGATTTAAGAGTCTCAGTGGTCAACTTAGGCGTGCAACATGTCAGCAGTCTTGGGCTAATCAATAACAGGCTTAAGGTTGATGCTTTAGTGTTATTGCCAGAGGCGAATCACTCACTATCAAAGCAGACAGAGCTGCAAATGTTGCTGGAGACTAAGTCACTCGCTTGCTATCTCGTTGGCCCTTTCGCGCCGACACTAACCACTTTATCGGACTATATCGCCCCTAGTGTTACCGAGATCATTCAGCAAATAACGGCCGCAAAGCAGCAACATAAAAAACAGTATCGTAGACAGAAAAACCAGGCTAATGCTGCACTGATTGAAGGAGAGAGCGCCGATGAGCATTAATCAATGCGGTTTGGAGAAACAGGCGTTAATGTGGTTTCGCCAAGATCTGCGCCTTACCGATAATCAGGCGTTTACGGCCGCCTGTGATTGGGTAAGGCAACATCATGCCGCCAAGCTTAAAGCGATTTACATTGCCACCCCAAGTCAATGGCGTCGCCATGATATCGCGCCAATTCAACTCGACTTTATTCAGCGGCATGTGAATCTACTGGCCCAAGGACTGGCGAGTTTAGGAGTTGAATTTGAACTCATTCAACTTGATAGCTTTAAAGATATTCCCGCATTTTTAACGGGTTATTGTGAAGAGCATAGTATTGGACGGGTATTTGCAGGACGAGAACCTGAGATCAATGAGCAAAAGCGCGATCAAGCTTGTATTGAAGCGGGGATTCCTTTGGTGCTTAGTGATGAACATTGCTTATTACCACCTGGAACTGTGCTTAATTTAAGCGGTGACATGTATCGGGTGTTTACTCCTTTTAGCCGCAAGTGGCGAGAGGTTGCCGCAAAGCAGCCTATTGTGCCGCTGGGTGTGCCAGCACCGCTTGGTCCTATCTTATCGGAGCCTAAGCCATTATTTTTTAAAAATATCGGCTTTGCTGATTCTCCGACTAACAAGGGCACTACGCCATCAGAAACAGGTTTAAATCAAACCATATCAACCCCGCTTATCTCGAGTGAACAGTGGGCGGCAGGTGAGGGGCAAGCCAAGCGGCTGCTTAATCAATTTATTCAGCAAAAAGTGCAAGACTATAAGCAAGATAGAGATTTCCCCGCCATTGATGGCACCAGTGTTATCTCCCCTTATCTGGCGATTGGTGTACTCAGTCCAAGGCAATGTGTCGCGGCGCTTTTACAACGTTTCCCTGAGGTAATGGTTGATGACACTAGTCCCGGGCGTACATGGCTAAATGAGCTCATTTGGCGGGAGTTCTACCGTCATTTGCTGGTGGCTTTTCCTGATTTATCCAAGGGACACAATTTTAATCGCCAAGCCGATCATGTGCCATGGCGCAACAATCACGATGAGTTTTTAGCTTGGTGCGAGGGCAAAACCGGCTATCCGATAGTGGATGCGGCTATGCGGCAACTTAATCAAACCGGCTGGATGCACAATCGCCTGCGTATGGTGGTGGCGAGCTTTTTAACCAAACACTTGCTTATTGATTGGCGTTGGGGTGAGCGGTATTTCCGCCAGCATCTTATCGACGGCGATCTGGCGGCTAACAATGGCGGTTGGCAGTGGTCGGCAGGATGCGGTTGTGATGCGCAGCCGTATTTTCGGATTTTTAATCCTATGAGCCAGAGCGAAAAGTTTGATCCAGATGGCCGCTTTATTCGTAAGTACTTACCAGAACTCGCATCTTGGGGCGTTAAGCGATTGCATCAACCGAATCAGCAAAAAACGCCTTCGTTGTTTGAAGCACCGTTATTTGCATCGCAAGCGGATTATCCCTATGCGATTGTTGAGCACAATGCGGCAAGAGCAAGAGCGCTGACGGTACTGGGTGTGCTGAAAAAGGCTTAGACCACAAGTTCAACCTTAATACTTATCCTTTAGGGAGTGTCTGGATGATAAACCAAGCGAAGATTGAGCATAGCGGATTAGTAGATGATTTTATCAGCCTCTATCAAGCGTTAAATAAGGATAATCTGCATCTACTTGCAGAGGTCTATGATGACAATATTTGTTTTATCGATCCGATGCATCAAGTGAATGGCTTAAACGCGTTGACACAGTATTTTGCTAAGCTTTATCAAAATATTGGCTATATTCATTTTGAAATCAAAGAAGTATTACAGGATGACACTCAAGCATCGCTGTTTTGGCAAATGCAATATCGTCATCCTAAGCTCAATAAAGGAGAGATAGTTCGGGTTGATGGGATGAGCCAGCTTAAGTTCCATCAGCGCATTTATTTTCATCGGGACTATTTCGACCTAGGGCAAATGCTGTATGAACATTTGCCTTGTATGGGCGGACTTATTCGCTTGCTTAAAGATAGGGCGGCTAAGTAATGACCTCATTGCTCACCAAAAAAATCAATACAGTGCTGATAACTGGGGCAAGTTCAGGTATCGGTTTGCAGTTAGCAAAGGATTATCTGGCCTTGGGTTGGCATGTGATTGCCTGTGGCCGTGACGCCTCAAAACTTGATTTGTTGGCGCAGAAGGAATTGATAGGCGCCACTTGCTTGAGTTTTGATATTAGCGATCGTGTTCAAGTCCAGCAGGCTGCTACTGAGCTAGGCGATATGCTCTCGAGCAGTGAATGTCTATTGGATATCGTGATCCTCAACGCCGGTAGTTGTGAGTATATCGACGATGCAAAACATTTTGATGATCAGCTCTTTGAGCGAGTCATACACACTAACTTGATTGCGATGGGCTACTGTTTAGGGGCATTTTTGCCTCTAATGCCAAAAGGATCGAAATTAGCCTTGATGAGTTCCAGCGCGATTTATTTACCCTTTCCCCGTGCCGAGGCTTACGGCGCATCTAAAGCGGGCGTTAAGTACTTGGCTGCGAGTCTGTCACTCGATGTTGCGCAAGATGATATTAGTGTCAGCGTGATTTGCCCTGGATTTGTGGCAACCCCCTTAACCGCCAAAAATGACTTTGCCATGCCAATGCAAATTGATGTGCATGAAGCTTCGTTGGCGATTCGTGTTGGTATCGAACGCGGCGACGCAGAGATCCATTTTCCAAAACGATTTACTTATTTGTTGAAATTGATGTCATTTTTACCAGCATTTGTATGGCAAAAAATGATCCAAAGAGATAGCCAAGCAAAAGCGCTAAAGGACACCGGAAGATGAAAAATATTGCCATTGTAGGTACTGGGATTTCAGGGCTGACCTGCGCTCATCTATTGAGCCAGTCACACAAAGTGACTGTATTTGAGGCTAATGATTATATCGGTGGTCACACTGCCACTGTGGATGTGGATTATCAAGGTAAAACCTATGCGATAGATACTGGGTTTATCGTATTTAACGATAGAACTTATCCCCGTTTTGAGCGGTTATTAGCCCGCCTTAATGTCAGTATTTTGCCGACAGAGATGAGTTTTAGCGTGCACAATGCGCTCACTGGGCTTGAATACAATGGCCATCATTTTGCGAGTTTGTTTGCCCAAAAGCGTAACCTCCTGAATCCGCGCTTTTGGGCCTTTTTAAATGAAATTGTTCGATTTAATAAAAGCTGTAAAGCCATTTATCAGCTGGACCAATACCCTGATGCTAATTTAGGGGATTTCCTCGACAGAGAGCGCTTTTCAGCTTTTTTTGCTGAGCATTATATTTTGCCAATGGGCGCGGCGATTTGGTCATCGAGCATTGAAGATATGCGGGCTTTTTCGCTGCGCTTTTTTATCCGTTTCTTCGAGCATCATGGACTGTTAAATGTGACGGACAGACCACAATGGTATGTGCTTAAGGGCGGTTCACGCAGTTATATTCCTGAATTAATTGCACCATTTAAAGATAATCTCCATTTAAACAGCCCAGTTAGTGCCATCGAACGCCATGATGATTGCGTCAAGCTTCAGGTTAATGGCGAGTGGCATGTGTTCGATGAAGTGATTCTAGCTTGCCATAGCGATCAAGCGCTTGGGATGCTAAGCGATGCTACCTCCGCTGAAAAAGCCATTTTGGGCGACTTACAGTATCAAAATAATGAAGTGGTGCTGCACACGGATACCCGTATTTTACCTAAGCGTAAAGCGGCTTGGGCAAGTTGGAATTATCGCTTAGATGGCGATAAAAAACGCCCCGCCTCTGTGACTTACAATATGAATATTCTGCAGCGCCTACCTAGCGACGCGCCAACCTTTTGCGTAACGCTTAATCAGAGTGAGCTCATTGATGAGTCGAAAATTCTGCGTCGTTTCAACTATGCTCATCCAGTCTTTAACGAACGTAGTTTACAGGCACAGGCAAGGCGGGAGGAGATTTCTGGTAAAAACCGCACTCATTTTGCAGGGGCCTATTGGCACAATGGTTTCCATGAAGATGGTGTACGGAGTGCGTTAGATGTTTGCGACCATTTTGGGATCAGCCTATGAGTGAGCTCAATAGTGGTATTTACTACGGCACTGTGACGCATAGTCGCTTTACCCCAATAAAACATCACTTTAGCTACAAAATGGCGTTGCTGGCGATTGATTTGGATGAAGTTGATTCTATCAGTCGTATGGGGCGGATATTTGCTAGTCAGCGCCGCGCCTTGCTGAGATTTAATCCTGCGGACTATCTCACTACGTTTACCTCAAAGGACAATCTTAACCGCAAACTCGATATAGAGGAGCCGAGTGCTTCAGCCCTCAAGAGCCGAGTGCTTCAGCAAGTTACAGAATTGGGCGGTGAAGAGCGATGTAATCGAGTGCTATTTGTTGGGCAAATTCGGCATTTTGGCGTGTATTTTAGCCCGGTAAATTTCTATTTTTGTTATCAAAATCAACAGCCTTTATACATGCTTGCCGAAGTGAGTAACACCCCGTGGGATCAGCGCCACTGCTATTTAGTGGATTTATCGGCTCCTGAAACAACGGAGAAAGTGTTCCATGTTTCACCTTTTATGAATCTTGATATGCGCTACCAGTGGCATGTTGCCCCCCCCACTGAACGCTTAAATATTGGTATAGAAAATCTGCCGAATCATTCAGGCAAGCGTTTATTTAATGCAACGCTTTCGATGACTCGCCAAGACATTAATGCCACATCACTTAGGACGCTGTTGTTTCGCTTCCCTTTTATGACGTTGAAAATTTTCGGTGGGATTTACTGGCAGGCGTTAAAGCTGTTCTACAAACGAGTGCCTTTTGTGCCACATCCTGCTCAAATGGAGAAATAATATGGAAAACACTGCATCGCAATCTTCAGTTGTTACGGCAAAATTGCCTGACAGTCTTGCCCGTAAGCTACTGCTCAAGGCCTTAGAAAATCTCCCTAACGGATGTTTAACCTTAGTCGAGGGGGATAAAAGCTATCGTTTTGGTGAGCACCACAGTGAGCTACATGCAACGCTAGTCGTGAAGCATCCGAGCTTTTATCGTCAAGTGATGTTTTCAGGCTCCATCGGTGCAGGTGAGGGCTATATTCAAGGCCATTGGACCAGCCCTGACTTAACCAAAGTCGTGCAACTTTTTGCTCGAAATCTGCCGTTACTTGACCAGATTGAAGCTAAATTTAGTTGGCTTACTGGCTCGATTAATCGCTTTAAGCACTTGCTTAACCGTAATTCTCAACAGGGCTCTAAGCGTAATATTCTTGCCCATTACGACTTGGGCAATGCGTTATATGAGCAGTTTTTAGACCGTGAAATGCTGTACTCCAGTGCCTTGTATCCCCATAGCGAGGCAAGCCTTGCTGATGCGCAGCTACACAAGCTCAAAACCATTTGCGAACGGCTCGATTTAAAGCCGGGGCAAACCCTATTAGAAATCGGTACTGGTTGGGGCGCTTTGGCGATTTACGCAGCTAAACATTATGGCGTGCACGTTACGACCACTACCATCTCCGATGCCCAATATGCCTATGCTAAAGCGCGGGTCGAACGTGAAGGGCTAAGCGATAGTGTGACTTTGCTGACCGAGGATTATCGAAATCTTAGCGGTCAATACGATAGATTGGTGTCTATCGAGATGATTGAAGCCGTAGGTCATGAATATTTGCCTGGATTCTTTAAAAAGCTGGAAACATTGCTCAAACCCGAAGGGCGGATGTTATTACAGGCAATCACTATTTCAGATCAGCGTTACGATAGTTATCGTAAAAGCGTTGATTTTATTCAGCGATATATTTTCCCTGGTGGCTGTTTGCCTTCGGTTCACCAAATGGTTGGCCATTTGGCAAAGCGCACCGATATGCAGGTCTGGTCGATCGATGACATGGGCTTAGATTACGCCAAAACCTTAAAGGATTGGCACGATAACTTTGATCGTTCCGTTGCCCAAATCCAAGCCCTTGGTTATGGAGAAGATTTTATTCGCATGTGGAAGTTTTACCTCAGTTACTGCGAAGGCGGATTTTTAGAGCGCACCACAAGCACTGTGCATTTAGTGGCCGTACGCCCCGGGTATCGTTTACCTAATACGATTAACCGTTGTTAACGTCGCGCAGAGATGCTCCCTATGGTCAGATACATTCAAAATATGTCTAAGCTTCAAGGAGTTATTATCTACAACGCCTTGAGCTTTCAGTGTGTTTGGTGGAGTAGCATCTTATGGGGCAATCGAGTGTTGTTACTCAATATCTCATTGTTATTGATTCATTTTTTACTGTTGACTTTGGTTGAAAACCGACAAGCAGTGCTTCGGGACTTCAGTACCATGATTAAGGTGGGATTGCTGGGTATTGCGATTGATACCTTGCTCACTTTGTTCGGGGTATTTGAGTTTACCGTTTTACCTTGGTGGCTCGCTTGTCTATGGCTGCATTTTGCCTTGAGCCTGCACCATAGCCTCATTTTTATGCGTGCTTTACCTATTATTTTGCAGGTTATATTGGGTGGTGTATTTGGCAGTCTTAGCTACATTGCGGGCGCGCAATTTAATGCGGTGACGCTTCCTTTTGGCGAAAGTATTTCCATGATTATCCTTGCTGTTGTTTGGGCTATCTTATTGCCGCTGTTTATCAAAATATCCCGTAGTTATAGGCCGGTTAGGCGTTATGGGCTAGAACATCGTCGCTTGTGCGATCGTTAATTTTCAAGTGGAGGAATCGGATGTCTATGCTATCGACTAAAACCTATCTTAGCGTCATCTTTGGGTTGTTACTCCCTTTTGCTGGATATGCAAATTCAACCGCTACGGTCGATAACTCGATGAGCCAGGATCTTGTTGAGGTTGGGCGCGGCGAAATGGATTGGCTGTGGTTCAACTTATATAAAGCTCGTCTGATGACGCCAACCGGTCAGTATCAGCAGGGGGAGTATCCGCAATTGTTAGATATTGAATATTATCGTGATATTGATGCTGCAGATTTACTGGAAGCAACCGCCGAACAATGGCGACATTTAGGTTATGCCGATAGTGATATTGGTCGCTGGCTTAATTTACTAAAAGGTATTTGGCCTGATGTCACGCCAGGTGATCATTTAAGTTTTAAGATTATCGATGCAAACCAGAGTCAATTTTATTTTAATCAACAACCCCTCGGGCTTATCCAAGAACCACAATTTGCACAGGCTTTTTTAGCGATTTGGTTATCGACTAAAACCAGTCGTCCAAGTTTACGAGCGCAATTACTAGGAGAAAAATCATGCGATTGTTAACGCTAAATTGGACTAAAAATGTCATCTTAAGTTTATTGATGCTCAGCCTGTTATCTAGTTGTTCCTCGGTTGAAGTAGCTGATTATCAAGGTACAAATCCACCATTAGTATTGGAAAAATTCTTTAATGGCCCGCTTAAGGCATCGGGCATCGTTGAGGATTTTAGTGGCAAAGTGATCCGTAAATTCAATGTCACTATGGAGGCGAGTTGGCAAGGGAACGAAGGTGTTATCGATGAATGGTTTGTCTATGATGACGGTGAAACCCAAACCCGTATATGGCGTATAACCTCCCTAGGTGATGGACAGTATACCGGCACGGCAGGCGATATTATTGGTACTGCAGTAGGTGAGGCGAGGGGAAGTGCGCTGCGCTGGCGCTATGATATGTTATTGCCTGTTGATGGTGATGAATACCAAGTGCATTTTGATGATTGGATGTTTTTAGTTAATGACAATACCATCATCAATAAAAGCGACATTATTAAGTGGGGGGTTACCGTTGCTAAGGTGACTTTAGTGATCCAAAAGCTAGATTAAGCGGCTTGCTGCCATGGTTAACGGTATGGCTTGGCTAATAATCGCTCTCTGACTGCTCTAGACTGGCTCAAAGCAATCTATCGTGAATCATATAATGAAAAAGTATTGGATGTTACTGGCTGTGTTAGCAAGTATTTTATTAACAGCTTGTTCTAACATTGATTTTCGTTTCGACGACACTTCAGAAAAACAAGCAGATCCTCATCAATCGAGTGGCGATCCTATGGTGCAAGATAATGAGCGCCGTGTTCGTGATGCGCGCGAAGATGGAAAGCTAGAGCCAAAGGATCCGATTAAATTCTAAGATTGATCAATCTCAATAAAGTTTGAGTGGATTGTGCAGCCCTTACTTTGACATAAGGGCTGATGATTCTGAAAATTAACCCGCTTGACGACTATTATCCACTGTCTTCTTATCGTAATACTCAAAGGGAAATTGATTACGGATCCTTTGTTGTAGATTGTCATTTACATTGGCAGATATATGTAGTCGGACGTCGGTATCTTTCTCGGCTCTGATAGTACAAGTGAGTTTATCTGCTTTAGCAAGATGTCGACATTCCTTCTCGAAACGCTCGGGGATTTTGCCTTTGTGGTGAGTCATACGGCCGTCTTTAAAGTGCATTTCGAAAATAGTCGATCCCTTCTTACCACCAAATATCAGCTTATAAACCAGAAACAAACCAATTGCGATAAAAATAAGTTTAAAAATCGTAGCTGTCATGATGTCTCCTATCTTATGTTTATAGAATAAAGATACTCTGGAGTAGCAATGTTTAACAGTGCGCTAACACGCAATTTTAATTTGGCAACGTTAGGTTTATGACCTAGTGTTAATCAATTAAGGAAATATCATCCCCTTCGTTAAGGAAAACGCTATGTACCTATCAAATGCAGACCGTTGGTCGTTATTGTGTAAAATGCAAATTGAAGTGATCGACAAATTATCTTCGCACTTTCCTGAGCGAAAAGAGCCGCTAAGCGAGTTAACTCATGGTTGGCGACACTTGCAGCATCAAGTCCAAACGGGAGATAGGCCGATAGTGCATGAGCTGATAAAGTAAATTGCTAAAATCACAGATACAAAAAAGCCACTCAAAGAGTGGCTTTTTTGTTTTTTATGGTGCCGGCACCAAGAGTCGAACTCGGGACCTACTGATTACAAGTCAGTTGCTCTACCAACTGAGCTATGCCGGCTAAACTTTTACTGCTGAATAATGGTGCCCGAACCCGGAATCGAACCAGGGACACGAGGATTTTCAATCCTCTGCTCTACCGACTGAGCTATTCGGGCAACTAAACTAAGTGTTAGTTGTCTACTTCAAATCGTGAGTTTAACACCCCATTCGTTCGAAGTGCGCGTATCATATAGTGCACGCTTTCAGTGTGCAAGCCCTTTTAATTCGACTGGCCAAGTATTAAACAAAATGCGCAATATTTATTGCTTTACTTGAATGTGCAAAGCTTACTTAGCCTAACTATCAATGGCTTAATACAATTAAATAGTGGGAGGCGCGAATAACACCTTAGTCTCTGCCTCCGAACTTTGAAAATTGGCAAAGTTAAGTGTAAAGCCGTAAATCAATATTTGTTTGAAGGTTTCAGGAGCATCAGGAGCAAAAGTCGAGCTTGGAAACCGCTGCAATTATCGAGAGTAGGTTGGCTGTGACTTAGAGTGGAGTTATATGATTTGATTGAAATCCCAGATACAAAAAAGCCACTCAATGAGTGGCTTTTTTGTTTTTTATGGTGCCGGCACCAAGAGTCGAACTCGGGACCTACTGATTACAAGTCAGTTGCTCTACCAACTGAGCTATGCCGGCTTATACTGCTGAATAATGGTGCCCGAACCCGGAATCGAACCAGGGACACGAGGATTTTCAATCCTCTGCTCTACCGACTGAGCTATTCGGGCAACTAAACTAAGCGTTAGTTGACTACTTAAAAACTGACAACTCAATGCTGTCTCATTCGAAGTGCGGCTATATTAGCGAGGGTATTTAGCCGCTGCAAGTGCTTTTTCCTGATAAATGATGTGTTCGACTGTTTAATGTGCACTTTGGCTGTTTTTTATCTATAAACCTATCAAAATCGGTTCAGTTTAATATCACTAAGTTGTATTTCCACTCGAATATATTGCCTTTACTAACCTTGCTATCAGCTTCAAAACGTTAAAATGGCAAACATTCTAAATTTTAGAAAGATATGAGCTATTTTTACTGATTTTAGTTTTTAATTTTCGTTCTATGATAATGACTATTATTTAATTATGTGGCAGAAGTATAAAGGTTCGGAGTGGCAGTATGTTTAGAAATACTAAGTTAAGTTATGGACTTATTGCTATTGCAAGCCATTGGTTGAGCGCTGTAGCCGTGATTGGATTATTTGCCATGGGGGTTTGGATGGTTGAGTTGACCTACTACAGCCCATGGTACAAAACGGCGCCACATTGGCATAAAAGCGTCGGGATTTTGCTGCTGGCGGTAACGTTATTTCGTTTAGTTTGGCGTTTGATTAATCCAAAGCCTGCACCAGAGCAAAATCATCAGCCATGGGAAAAGGTTACTGCCCAGATTGCCCATGGCGCGATTTACCTCTTATTACTGCTGATTATGGCCGCAGGCATTTTGATTTCAACGGCAGAGGGGCGAGGAATTATGGTGTTTGACTGGTTTGAGTTACCTGGTCTGACGCCGCTGATTGAAAATCAGGCTGATATAGCGGGGGATATTCATCAATATGCCGCCTATAGCTTGATTGCTTTGGTTGTACTGCATGCCTTAGGTGCTCTAAAGCACCATTTTATCGATAAAGATTCAACATTACTCAAGATGATTAAATTTAACCGAGGATAATATAATGAAAAAACAACTATTAGCGGCCTTGATTGGCGGGTCTTTACTGGCTCCGATTGCTGCATCTGCCGCCGATTATGTGATTGATCGTGAAGGTGCCCATGCCTCTATTACCTTTAAAGTGAGTCACTTAGGTTATAGCTATGTCGTTGGCCGTTTTAATGATTTCAGCGGTGATTTCAGCTACGATGCTAAAAATCCAGCGGCAGCCAAAGTGAATGTAAAAGTGAACACCTTAAGTGTGGACTCAAACCATGCTGAGCGTGATAAACACATCCGTAGCGCTGACTTTTTAAATGCCGCTAAATTTGCCGAAGCGACTTTCGTTTCGACTTCGGTTGAAGATAAAGGTAATGGCGATATGGTTATCAAGGGTAACTTCACGCTAAACGGTGTGACTAAACCACTTGCGATTCAAGCGCATGCTGTGGGTGAAGGTCAAGATCCTTGGGGCGGATATCGTGCCGGCTTTACCGGTACTACCACGTTTGCGATGAAAGATTATGGCATCAAGATGGACTTAGGTCCGGCATCTGCCAATGTTGAATTAGATTTAGTGGTAGAAGGTGTGCGTAAGTAAGCACGCCATTTCTCCTGTAACAAAAAAGCGCCCTTAGGCGCTTTTTTGCTATTTATGGATAGGCGCTTAGGCTTATTCTTGATCTTTTTCAGGCACAAAGCCTTCAATTTCAACGTCTTTACCTTCGAACAGGAAGGATGTCATTTGCTCTTCTAAAAACTTACGATCATCAACATTCATCATGTTGAGTTTCTTTTCGTTAATCAGCATGGTCTGTTTTTTCTGCCATAGGCCCCAAGCTTCTTTACTGATGTTATCAAAAATGCGTTTACCTAAATCACCTGGATACAGTTGAAAGTCTAGGCCGTCGGCTTCTTTATTTAAATATACGCAATTGACTGTACGCGCCATGATTATTCCTTACTGCTTACTGACTGTAGCGGTTATGAGTGACTCCAAATTGGCTAGCACACGCTCGGTTGCGGCGGCGAGCCCCACTTTGGAAGGTTGATTTATGTTATACCAGAGAGACTGATTTTGTTCCATGACTGCGCCCACGATCTGTTTACCCGAGGTTTGCTTGTTGTAGCCATTCGCGTGGCTATCTAAATTCAGCAGCATGGGCTGAATATCTAAATGAAAATGGCTAAAGGTATGTCTAAAACCAATTAATGGTTCGAGTTGAGCGGCTTTATAACCTTGGGCTTCAAGCTCTGCATTGAGTGCGGCTTGAGTATTAAACTCGGGAAAGCACCAGAGTCCGCCCCAAATGCCAGCAGGAGGGCGCTTAGCCAAGAAGACTTGATTATCTTTGAGCAAAACCAACATCCAAGCAGATTTCTCTGGGATAGTTTTCTTCGGTTTTTTACCCGGGAAATCGGTTTGCCTACCCATAAGTTGGGCCTTGCAATCGATAGCCACAGGGCAAGCGGCGCAATTTGGTTTGCTGCGAGTACAAATACTGGCACCAATATCCATCATGGCTTGGTTATATTTTTGAATATCCTGCTCTGGCGTTAACTGTTCAGTGAGTTGCCAGAGTTGCTCCTCCACTGGTTTTTGTCCAGGCCAGCCCGCAATCGCGCCATGTCTTGCTAGGACGCGCTTAACATTGCCATCGAGGATCGGATGCTGCTGCCCAAGTGATAGGGATAGCACTGCACCCGCTGTCGAGCGGCCAATGCCTGGCAGTGCTAGCACTTTCTCAAAATTCGTCGGGAATTGTCCTTGATATTCATCGCGGATCATCTTAGCGGCTTTATGCAGATTGCGAGCCCTAGCGTAATAACCAAGGCCTGTCCAATGGTGCAATACTTCATCATCCGGGGCGTTAGCGAGGGCTAATACATCGGGGAAACGCGTCATAAAACGCTGGTAATAGGGAATAACAGTCGCCACCTGAGTTTGTTGCAGCATAATCTCTGAAACCCATACACTATATGGGGTTTTATCTTGCTGCCAAGGGAGGGTTTTACGACCGTGGGTGTCGTACCAATTAACGATACGTGTTGCAAAGGAGGCTGTAGATTTCATCGGCGCAGTGTAGCGGGAGATAGGGCGGCAAACAAGTCACTCTCACAGGAAAAACAGTGCTAGATTCGCTCCGGCGAAGAATCTTGTTATACTTCGCCTCCATTAGTGCTTGCACTGTAAGTTGAACTTTGGATAATGCCCTTCTTTTTAGAGGGTGTTGTCCACGAGACGAGGCAAAAATGAGCGAAGTCACTACCGCTGAATTTAATGAAGAAGGCAAGTATCTGCGTAAGATCAGAAGCTTTGTCCTAAGAGAAGGGCGTTTGACTAAAGGTCAAGCGCAAGCCATTGAGACTCAGTGGCCAACAATGGGCTTAGATTACAGCCCAACACCATTGGATTTAGCCGAAGTTTTTGGGCGCGAAGCTGACACTGTACTGGAGATTGGTTTCGGTATGGGCGCTTCTTTGGTGCAAATGGCGCAAGAAGCACCAGAGCTGAACTTTATCGGTATTGAAGTCCATAAGCCTGGTGTTGGCTCATGCTTAAGTGATGCCGCTGCCGCGGGCGTGACCAATCTTCGTGTGTATCACCATGATGCGATGGAAGTATTAGAACATGCGATTGCCGATGGCAGCCTGACGCGTGTGCAGTTGTTCTTCCCCGATCCTTGGCATAAAAAGCGCCACCACAAACGCCGTATCGTACAAGCTGAATTTGCCGAATTGATCCGCCGTAAACTGAAGATTGGCGGCGTATTCCATATGGCAACCGACTGGGAAAACTACAGCGAACATATGCTGGAAGTGATGAATGTGGCGAGCGGTTACAAGAATCAATCTGCCGATGGTACTGTTGTACCGCGTCCGGATCATCGTCCACTCACGAAATTTGAAGCCCGCGGTCATCGCCTTGGCCATGGCGTATGGGATCTGATGTTCGAGCGTATCGCTTAATATCGTTATCTTTTTATTGGTTTTTTAACACAACGGGGAAAATCACTATGGCAACGAATCGTAGCCGTCGTTTACGTAAGAAAATGCGCGTCGATGAATTCCAAGAGTTAGGTTTTGACATCACTTGGACGTTCGATGCATCTGTCTCTGAAGCTGAAATTGATGCAACTGTCGATAAGTTTATTGATGAGGTGATTGAAGCCCGTAAGCTAGGCTTCCATGGCGGTGGTCATATCGAATGGGAAGGTATTATTGCGACCCAAACTATCGGGAAGTGCACCGAGGAAGATATCGCTGCTGTTAAGGCATTCTGGGCGGGTCAAAAAGTGACTCAACTCGAAGTTAGCGAACTGTACGATATCTGGTGGAGTTAATGCCAGAACAGGCGTTATTAGAGGAAGTGGTCGACAAAGTTCGACCCTTGCTCGGCCAAGGAAAGGTTGCTAATTATATTCCTGCGCTAGCCAATGTTGATGCTGGCAAATTGGGCATAGCCGTGACCACTATTGACGGTGAAACCATAGGCGCAGGCGATTACCTTGAGCCATTTTCAATTCAAAGTATTTCTAAAGTTTTCAGCTTAACCTTAGCGCTAACTTTATATGAAGAAACCGAAATTTGGAGCCGCGTCGGCAAAGAACCCTCGGGACACTCCTTCAATTCATTAGTCCAAGTCGAACTCGAGCGGGGTAAACCTCGCAATCCCTTTATTAATGCTGGCGCATTAGTCATCGCTGACTTATTACAGAGCCGTTTAGGGGCACCTAAGCATCGGATGTTGGAATTGGTCAGGGCGCTGAGTCAAAACGATAAAGTTTGTTTCGATAAGCAAGTGGCTGATTCTGAATATCAGCACAGTGCTCGTAATGCGGCCATCGCCTATCTGATGAAATCCTTCGGCAATTTTCAAGGTGATGTCGATACAGTGCTGCGCACTTATTTTCATTACTGCGCCTTAAAAATGAACTGCGCCGATCTATCGCGGGCGATGCTGTATTTAGCTAATCGCGGTAAAACCATAGATGGCACTAAGCTTATTTCGCAAGTGCAGACTCGGCAGTTAAATGCCCTGTTAGCAACCTCGGGCTTGTACGATGGCGCTGGTGAGTTTGCCTATCGTGTCGGTATGCCTGGCAAAAGTGGTGTCGGTGGCGGCATTATTGCGGTGATCCCTAGGGAGCTCTCGGTCTGCGTTTGGTCACCCGAATTAGATAACCAAGGTAACTCCCTCGCGGGGACGGCGATGCTTGAGCATCTCAGCCAGCGTCTCGGACGTTCAATCTTCTGATTTAACTCTTTGATTAGCACTGCTAGGCTAAATATTAGTGAAATTCACTAATCTGCTATCGGTGCTAATTTTTATAACTCCATACTAATCATATTATTACAAAGTTGGCACATCTTCTGCTAATTGTCTTTTAGCATGTTAGCTTAGTCGAATTACTCAGATTAAAGGATGAACCACAATGAAAATAAATACGCTATTAACTGGAGTGGCATTATCGGGTGTTATTTTAGGTGCTTCTGGCTTGCAATCAGCACAAGCGAAAACCGAGCCGCAAATTGATGAGCGCTGTGAGGTTTCCCTTAATTATGATGTGAGAGTCGAACCTAAAAAATTAGTGATGAGTGAGAAGGGCGCCGAGAAGTATCGTATCGAGGTTGACAAGTTATACGTTGAAGGCAAGCAGGTAACTTTAACTGATAAGCAGAAGAAGCTAGTTAGCCAATACGCCGATGAGGTGTCTACTCAGGTACCTGAAGTCATTGAATTAGTCAATGAAGCGGTTGCACTAGCCTCTCAAGCCGTGAGTATGGCGTTAACGCCACTGATGGGCGATGCCGCAGGCGCTAAGTTTGATGAGATGATGGCGGGCGTGCAGAAGCGTGTCGATGCCGTAGCCTACAAGCAGGGCGATAGTTTTTACCTTGGTGCGACCGAAGAGTCGATGCAAAACACTTTTAACGATGAGTTTGAACAGGAAATGGAGCAAATCGTGCAAAACTCCATTGGTACCCTGATGATGAATATCGGTGGCCAAATTCTTGCCGGCGATGGTGAGTCCTTCGATGCTAAGATGGAGGCATTTTCACAAAAAATGGATAAATTAGGCGATGATATTGAGCAGCAAATTGAATCCCAATCCAAGGGGATTGAAGCGAAAGCCGACCGTTTATGTGACCGTTTTGAAAACCTGCTAGTGCTTGAAAATCAACTGCGTAAAGAAGTGCCTGAGTTAGCACCTTATGTGTTGACGCAAAACACTCACCACGAATTGCGTGAGTAGATATCGCAGAAGATATCTAAGGGAGTAAACTGGTTTTTACGCTAGAACGTTTGCCTAGCTGGCAAAATGAATAAAGCAGTTTAAATGATCAATGCCTCAGCACCTTTGTGTTTGGGGCTTTTTATTGGGGAATTGTTACCAAGCACCTTGATATTAATCCCAATGCTTGCGGCTATTTAGTGTGGAATGTTACATTCTTCAGACTAATGTTTGGTATACTCTTAAAATATAATGAAAAGCTGGCAACTCAGTCAGATAAAACACTCTACTTTAGCTGACTTTTTCGGTTTAAATCTCTACAACGAACCCATTTGCTGTGAGATATTAAGGCGTTATGGAATGCTGCATTCCTGCGTTATTCCGAAAGTTTAAATCACTGTCGAAACTGCTTAAGGCGACTTTCCATGTTAGAACTGTTAGAACCTATTGCGATTTTTACTCATGTGGCCAGAGCCGGAAGTTTCAGTGCGGCCGCAAGAAGGCTTGGGATCTCTAAATCTAAGGTTAGTACGCAGGTAGCCGATCTCGAGCATAGACTCGGTGTTCAACTGATCCAGCGTACTACTCGCAGCTTAAGTTTGACTGAAGCTGGGCATTTGTTATATCTGCAAGGTGAAGAGTTACTCCGCGATGCTGAGCAGGCGATTGCTAGCGTGCATAATTTAAACGATGCGACCCGCGGCGTGTTAAAGGTGGGTATTTCTCAGTCCTTTGGCGCTATGCATATCATTCCCGCACTGCCATCCTTTATGGCAAAACACCCTGAGCTCGAACTGCAAGTCAGTTTGCTTGATCATAAGGTGGATGTGGTCAGTGAAGGTTTAGACTTACTGTTAACTATGTCTGAGCAGCTTCCTCTTGGTATGGTGGCGCGACCTTTGATGAAGTGTCAGTTCCTACTCGTTGCCTCACCCGATTATATTGCTAAACATGGCGAACCTTCGCGTCCAGAGCAATTAGTCGACCATAACTGCTTGGTGTATCAAGGTGAGTGGCATGAGCACAGCATGTGGCAGTTTAAAAAGGGCGATGATTACTGTGAGATAGGTGTCTCAGGTAACTTTAGGGTGGATAACGCTCCTGCTTTAAAATCAGCTGCGATCAGTGGCTTAGGGGTTGTATATCTTGCTAGTTACTTGATGGAAGATGAGATCGCTAAAGGTACCTTGGTGCCACTATTGAGAGATTGGCAATTGACTCATCATTTACCGCTACAGGCAGTGTATCCACGTCGTAAGCATTTAGCGCCTAAGGTGAGTGCTTTCGTTGAGTTTATTAAAGACCATATTGGCAATCCGCCTTATTGGGATATCCCTTATGCTGAACTTTTCAGTGAGCGTCAGTAATTTTGGAAACATTGTTCTTAAAATGCGTTCAATACGTTTTGGAAGCATTTGTCGATATTTTAAGTTAAATAAAATCAATTGCTTGCATGTTTTTTGTCTTGCATTTTAGTTTGGTTTTTTAGCATTGTCTAAAACAAGTTTTTGAAGCTTGTATTGAAGTCTGTTCTTAAATGAATACAATGATTGCCAGATGATTCGGAATGACCTGAGTCCTATGCTTTTATTGGAAATGACCCCTTTCGATATGAGTGTACAGGTCTGCAATGTTGCGGTTTCGAATCACCGCCAGCAGAAGTTTGCGAACTAAAACAATGTTGGCTTTTAAACCATCATCCTAGTTTTTGGTTTACCTCAGCTTATTAGGCTGAGGTAATTTTTTTCTGATGGTTTAATCGTGGGAAATGAGTTTTGTCTCTCTGTACCCTAAAGTCACACCGAGTGTTAAGTATTGAGCTTAATTCATCAAATATAGTGATCCACAGTGAGATAGGGTTTTATGACCAAGCTGGTGATAAATCCAATAAAAAAGCCACTTGATAGTGGCTTTTTTATTGGCTGCGATTTAATCACTTCATTCGCAACGGTGTTCAAGGGAGACTAGCGTGAGCCTCCCAAGGTTTGAAGCTTAGGTTTTGTTAACACTGGCAATCCATTGATCGACTTGCTCTTCCAGCACATCCAAAGGCAGCGCGCCATTTGCCAAGACTAAAGTATGGAAATCCCGGATATCAAACTTATCACCCAGCTGTTTTTCCGCCTTGTGTCTCAGTTCGAGTAACTTAATCATCCCAACTTTATAGGCTGTGGCTTGCGATGGCATAACGATATGACGCTCCACCATTTTCTTCGCATCGGATTTTGCGTTAGGGGTATTATCGACGTAATAAGCAATCCCTTGTTCGCGGGTCCATTGCTTGGCGTGGATCCCGGTATCGACGACTAAACGGCAAGCTCGCCATAACTCCATCGCCAGTCGACCAAAATCGGAGTATGGATCGGCATATAAGCCCATTTCTTTCGGGAAAGACTCACTGTAGAGCCCCCAACCTTCGATATAGGCGGTATAGCCACCGAACTTACGGAACTTAGGAATATCCTTCAGCTCCTGCGAAATGGCGATTTGCATATGGTGGCCAGGGATCCCTTCGTGGTAAGCCAGTGCTTCCATTTGGTATTTGGGCATGGCCTTCATATCGTAGAGATTAGCGTAGTAGCTGCCAGGACGAGAGCCATCGGGCGCCGGTTGTTCATAAAAGGCTTTACCCGCAGATTTCTCCCTAAAGGCTTCAACCTGTTTGACTATCATGGCAGCCTTTGGCTTGACCTTAAAGACTTCATCCAAGCGTGAGCGCATATTATCGATAAGCTTGGTAGCATCGGCTAAATATGCCGCCTTGCCTTCGGCGGTATTTGGATAATAGAACTGTGGATCATCGCGCATAAAGGTGAAGAATTCTTGCAAGGTGCCGTTAAAATTCACCTTTTTCATAATGGCGCGCATTTCATTATGGATGCGTTCCACTTCGGCAAGACCAAGTTGATGGATTTCATCCGCCGTCATGTGGGTAGTCGTCGTGCGTGCAAGGGCATTGTTATAAAACGCCTCGCCGTCGGGGAGTTTCCAAACCCCATCGCGGGTATCGGCCTTGGCTTCTAAGGTTTTGATATAGGCGATAAGCGTCTTGTATGCAGGCTCAACTTGCGAGACTAGTGCTTTTTCTACATCGGCAATCAGTTGGGCTTTTTCTGCCTCGGAGATGCTGAGTGCATTCACTTTTTTGCGAAAATCCGCCAACAGTGCACTGTCTTCGCCTTTATCGAAGGGGGCGCCTTTAATGATGTTTTGGCTGTCAGATATCACGTAACCGAACACAAATTTAGGCGCAATAATGCCTTTATTAGCGCGCACTTCTAGCGCCTGTTGCAGTTGGCTTAGGCGTTTGGGCACGCCATTTAAGCGGCTGATATAGGCCTGAGCATCGCTGACATCGGTGATCTGGTGTTGATTAATCAGGAAGGAGGCGATCATCGAGTGGCCGCCATGCATCTGATTTACTGGGTAGTTATGGTAACGCCACTGATAGTCTTTGATATCGTTATTCAGGTTTTGGGTGAGTAACGTCAGGCTTAGGCGAGTTTGGGGGTCAAGCTTACTCGCATCTAGTTGATTCACTTCGGCCAGTTGTTTCTTAGTGCGCGCCAACTCACGGGCATCCGCCTCGTCGCCAATGTCATCCCACTTATCATAGTCCTGCTTAATGCCCATATAGGTTTGCGCAATTGGGCTTGCCATAATGTTTTCCATGAAGATGGTTTCAAACAAGGCGTTGGCTTTTTCTGACTCGCTTTGGGCGGCAATACTTGTACTGGTTATATTATGTGAGTCATTTAAGCTGGGCACTGCATAGGAAGGCAGTGCAAGCAGGGCGGAGAGGGTAAATGCGACTAAGCTGATGTTCGTTTTTATTGGCATGATCAGGCTTCCTTAACAATGTTCAGGCAATTCTAAAGAAGCAGGGGAAAAATGTATGAATATAAATGTTAGAAAATGTGTTAGCCATAAAAGATGCTTCATCGAAGAAACTAGGCTAACACATTATTTATATGGGGAATTTAATCAGTGAATTAACAAAATTGCGTTAGTAAATCGTTCACAAACATGTGACCTTTACTGGTTAATTGCCAATGTTCAGCCGATTCGATGAGTAAACCCCGTTGTTTGGCCTTTTCCATCCCATCCTTTAAGGTGTCTCGGTGTAAACCGGTTCTGTCTTCAAACTCTTGTTTAGGGATTGGCGTCATTAGGCGCAGACGATTCATTAAGTATTCAAGTGCGCGATCTTCTTGCGCGACTTCGGTTTGTTCGAATGTGTAATTATCGGCAGTTAAATAGCCCTTCGGATGCTTGATTTTAACCGTGCGAATGATGCGATTTTCTTCAGGTAAGGTCACTTTGCCATGGGCACCGCAGCCTATACCTAAATAATCGCCGAACTGCCAATAGTTAAGGTTATGCCGGCACTGATAGCCAGGTTTGGCATAGGCCGAGATTTCATACTGCTCATAACCGAGTGCCGCTAACTTTTGTTGCCCTTGTTCGTAGATCTGCCAGAGATCTTCATCGTCGGGCAGTTGCGGTGGCTTGGAGTGGAACAGGGTATTGGGTTCAATCGTTAGTTGATACCAAGACAAATGCGGTGGATTGAGTGCGGCTGCGGTATCGATATCTGCCATGGCTTCGGTGAAACTTTGATTCGGAAGTCCATGCATCAAATCCAAATTAAAACTTAAATAACCCGCTTGGCTGGCTTTTTGGGCGGCGGTTTGGGCTTCGTTTTGATCGTGAATTCGCCCCAGCAGATTAAGCTTATCCTTAGAAAAGCTTTGTACCCCAATCGATAACCGAGTGACCCCGGCGGCGCGGTAGGCACTAAAGTCATCGTGCTCTAGGGTACCAGGGTTGGCCTCCATGGTGATTTCAATATCGTCACTAAAGGGAATTAGCGCGTTGGCACCATCCAATATCCTTTTGATTTGATTGGCATCAAATAGAGACGGTGTTCCACCACCAATAAAAATGGTGTGCAGCTTACGGCCCTGTACTAAGTGCAAGTCTTGGTGTAAGTCCGCTAGCAGCGCATCCACATAGGCCTGCTGGGGTAATTCACCATTTTGCCCATGGGAGTTAAAGTCACAGTAAGGGCATTTTTGTACACACCAAGGGATATGAATGTACAAGCTCAATGGCGGTAGGGTTAACTCTGGTGACACGGTTACTGACATTATTGGGCGTTCCCGTCGGTAAATACGCCTTTTGCCTGCATGGCAGCAATCAGTTGCACTAACGCTTTACCACGGTGACTCAAGGCATTTTTCTCGTCACTGCTCATTTGGGCGGCGCTGCAATCATGGTGTTCTGGAATAAAAATCGGATCGTAACCATGGCCGTTGTCACCCCGTTGTACGAAATCGATTTGGCCTTCCCACGCGGCTTGGCAAATGATTGGCGTTGGGTCTTTCGCATGGCGCATATAGACTAAAACGCATTGGAATCTGGCCGTACGCGGCGCAGGATTATCCTTTAATGTGTCTAAGAGTTTTAACACATTGTCTTGATCCTTGGCATTCTCCCCCGCATAGCGCGCAGAGTAGATGCCCGGTGCACCTTGGAGTAAATCGACTTCTAATCCCGAGTCATCGGCAATGGCGGCAAGTCCAGTAATTTGTGCCGCATGTCTGGCTTTGATAATGGCGTTTTCGACAAAGGTGGTGCCCGTTTCGGCCACTTCGCTAACGTTAAATTGGCTTTGTGGCAGCACTTTTACGCCGTAGGCGGCGAGCATTTGATCGAATTCGGCAAGTTTACCTTTATTGCCACTGGCGAGGACGATTTGTTGCATGGGGTACCTATTTCATTGAGCGATGTTTACGGCGGCAATGATACCCAAGCTTGGCGGTAAAGGACAGAAAAAGGCAGGACGATAATTGGTATCGTCATGCCTGTGAGGCTGAAATTATTCGACGTAGAACTTTTGTTTAAACTGTAGGTTAGTATTCAGCTGGTTCCGATACTTGATGGCGATGTTGAAATTAATCTCTTGATCGTCGCGGTATGGGACTTCAGCAATATAGTAAATGGCCTTACCTTCACGGATTTCTCTAAATTTTAAATCGATACGCGCATCGAGTAAGTTATTGGCAACACCGGTGATTTCTACGGGAACTGCGGGGGAGCCTGTTTCGCTCGTATCTAATACCGCGATGTTGATAATACCTTTGTAGCTACTACGCTCAATGCCATAGGTTTTAGCAATACTGGGGGTCAGAAAGGTACTTCCTAACGCGATATAATGAATATCAAAATTACCGACGGTTTCTTTTTGCTCGGCATCAGCGACACCACAAAGGCTAGCTGTTAATACGAGCATGATTAGGAGGTTACGTAACATAATGTTGTACCTTAACTTAATATGAGAGATTGCTTGATTATATGTATCGGAACCTAGACTTCCAACGCTGTGTTTATTCGAGCAGTGTCGCGATTTCTGTCGGGACGTTTTTAGGAGCGCTAATCCGTACCTGTTTATGGCGCCCCAATTCGCCCTTAAGGATGTGAACATCGCTTTTAGGGACTTTAAAGGCCTTGGCTAAATACTTGCTTAAATGGGCATTGGCCTTGCCATCAATAGGCGGGGCGGTAATGGCGACTTTTAACTCATCACCATGAAGCCCAACTATCTGATCGCGACTCGCTTTAGGTTGAATATACAAATTAAGCAGCAAGTCGCCTTGCTGCATAATGACTGCGCTCATTAAATCACGGCCCAAAAAGGTACGTATTGCGCCAACAGCATGTTGATAAAGTTCATGCCGATAATCACCAACATCACTGACAAATCTAAACCACCAATGGGCGGAATGATGCGGCGCACTGGGGCCAAAATGGGCTCGGTTAATTGCCCCATAATCATCACGATCGGATTATAGCCTTGATTGAACCAGCTCAAAATCGCGCGGATGATCAACATCCAAAACAGCAAAATGCCTGTCTGTTTGATGACAGTGACAAGCGCAAATACAAAGAACAGCACAATATCAATAGCGCCACCGGCGATAAGGCTCAATAGCAAGACTTTTACGATGACGACCAATAATGCCAACACAAACGAGGCTGTATCAAATCTTCCTATTGATGGGATCACTCGGCGCATTGGGGCGATGAGTGGGTGAGTTGCTTTCACGATAAATTGACTAAAAGGGTTATAAAAATCGGCCCGTGCCAAGGGGAGCCAGAGCCGCAAAATCACTACCATCAAATACAAATCGAAGAGTGTGCTGATCAAGAAGGTTAATGCATTCATCGAGATTTCTGCCTATATGAGTCCAATTAAAAACGCCCGTTATCTGTGTTTGAGCCGTCGGGAAAGTGGTTTAATTAAAATGTCTTTGCCATTTCTTCTGCGCGATTAATGCAGTTTTCCATGGCTTTTTTTACGACGCCACGGAGATCTGCCGCTTCGAATGTGGCGATGGCTTGCGCCGTTGTCCCACCTTTAGAGGTGACATTTTCCCGTAAATTACCCAGCGTGAGCTCAGGATTTTGTTTAGCCATCATAGCAGCACCAAGGGCGGCTTGCTGCACTAAGCTTCTGGCTTTGGCTTCGTCCATGCCCATTTGTTTACCCGCATCAATCATCGATTCCATCAGCAGGAAGAAATATGCTGGTGAGCTACCAGCAAGGGCAATGACTTGATTAATTTCAGATTCTTCATTTACCCACACTATTTCACCGCCGCTGGACATCAATCGTTCAGTAATGGCTTTTTGTGCATCCGATAGGGGGTGCGGTGCGTAGAGTCCCGCCATGCCGACGCCGATTTGCATTGGGGTGTTTGGCATAGTGCGAACCAGCGTGATGGGTTGTGCTAAATACTGGCTGTAGCGTTCAGCTTTAATCCCTGCGGCAATAGTAATGATCAGCTTGTTAGACATATCAATGTCTTGCAGTGCTTGGCAGACTGGTTCCATTAACTGCGGCTTAACGGATAATACGATGACATCGGCATCTTGGGCGGCGCTGACATTATCTTGGGATACACGCACACCAAAGTCGTGAGCGAGAGCGTCGAGTTTACCTTGGCTTGGGTTGGTCGCCTGAACCTGTGATGCTGGATAACCGCTACGAATTAAGCCGCTGATAATACTACGGGTCATATTGCCCGCGCCGATAAAGCAGATTTTTTGTTGACTCATGTGTACCCCATAATGTCTGGCCTAGGGCTGAATCCTATGGTTCAGCGATGACAAAATTAGACCGGATAAAAATTTCTATTTAATGTCTCTTTACAGTATTTGGGCTTTAGCTTGTAAAAACAAGACCAAATACCGAGTCAGTCGCTATACCTTAGTTTTCAATCTGTGATAGCGACAGTTGGCAATGACCTCTTTAATGGCAATAGGTTTGATACTTATCGACTCAATTGATCGTTTCTTTTGAGGAATAATCCCGCTCTCCAAAGATGGCGCTGCCAATGCGCACCATGGTTGAGCCGCACTCGATAGCGATGTCCAAATCATTACTCATGCCCATTGATAGTGTATCGACATCGTGATAATGCTGTTTCAGTGTCTCGAATAACTGCTTGAGCTCGGTAAGTTCCCGGGTTTGCTGGGTAATGTTATCGGTTGCAGTGGGAATAGCCATTAAGCCTCTGAGCCTTAACTGCGGCAGTTGGCTGATGATATTGGCTAGCGGTAGCATTTGCTCGGCATCGATACCAGATTTTGTGTCTTCATCACTGATGTTGATTTGAATGCACACATTAAGTGGCGCAAGGTGAGTGGGGCGCTGTTCATTGAGCCGCTGGGCAATTTTTTCTCGGCTAAGGGTGTGCATCCAATCGAAGTGCTGGGCAACTAATGTGGTCTTATTGGATTGTAGAGGCCCAATAAAATGCCATTCAATATCGGGATGAGTATCTTTTAGCGCTTCAATTTTTGTCGCACCTTCTTGAACATAGTTCTCACCAAAGCAACGCTGGCCTGCATTATAGGCGGCTATAATATCTGCTATAGGTTTAGTTTTACTGACGGCAAGTAAGCGAATAGTGTGAGGTAAGCGTGCGCATTTTTGCGCCGCTTGCGCGATCCTGCTCTGGGCGTGGGCGAGTCTGTCTGCTATTGTTGTCATGATGTAATTATCTAGTTGCAAGGATATCCCAAACTATGGAAATCACTGAGTTATTAGCTTTTAGTGTAAAACACAAAGCCTCGGATCTACACCTCTCTGCAGGGATATCTCCCATGATCCGTGTCGACGGTGAAGTGAGAAAAATCAATCTGCCCGCGCTCGATCATCAGGGTGTACACAGCCTTGTTTATGACATTATGAATGATAAACAACGCAAGGACTTTGAAGAACATTTAGAAATCGACTTTTCGTTCGAAGTCCCTAATTTAGCGCGTTTCCGTGTGAACGCCTTTAACCAATCTCGCGGCGCTGCGGCGGTATTTCGTACCATTCCCAGTGATATCTTGTCACTTGAGCAGTTAGGTGCGCCTGAAATTTTTAAAAAAATTGCCAGTTTTCCCCGTGGGTTAGTGTTAGTCACTGGGCCTACAGGTTCCGGTAAGAGTACCACACTTGCGGCCATGGTCGATTACATCAATGAAAACCGCCATGATCATATCTTAACCATTGAAGACCCAATCGAATTTGTTCATCCCAACAAGCAATGTTTGATTAACCAACGGGAAGTGCATCGTCATACCCACAGCTTTAACGCGGCGCTGCGTAGCGCACTGCGTGAAGACCCTGACGTTATCCTCGTGGGTGAGATGCGCGACCTTGAAACCATTCGTCTGGCGATGACGGCGGCCGAAACGGGTCACTTAGTCTTTGGTACCTTGCACACCACCTCGGCGGCTAAGACCATCGACCGTGTGGTTGACGTTTTCCCTGCCGGTGAAAAGGACATGGTGCGTACCATGTTATCTGAATCATTACAGGCGGTTATTTCGCAAACCCTGATTAAGAAAATCGGTGGCGGCCGTGTGGCAGCCCACGAAATTATGATGGGTACGCCCGCTATCCGAAATCTTATCCGTGAAGATAAAGTGGCGCAGATGTACTCTGCCATTCAAACGGGGATGGCCCATGGCATGCAAACTCTTGAGCAGTGTCTGCAAAACTTAGTTAACCGTGGCCTCATCACCCGTGAGGATGCCATGGCGAAGAGCTCAAACAAACAAGCGACGTTTTAAGGATTTATGATGGATGTCCGTCCGTTTTTAAAAGTCATGGTGGAGCGTAAAGCCTCGGACCTGTTTATTACCGCAGGTTTTCCGCCGAGCGCCAAAATTGATGGTGAGTTACGCCCGTTAGCCGAGAGTGCCTTCACGCCCGCGCAGTCTTTGGATTTTGTCGAGTCCGTGATGACGGAGGCGCAAAAGAAGGAGTTTCACACGACTCGCGAGTGTAACTTTGCTTTTGCGGTTAAGGAGTTGGGGCGTTTTCGCGTCAGCGCATTCTGGCAGCGTGAGTCTCCGGGTTGTGTTATGCGCCGGATTGAGACCAAAATCCCTGAAGTGGATGATTTAAAACTGCCACCGATTTTAAAAGATCTGGTGATGAGTAAGCGTGGACTTATCATCATGGTGGGGGGGACAGGGACCGGTAAATCGACTTCCTTAGCAGCATTAGTCGGTTATCGCAATGCCCATGCCCGCGGGCATATCTTGACGATTGAAGACCCTGTGGAATTTGTTCACGATCATCGCAAAAGTATCATTACCCAACGTGAAGTGGGCATAGATACAGAGTCCTTTGATGCGGCGCTGAAAAGCTCGTTGCGTCAGGCGCCTGATGTGATCCTTATCGGTGAAATTCGAACCCAAGAAACCATGGAATTTGCGCTCTCCTTTGCTGAAACGGGCCATCTGTGTATGGCGACACTGCATGCTAACAATGCTAACCAAGCATTAGACCGGATTATGCACTTAGTGCCTGAAAGTAAACATCAACAGCTATTATTCGATTTGTCACTCAACCTGCGTGGCATTGTGGCGCAGCAGCTGGTGGCTAAAGTTGATGGAACAGGTCGCCGGGCGGCGATTGAAGTCTTGATCAATACGCCACGTGTCGCGAGTTTGATTGCTAAAAATGAACTGCATCTACTCAAAGAAACCATGGCCAAATCGAATGAGCAAGGCATGCAGACCTTTGACCAAGCTCTGTTAAAGCTCTATGTCGATGGGGAGATCAGTTATGCCGACGCGCTTCACCATGCTGACTCACCCAACGACTTGCGGTTAATGATTAAATTGCAAAATAAAGAACCCGCCAGTTCGAGCTTTATGGAAGGCGTGACCTTGGATATGGATTAATCCTATTTTGTCGTGTGTTAAAGCAGCTCGATTGAGCTGCTTTTTTATCAGCTAAAGCAATCGATAACTCCTTGTAGCTTTTATTTTTTTATTCAATATGATCTTTACCGTAGCAAGTGACGTAATAAGAATAAGTTCGCCTATCTTGGATCATTGAATAAGAAGGACATTATGATGAAACTCCCGCTATTTATCTTGACTAGCTTGATGAGCACCAGCGCTTTGGCGGCAACATGCCCAAGCTACCTTGATGTTGAAGTGCGTAAATTGCACTCAGAACAGAGCGTTAACTTATGTGAGCTCACTCAGGGTAAGCCTGTGCTGCTGGTCAATACCGCCAGTAATTGTGGTTATACGCCGCAATTTAAAGCCTTAGAAGCACTCTATCAACAATATAAAGATAAAGGGTTAGTGGTAATTGGTTTCCCTTCGGATGATTTTTTCCAAGAGGAGAATGATGAAAAAGACACGGCTAAGGTGTGCTACATCAACTATGGTGTCACCTTCACCATGCTCGCGACGTCTCCCGTCCGAGGTAGTGATGCTAACAGTGTATTCAAATACTTAGGCGATAAAGCTGGCTCACCCAAGTGGAATTTCTACAAATATGTAGTGAGTGGCGATGGCAATACTGTGCAGCAATTTAATTCTAAGGTTAAACCCGATAGTGCCGAGCTTAAGCAGGCAATAGAATCCGTGCTTTAATGCCCAATTTATTCATTTACAAATTTTAAGAGGCTACTTTGGCTAGGTTTTCAGGATTATCAAAAGAGATGGGCCACGCAACGCGTGGCAAAGTGGGTGTGTTGTTACTTAACCTTGGCACGCCAGATGCGCCAACGGCATCGGCCGTAAGGCGTTACCTTGCAGAGTTTTTATCCGACCCTCGGGTGGTAGAAATTCCAAAACTCCTCTGGATGCTGATTTTACATGGCATAGTGCTGCGCGTTCGCCCAGCAAAGTCCGCGGCACTTTATCAAAAGGTGTGGACAGAAGCTGGGTCGCCACTGATGGATATCAGTTTGCGGCAAACGGCTAAATTGTCTGATAAATTAACCGCCGATGGTTATCCTGTGTCGGTTCACTTAGCTATGCGCTATGGAAACCCTTCAGTGGCAAACACGTTACAGGATATGCATAAGCAAGGGATTGATAAGATAGTTGTTTTACCCTTATATCCCCAATATGCTGCGCCGACAACGGGTTCCGCTTTTGACGCTATTGCCAAGGAACTTTGTCAATGGCGCTATTTGCCCTCGCTGCATTTTATTAATACTTATCACGATAACCCTGAGTTTATCGCTGCATTAGTCAATTCGATTCGTGCCGATTTTGACAAACATGGCAAGCCACAAAAGTTAGTGCTGTCTTACCATGGTATGCCTGAGCGTAATCTTCATCTGGGTGACCCCTATTATTGTTTTTGCATGAAGACCACTCGTCTTGTGGCTGAGCAATTGGGTTTGGCCGAAGATGAATTTGCGATTACATTCCAGTCACGTTTTGGTAAAGCTAAGTGGTTACAGCCTTATACGGATGCGACGATGGCGGCTCTGCCGAGTCAAGGTGTGCGTGATGTTGCGATTGTGTGTCCAGCATTTAGTGCCGATTGTTTAGAGACGTTAGAAGAGATCGTGGGCGAAAATGGCCATATCTTTACTCATGCTGGGGGGGAGAAGTTCCGTTATATTCCAGCGCTCAATGATAATGATGACCATATCAGCATGATGGCGAGCTTGGTTAAACCCTATCTGTAGACACTAATATCGTAGAAATAAAAAAGGATAGCTCAGGCTATCCTTTTGTTTTGATATCGCTCATTAGTCGCCGAAATGATTTTCAAAATAGCTTTCGACAATCAATACGGCTGACACAGCATCAACTTGACCTTTGGTGAGGGCTTTGAAGCCGCCGAGTTCAAATAGCCTAGCTTTTGCATCTGTGGTGGTGAGTCTTTCATCCTGAGTGACAATTTTGACCCCAAACTTAGCGTTTAGTCGATTGGCAAATTTTCTTGCTCTGTGGGTCATTTCTTGTTCTGTACCATCCATGTTGAGCGGTAAACCCACGACGACTAAATCGGGTTGCCACTCTTGGATGAGTTTGGCTATTTCATCCCAATTTGGAATGCCATCAACGGCCTTAAGAGATAAAAGTGGTGTTGCGCTGGAGGTAATTTGTTGCCCTACGGCAACGCCGATGCTTTTTGTACCAAAATCAAAACCTAACACGGTTTTAGTATTCATCTGATATTAACTCGTTAAATAAAGTGAGATTAGGCGTGGCCTGCCTGTGTTGAAAGTTGCCAAGCCTCAAATCCCAGTGAACGGCTAGCTTGTTGCCATCTATCTTCGTGGTTTACTTCAAAGAGTAAGGTGTGATCAGCGGGGATCGTAAGCCAAGAGTTATCGGCAAGTTCTTGCTCTAACTGATTTTTACTCCAGCCAGCATAACCTAATGCCACGAGAAATTTATCTGGCGAGCGCTTACTGCCTATAGCGGTTAATACGTCTCGAGATGTGGTAAGCATCAGTCCCGAGCCTAATTCCGTACTATTGGCCCAATAGGGTTGGGAAGTATGCAGTACAAAACCTCTATCTTGGGAAACTGGCCCGCCCATTAAGACTTGCGATCCCATCGCAAAATCGGCAGACACTTGCTCTGTTGGGAGATCCATCTGCTCGAGCAAGGAGTTAACTTCAATGCCCAGCGGTTTATTTATCACTAGTCCCATGGCGCCTTTTTCATCGTGCTCACATAAATAGATGACGGTGCGCTCAAAAAAAGTGTCATCGAGTGATGGCATGGCGATTAAAAAATGGTTCTGCAAACTCTCCATTAAATGCTCCGTTCAGCCCATATGCATTGATCGATAGATAAAATCCAGCTACTTAGGATCGTGGCGTATCAACCGCCGGCTAATTTGACTTTATAGTTTTGTTTTTCAAGCAACTGTTTGAGTAGTTCACGGTTATCGGTTTGCACTTCGATCGTGAAATCTTTAACCGTCCCACCACAACCACATTGTTTTTTAAGTGTTTGTGCTAGTGCTTTTAGGCCAGTATCGTCAAGCCCTAGGCCTGAAATGACCGAGACACCTTTACCTTTACGGCCTTTGCTGTCTCTGTGGATACGCACAATGCCATCGGATGCGGGGAGTGCTTTTGCTTCTGGTTCGGCAGTAATGCGACCTTTATCAGTGCTGTATACTAAGGAAACGTTGGGATCTACTCTCATAAGTCATCTTTTATCTGAATGTAAACGGCTTAAGTCTATCAAATTCATAATGCTTCGTGGAGGTAAAAAGTAGAGGTAAAAAAAGGCCACAGACAGAGACTGAAAGTGGCCGAAGGTAAATGCTAGCTCTTTGCAGGGAAGTAGCATGTTTTCAAACGGAATTTATAGATGCTGCAAAACCATAGCGATTAATGCCAATGCGGTGAGTAGGGCGCAGGGCATAATAAAACGATGTAATTTGGGAAGTGCAATTAAACAGGCTGTGGCAACAAAACCAAATGCGGCAATAGTGGTGTAGTCTGCACCATTTGATACAGCTTCGAATATCAGCCAACTCATTACAATCAAAGGTAAAAACAATAACATCATCGGGAGATGAGGCGTGAGTTTATTGTTATTGGTGTCGATTGAGGCTTTTTGTGGCGCTAGCCAGAAAATTGCTGATGCAACAATCAATGCGCTAATGAACCAGTACATGTTATTTATCCCTTAATCGCTTTAAGTGATAATCATTATCATTTAAAGCGATTGCTGAAGTCAAGCTGAATAACGCTCTGCTTTTCATTATATTGAGTTGTAGAATCGGCCATTGCTCTGTAAGCTAAATTTATTTATCGGCTCATTTGTGTTCTTTACGAAATCCAAGGAAATCACCATGAAAAATTTTATCGTAGGGTTAGCAGTGCTGGCCTTGAGTGCTTGTAGTTCTCTTAAGTCTGGTTGGGACTACGATCCCAGTGCCAATTTCTCTCAATACAAAACCTATGCTTGGGTAGCACAAAAGACCGATGCTTCAGGTTATCATCTCGATGGTCTGATGGATCAGCGAGTGCGTGATGCAGTTAATGCACAGCTTTCTGCTAAGGGCATGACGTTAGTCGATGCAAAAGACGCTGATGTCCTAGTTAACTATCTGACTAAAATCGACAAAAAGATTAATGTAGATACTTTCAATACCAACTTTGGCTATAACCCTTACTATGGTCCTGGTTGGGGATGGGGTGGCAACATGCAAACTCAAACCACGGTGAGAGAATACGAAGTTGGTACGTTGATCATTGATTTAGTTGATAATAAAACAGCTAAGTTAATATGGCGTGGTTCGGTGGCTGACACCATTCGTGATAAAAATACTCCTTCTGAAAGAGTCCAGCTCATCAATGATGCCGTTGGAAGTGTCATGGCGAATTATCCTCCGAAACCTGAAAACAAATAATTTACTTTTAGTCTAAAAAAGCGGCTATTAGGCCGCTTTTTTGTGGCCAAAATTTAGGCTTGAATGACGTGATGTTGAGTTTTCTACAAAATTTCAAAGTTTAATTGATTATGCTTTATTAAAACTTATCAAAAAATAAGCTTAATTGAATGTGGTGGACTGCTATCTATTAGTTAATTTATTGTTATTTAAGGATTGTGGCGTAGCGTGATATTGAAAGTTAGAAATGACTAATGCATAAATGGTATCAATAGATTAAATATTCTAATGACAAAATTTAAATAATCTCATTATCCAGCCCGTGGATTATCAGGCAAAATCCGTTTTTTATGCATGGGTAATAAGTAGTTTAAATGCAAGAAGCGCAATTTATCGGATTATTATGGCTGATTGGGATTTTGGCTGAGGCCATGACTGGGGCATTAGCAGCTGGCCGTAAGCAGATGGATTTATTCGGCGTAGTCATTATCGGTTGTGCTACCGCTATCGGTGGCGGCACCTTACGAGATATGTTACTTGGAAATTACCCTTTGATTTGGGTCGAGAATGTCCACTATCTAATTGCGATTGCATTTGCATCTTTGTTAACCGTCGCGATTGCGCCAGTTATGCGTTATTTGTCTAAGCTGTTTTTGGCAATCGATGCCTTAGGCTTAGCTGTGTTCTCAATTGTTGGCGCGCAAAAGACCCTGATGCTTGGTTTTAGTCCAACTATTGCGGTCGTTATGGGATTGGTTACCGGTGTTTTTGGTGGTGTTATTCGCGATATTCTTTGTAATCAAGTGCCTTTGATTTTTAAGAAAGAGCTCTATGCAGTAATCTCACTCTTTACGGCGGGGTTATATATCACGCTAAACGCCTATCAATTGGCTGAGTGGATTAATCTATTAATTTGCTTAAGTTTTGGATTTAGCTGGCGGATGTTAGCATTACGCTATCATTGGTCTATGCCTACCTTCGACTATCAAGCCAACGGCGACCAACATACGCACTAATAAAAATAGGGCATTAAATGCCCTATTTTTATGCTTATTACTGTGCTTGAATGGTTTTTAGCGCCTCTAGCGCGGCATCATAGTTTGGATGCTGGGCAATGTTGGGTACTAATTCTTGGTACTTGAGTTTACCTTCGGCATCGACGATGAAAATCGCCCGTGCAAGTAAGCCATAATCTTCAATTAACAGACCATACTTCTCGCCAAAATCACGCCAAACAGAATCTGATAACACTTTAATATTTTCGACATTCTCAACTTTACAAAAACGTTTTTGCGCGAAAGGTAAATCCGTGCTGATGGTTAGCATGACGACATCATCAGAAAAGTGGCTGACCTCGCTATTAAAGCGTTTAGTTTGTAGCGCACAAACACCCGTATCCAAGCTAGGCACTGCACTAATCAGGATGGTTTTTCCCTTAAAGTCGGTTAAGTTGATTGGATTGAATTTATCATCAACGACTTTAAATCTTGGGGCCATTTGCTCAAGTTGAGGTAATTTTCCTTCTAGGGTGACAGTCTTTTCACCCATCATTACTTGGGTTTTATTGCTGGCAATCGCCATTGGGCTGAGCAGCATTAAACTAAAAACACAGCCAGCGGCCAGAAATGAAACATACTTTGGCATATTCTCTCTCTTACTCAGATATGTGTGCATATTCGGTTAAGGTACGCCAAAATCCGACTTATCACCATAAAAAAGGCCGGTTTTCACCGGCCTTCTAATATCACTGCTGATTATTTGCTCTCGGGCAGTTGTTTTACATGAATATCCATTTGTGGAAATGGAATTTCAATATTGGCTGCATCAAGCGCATTTTTGATTTGTTCTAAAATCTCGAAACGAGCTGTCCAGTAATCCGCCGTTTTTACCCAAGGACGAACTACAAAGTTAATTGAAGAATTTGCTAGTTCAGACAGACCCACGGTGTAACCCGGTTCTTTCAGCACATATTGGTTGTTATCTAAAATCTCGGTTAAAACTTTTTTAGTCTGGGCAATATCCGCAGAATAAGACACGCCAATGACTAAATCGATACGACGATTTTCTAAGGCTGAGTAGTTGGTGATCGTGCCATTCATGATTGAAGAGTTGGGCGCAACGATAACCTTATTATCTGGCGTGCGTAATTTAGTTGAGAAAATGGTGATTTCATCAACAGTGCCAGCAATACCAGCAGCTTCAATATAGTCACCCACGCGACATGGGCGGAATAACACCATTAACACGCCTGAAGCAAAGTTAGATAATGATCCTTGCAGCGCTAAACCTATCGCTAAACCGGCGGCACCGATAACCGCGACTAAAGATGCGGTTTGCACACCAATTTGGCCTAAGGTGGCGATAATGGTGAAGACAAACACAACAGCCCACGATAAGTTGGCTACAAAAGAGACCACCGTTGGATCAACTTTGCGGCTGTTGAGTAGCTTTCGCACTACCTTTTGCGCAACGCCGGAAAAATATTTACCGACAAAAAAGATAACAAGGGCAAATAAGATCTTCACTCCATAGGTCATGATCAGATCTGGAGCCTGCTTTAATAAGCCTTCAAGGTTTTCCATTAAATTACTCCCTAAAAATACGCTAACAAAACTACTTATTATTGACGAAAAATTGTACTCGTCGATTTAATCTGCGACCTTCGCTGGAACGATTATCTGCTACTGGTTCAGATATACCTTTACCGACAACGGTAAAGCGATTTGGGTTGAATCCATAGTCTTCAACCAAAATTTGTTTCACATTTTGCGCACGTTGAAGTGATAACTGATAATTAAACTCAGGTGTGCCGACAATATCTGTGTGCCCAACCAAGATTAAATGAACATCAGTATTTGACTCTAAAAATGCTTTGACTAAGGCTAATGCTTTCCACTGCGATAAATCTACCTCTGCTATCGCAAACTCAAAATACACAATGGCTGTCTCAATATGATGACAATCAGGAGCTGAATAGGTGCTGGGGTCATTGAGATTACATTGAATATTAGTGGCTGTGGCTTCGACTTCATAAACACAGCCATTTGCCATCACCGTAGTGTTAGCGGTTGTGTTGGGGCAGGCATCTTTAATATCGGGCACGCCATCTTGATCAGTATCCTGCCACGCATAAGCTGGTAGCATTAGGGTTAAACTCAATGCTAAAGAGGCTAGTTTAATCCATTGCATTACGGATATCTTCACCACAAATCACCTTATGTTTAATATCTAGCAGTCAAAATCACTAGGAGATTGGCATTGCTTTAGCATGAGCATCCTAGTTGGCTATTGTAGCTTTTAAACGTTATAACGCCAAGTTTTGCCATTTATTCGATATAAATCAATTATATCAGATTAAATTTTGCATTAGGTTGTATGTTTTATCGGCAGCTATGTCAGCAAGCTATACAATTTTTTCCTTTAAGGCTAGAGTCGCTAGGCGTGTTTGATATGCGCATAGGGGATAGGCAGAAGAAGTTGAGGACAAAATGATAGATTTACGCAGTGATACTGTAACCCAGCCTACTGAGGCAATGCGTTTAGCCATGTCGAGGGCTGAAGTGGGTGATGATGTTTATGGTGATGATCCGAGCGTTAACCGTCTACAGGACATGGCCGCCGAGATGTTTGGTTTTGAGGGAGCACTTTTTACGGCATCTGGCACCCAAGCCAATCTACTGGCTTTGATGTCGCATTGTGAGCGCGGGGATGAATATCTATGCGGTCAGCAAGCTCATAACTATAAATTTGAAGGTGGTGGTGCGGCGGTGTTAGGTAGTATTCAACCTCAACCGCTAACAAATCAATTAGATGGGACTATTGCTCTTAGCGAAATTGAAGCGGCAATCAAGCCTGATGATATTCATTTTGCCCGAACGCGCTTGCTGAGTTTGGAAAATACTATCGGGGGGAAAGTGTTGCCCCAAACCTATCTTGCCAATGCGCAGGCACTGGCTTTTCAGCGCGGTTTAAAAATTCATTTAGATGGTGCAAGAGTGGCTAATGCCGCAGTGGCACAAGGGATCGCTATTGCTGATATCGCCGTACACTTTGATTCCGTTTCGATCTGTTTATCAAAGGGATTATGCGCGCCAGTCGGATCGTTACTCTTAGGCGATGAACGCCTCATTAAAAAAGCGACGCGTTGGCGAAAAATGCTTGGTGGCGGTATGCGTCAAGCTGGGATTCTAGCAGCTGCGGGGGAGTTAGCTCTAACTGCGCAAGTTGAAAGATTGGCAGATGATCATCAAAACGCTGCATATCTGGCCCAACAGTTAAGCCTATTAGACGAGTTTGAAATTGACTTGCCATCCGTTCAAACCAATATGGTGTTTGCAACCTTAGCTTCTCATATCGATGAACAGTCCTTAGCGCAACGCTGTCGTAATGAGGGCATTTTGATTAGTCCTGGGCGTACCATACGTTTTGTTACCCATAAAGATGTCTCGCGCCAGGATATTGATAAAGTACTGCGGGTTTTTAAATTACATCTGCAGGCGTAATTGATTAAAGTCCAAGTTAAACCTTGGGCTTTTCTTTGTTTTCAGTTCAGCCTATTGCGGATTTAAAAATCAATCGTTGAATTGTGAACCAGATGCAAGGCGAATTTTTTAAGCCTATCTATACTAAAAACAATAACATTAAACCATCAAGGGAAAGCTAGGTTGAAACCTAATAATACTAATAAAGGGGTTGATTATTGGACAAAACGGATAAGTGAGTTGGAAATGCCAGCGCTTTGTTCCACCGTCCAAACGTTAGAAAAGCTTGCCAAGGATGACGTTTCTTCACTTGCCTTATTAGGGCGTAGCGTGATGCATGATAACGCCCTCACATCACGTATTTTACGGGTCGCAAATAGCGCTATTTACCATAAGGGCAGTACGCAAATTTCTACTGTAAGCCGAGCCGCTATTGTGCTTGGTTTTGATGCAGTTCGTAATATTTGTATCACTGCACAATTATTATCTAGCTTGTTAGAAAGTAAAAACCTCTCGCCTTCAGTATATCAAAGATTAATCAAATTAATGGCTAAGGCATTTCAAGCTGCCATGTTAACTCGGATGATGCTGAGTCATTATGATGATGATATTCAAGAGGAGGCCTTTATAGCCTGTTTGCTTTTTCATATTGGTGAGAGTGCGTTTTGGAGTATCGGGGGAGAATTTACCGAAACCCTCGATAGCCAATTAACGAAATGTGAAACTCCAGCAGAAGAGCGAACTCTTATTCGTGAATCATTAGGTACCTCTTTTTCACAGCTAACCCAGAGTATTGCTCGCCATTGGGGATTGGGGGAGTTATTGATCCAAGCGCTAAATAATCCCGATGACTCTCGTCCTGAAATACGCTGTATATTTTTAGCGGATAAACTTTGCGAAACGCTCTCTGTGGCGATACCAGATCAGATCGATCTTGAGAAATTTATAACTCAAGCGGCCAACTTTACCGGGCTGGATGAGAGTGAATTTACCTTAAGAATGCAGCGTTGTACCAAGGCGACCCATAAATTAGCTGAAGCCTATGGCGCTAAAGTGTTGATTGACTATCTACCTGATCCCAAGAGGCTCGATAAGCTTGAGTCTCGTTTGCCAGAAGTAGAACTACCGATTTTTGCCGCCAATTTAAATATCCAATTAGCTAAACTGCGTGAGCTTACCGCTTTTGCAATCAATAAAGCCGATTTTAATCAAATCATGCAAACCGTACTTGAGGGTATTTTAGAGGGGGTTGGAGTTGATCGCTGTGGTGTGTTGCTGTTGTCTCCTAGCCGTAAACAGCTACAGCCAAGAATTATGCTTGGCAGAGATGCAGAGGAAATGAAGCGATTATTTATTATCGAACTTGGGGATAAAAAGGGGTTATTTCCAATGGCGATGGAGCATAAGGAGTCACTTTGGGTTGATAATCCGAGTGCAAAAAAATGGCAAGAACAATGTCGTGAGTTAAAAGTGCAATTGCCAGAGTCGGGTTTTTTAGTGGCGCCCTTGTTGGTGGATAATAAAGTGATCGGCTTTTATTATGCAGATAGAGGACCATCTGAGAGGTGTTTTACAGAAGTGGATTTTCAAGCTTTCATCCACTTCTCACAGCTGGCAAATGTGTGTTTTACCGTGTCCTTAAAATAACGACTTACTGTGCTTTTTTAATTTCAGCAGTGATTTTTTTCGCTATACCATTGGGGATGGGAAAACTTAAATGATATTGAGCTATTTTCCATTCTCCATTGGTTTTGATTAATGTTCCTGTACCACGACTCACGCCATAACTCGGACTATTGAGCAGTTCGTCGAACAGAATTACATCACCATGTTGCACTAAATGGCGCGAAGTTAAATCGTAGCGCCAGCCTTTTGTGGGACGGGAATAGTGTTCAAATTCTGCCATTCCCCAACGTTCATTCGCATCCGTTCCGATAAAAATCCCATCCTGACGATACAGTGAAAAATATTTATCCCAATCGGCACTACTGGAATATTGATTCAATTGATCAAGTACTTGAGCAGCGGCTTGTTCATCGGCTGATGGGGCTGATATGCCGCTTGTTGCTGGTGTGATGGCATTATTATCATTAGCATGGTTGTTAGAGCTGAAGAGTAACGCGACCACAACAAGAATGAACATAGTGGTACAGAATCGACTTGAATTTTGCCGAGTGGCATTATGCGAAGTGGCTGAAAGATGTTTGTATTTAGCTATTATTGTCATAGGGTATTCCTTGTGTTTATTACTTTGTAATGACATCAGTGCCAATTGAGCGGATCAACTTGATAGAAATGACTTAATTCTCGGTAAAGTGCTGGATGTTCTTGGTTGAGTTCTGCTGGTTTTTCAAAAAAAACTTCGGTCGCTACGGCAAAAAATTCTGCTGGGTTGGTAGCCCCATAACCATTAAATAGGGCTGGTTTACCGACGGCAGTATCTTCAACTAGTTCATTAAATGCTTGATTAAATACGCTTGACCAAGACAGATAATCTTGGCCACGAGCTAAAATTGGGGCGCCATTGGCGTGGCCATCCTCTTGATCTAATTGATGGGCAAACTCATGGATGACAACATTGTTGCCATCGTGTGGATTGGCAGCGCCTTCAAGCGTATTTTTCCATGAAAGTATTACTTGTCCCTGCTCCCATGATTCTCCAGCGAGTACGTTACGTTGCTCCCTGATTAAGCCTGATGGATCTTGTCGTTGGCTGTCGACTATAAATGCATCGGGGTAGACCAAAATTTGTCTTAGTTTAGGGTAGAAATCGGTCTTGCGATTAAGTAGCAGTAGGCATGCTTGGGCAGCAATAGTGACTCGAATTTCATCGGTTATGAGTAAACCATCGCAGCCAACAAAATGCTTTTCATCTAAAAATACCTGAATATGACGTTTAAGTTGCAATTGAAGATCTGCAGGTAATGCATGAAAAAATGGAAGTCTTCTTTTTAGTATTGCTCGCCAAGTCTTTGGAAAGGGGCTTGCCATCACTTGTTTACGACGGAGGTTTTTGCGCCAACGACTGGAGGCCAACCAAGCAATCGCACTGAGGCCAAATATTAGAATCGTTAAACTGGCGAGCATAGTCCCTCAGTGTGGTATTGGTGTCAGTTATATTAGCTAATGGGGATTGAGCGTACTGAACTCAATCCTTTGGTTAAAAATAAAACGCTTTCAGTGAGCGGCTTAATGCGGGATGAGTGGTGTTAGTGAGCGCCAATGAAGACTTCTGTGCGATTTCGCCCTGCTAGTTTGGCACGATAGAGCGCCTCATCAACATGGCTTATCAGCTTGTTTGCATCGAGTAATTGCGGAGGTTGCCAGCAGGCAATTCCTAAGCTAATGGTGACAATCCCCATGTTTGATGAGCCTTGATGGGGAATATGCAAGTCTATAATGGTTTCGCGCAGATGTTCGGCAATTTTGTAAGCATCTTCAATATGGCTTGAGGGCAAGAGTAACATAAATTCTTCACCACCATAGCGAGCTAGAATATCTGTGGGACGTTGTAGAATTGCTTTGGTGGCCTCGACGATCTGTTTTAAGCATTGATCACCGACAACATGGCCATATTGATCATTAAATTCCTTAAAGTGATCTAAATCGAACATCACAATACTCAATGGCATATTATGATCGTTGGCGTAACTTAATTCTTTTAGTATTTGGCTATCTAAATAGCGGCGATTATAGCATCCAGTGAGTCCATCGGTTTCTGCCATCGCTTTAACTTGAGCTGCATAGGTTTTTAGGGTTTCAAGTGAACTCACCATTTGTTGCAGTTCAAGGTTATCGGTAATCGGCATTTGGGTATCGAGTTTTTCATTGGCGATGGCATTCATTGCATCACGAGTCTCAATCACGGGTTTAATAATACCTTTAGCAATAAAGTGCCAACTGGTGAGCCAGATAAAAAAGCAATAAAGAATACCTCCACAAAAGATGAGGATGACAAACGAGGTACTATCACTCTTGAGATCGGTGCCTGCGATCTGAATTTCATCTTCAACATGGTTGACTAACTCTTGGGTGAAGGTTGCTATTTGCCTTGCTGCACTGGCTTGATAGCCAAAATGAGCATTGGCTATCTGAGTACTTTTTAAGGCATTGCGGGATAGCTCAAATAAGTTGTCATTGCCAACCATGTTTTGTTTTATTTGCGATAACCAGTTGAGATAAATTGTATTACTCGAATGCATAGACGCGACGATATTTTCCATTTGAATAAGTCGTCGCATCGCTTCCCGTTGAAGGTGATTTAACGTCGCTATATTTTGGGTATTTTTTACTTCATCTAATAACACAAACAGGTGCTCACCTTGGTGCAGGTATTCCGAAATAGCTTGATGTTCTATCTGATTGTCGGTAATTCCACTGAGATCTTTATGGTCAACTAATAGAGCGAAACGTTCATGGGTCTGATTCAGTTGAGTCTGCATTTCATCAGAAAATGCTGATGACATACCGGCCAAATTTGTTTGAATATTTTGTGCCTGTAACTTTGCCTGTAAAGCACTGTCCGTAAGCGTATTGAGCAATGGAAGTTGTTGCTGATAATAAAGCTGAGTATCAATCGTTGTGTTTAGGGCTTGATACATCTCGGGGATGGTTTCAAGACTTAGTAATACTTTTGTATCTTTTAACAAATGCTCCCATTGATTAGTTAACTCTGAAAGTAGGGATAGTCGTTGTTGCTCAGTATCATAGTGGTTTAATTCTGTGGTGATAATTTGCAACCTTTCACTGTTTTTCGCTAGTTGCAGCGCAGTGGTGACTTTCACGACATCACTATTTACCAGTTGCTCAATTTCAGTTCTCAATTGTTGTGACAATAGGATAGCGATAATACCATTGAATAACGCCATGCCGAGAATAATATAGAAGGCTAGCGTAATTTTCTGTTTAAGACTGGTCAGTCGTTTTGAGTTCATTTGTTTTTCTTGTCGATTGCAGGGACTTCCCCGTAGGTGTTCTGCAAATGTTTAATTTTGGTACTTAACTCAATAAAAATATCTGTACTATTGGCTTCATGCTGGCTTGCGGCATAACAAGCATGGCTTAATTCTGGATAAATCTGCCCCATTGCTGTAGTGGTAAAGTGTCCTACTTCCAATACTTTAGTCGACCAGAACAAGTTAGCAATGTGGCTTGCCTCAAATGCACCAGCAACAGACCTTTTTGAAGCTTGTTTAAATTCGGGAGCCGTAACGACATCCATTCGGCATGGATTTCCGCCGCCAAGTGCATAGGCATATTGGGCTTCAAAAGTGCCCATATATTTGAGTAACCAATAGGCGGCTTGTGGATTTTTACTGTCGTAGCTCACCGCAAAGGCATAGGCACCATTGTAAGGAGTTCCTCCGGGGACTTGAGATACTCCAAGTCGAGCACCAGGTATATTGGCTTCAACTTTAAAAGAGGCTGGCCAAAGGTTGTTATAGGCAAAGGGCCATATGGCTACCTGTCCCGTCGCCATAGCATGCGCGGCTTCATTAAAGGCAAACTTATCATCAGCAGGATAAGCATAGGGCATTAGTTTGCGATAGATTATTCCAGCGGTAATTGCCTGTTGATTGACACTCGGAACTTCAAAGTGAGTCAGTTTTTTTTGTTGATCATAAATAGGCCACATCCAAACGCCGCCTAAACTCCAAATAATGCTGGAAAACTCATCGTTAATATGGGGTTTATTACCCGACATCAATGCTAGGCCATAAAAGTTATGGGTCAATGGTTTGTCTGCAAGGAGTTCACCCGCTTTTCGCGTAAAGAATACGGCTTGATCTTCTAATTCTTGGAAGTTGGTCGCGGGTTTGAGTGGGTAGCCAAACCGTTGTTGAAAGTGAGACTGTTCGGTTTTATTTTCAAATAAATCGGCGCGGTAATGACTTCCCATTACGTAGTTATTATAGGGAATTGCGTGCAATTCTCCATGGTAGGATAAAATATTCAGTAGTGATGGATAGTAGGGTTCGAGGTAGCTTTCCATCGCTTTTTCACCATCGGGATCATAGAGTTTTGCTAATTCCAACAGGGGCACTGTATAGCCGTTTGCCGCCCATTCTTTTGCCCAGCCAGCCTCCATGGTGAGCAGATCGTATTTTCCTTCCCCCATTAATAATGCGTGGGTCTGAAGTTCGAACATGCTCTCAAGTTCGGTGCTAATCACATTGACTTTAACACCGGTTTTTTCGGTGAATTTGGGTAGCATTTGCTGGGTGAGATAGTCAGTCCAAAAGCCTTTTTCGGCAACTAAAGTGATTGGCGTTTTATTCGGCAAGGGGGGAATTTGGTCCAAAGAAAACTCCGCTAAGGCGGGAGGTGCTAGCGTTAATCCCAGTCCGAATAATAGGATTGACAAACGTGTTAACAAGAATAACTCCTTAAATACTCGGGCTATTGATGCTAATCAATAGCATTAATCAGCTCAGCTGTACATTAAGGATAGATTTGTAAAAAAAATTGACTCAATTTTTTATCGGTTTTTTTAGACAAAAAAAGTCCGATGACCTAATTAATTCAGATCATCGGTAAAGGGTGGGAGATGGTGCGCAATTAAGCTTGTTTTATTTGCTGTTCGCGCATCTGCCTCAATGCGGTTGGCAAAGCATAATGTTGTTCAATTAAAAAACGGATCAATTTAGATTTAGAAATATCACTTTCCTCTGAGAGCGTTGCTAAATGGGCTATTGCCGCCTCACTCAGTGAAAATGTGGCTTTGCGGTAATGTGGCCGTTCGTCGTCAATCGTGGCATCAAGGGGTCTTGATGCCGTTTGTGGTCGATGCAAAGTCACCACATTGGAAGTTTCCAAGGTGACTTCAACTGGTGATTCTTTCACTCGCTCCATCGCCGCCACTGAGTTGCCCGTGCTTGGAATATGACTTTCTCCCATAGCATAAAGGGTTGCGGCATCAATAAACTCATCGAGGGAGAGGGGCTGGACGCCTCCCCTAGATGGCATAGCGTTTTTCTTGAGGTCGCTGAGTCCCATATTGTCCTCTCAGATGATTCGGCTGAGGTTGATTGATAGCGGCACGATGCGCGGCTATTGGTGTGCTTGGTTTGAGTAAGGCCGTTAACGAGGCTGCGCAGTCCACTTGAAACATTTCACAGGCGATAGCACGGATTTCAGCTGCGGCTTTACCCTTTGGTTCTATCTCCATCACCGACAATCCAGACTCTTCACTGTCATCATAGATATTACGACTATAGGTAATTGCATCTAATACATTGATATCATAGGTTTTACAGACCTCTTTAGCCTCTAAAATACGATTCGCTTGATTGGGAAGGTTAGGGCATTGCGTGATAACGAAAGACGCGTGTAATTTAGGGTTAATCATCTTACAAGTCGCGACGATATCATCCATATGACTCACGGTTTTTAAATCTCGGCGTTTGGGTCTGAGCGGCATTAATATTTGCGACGCAACTGACATGGTTGCCCTTAATGCAAGATTATCCTGCCCACCACAATCAACGAGTACAAAGTCATAGTGTTGTTCTAAACTCAGAAGATCGTTACGGATCTTGCCATAAAGTTGTACACAGTTGATGCTTGCCAGTTTCGGATTATTGTTTCTGGCTTGGATCCAATCCGATGTGGTTCGCTGTGGATCGCAATCCACCATGATGACAGAGGCACCACATTCGGTGGTGAGAAATACTGCGATATTTTGTGCGAGGCAACTCTTACCGCTGCCGCCTTTTTCGCCGCCGACTAACACTATCATGACGAGTTCCTCAATGCTTAGGCTATCACTTGGGCGGTAATATGTTGCTTATGGTTTTTTTACCGCACCTTGTTGTCATAAACGAATGTAAACCCTGTGTTAACGTTGGTCAATTATCTGATTTTTGACGTTTTTTTATAAAATGTCGCGTGATTAATATTTGACGCTACCATGTAATATGCCGTTAATTTGACTCTTTCTGCTAGCGGGATTACTTAGGCGATTTTGAATTTTAGTTATCTGATTATTAAGGTTTTTAGTGAGTTTTTAACATCAATTGATTATGAATGTTTGCTCTCCATTGCGGCAATGATATTGAAATTAAGGCTTGGTATAGTTTACTTTGAACGTTTATTTTAATTTTTTATGCAAAAATATTATTAAAATATTGGCCTCTCACGACTACTTTTCAAACGAAAGTTGTCTTGCATAAAGCTTGAGTGTCATCAAATTGCCACCTTGTTGAGTTAGTCTTTCCCATTAATGCCGTCTAATCACCTTGATTTTTCTACCATTCGTGAAGGGATGCCCAAATGGATATTAAAATGTCAATGCCTATTGAATTTGAGCTGGTTGAATCTGCTCCTTTATTTCATGAGTTGCTGAATCTACGCGATGCGGCTGGGTATCCTTCTATCGGCGTTGAGATGGCTGATGGGCATCCGTTACAGCCTTTATATTGGGTATCTATTCGCTTTACGAGTGATCAGTCAAAAAATACCTGTGCGATAGTGGCAACAGCCTGCGTATATGGTGATAAGGCTAACCATCTGGCGATTGAGGATTTTATTGTTTTACCTGAATACCGGCATGTAGGGCTGGCAAAAATAATGTTAGAGCGAGTCATGACTTTTGTTGATGAGCATGCGAGTCAAGGAACTTGTGTGAGCATTAACGCCCACGGAGAAGAAGAACGACTCTGTATTGAGTACGGTTTTGAGTATTCACATTGTGCGAATCTTGGACCGAATCTGCGTAAAATCTACGCTTGATGCCGTATCAACTCAGGGTAAGCCTGCGGTTTGCTCTGAGTTTATCCCCCCTTAGTCGTTCTCAGCTTGTATTAGCCATAGGCATTCATTGGGTATTAGGGTAGCATCCTCAATCTAGTTTTCTGTCTGAGTTCAAGCTAATACTGTCATGGATCAACAACAGCTTATCGATGCCGTAAATCAGGTCATGCCCTTTGGTAAATATGCTGGCCGCCGCTTACTCGAATTGCCTGAACCCTATCTTGTGTGGTTTCATCAACAAGGTTTTCCAAAGGGAAAATTAGGGGAGCAGTTAGCGCTGATTTATGAGGTAAAACTCAATGGCCTTGAGGGCATGTTAAAACCGCTATTGAAATGAGTTCCCTACTAAGCGATAAAAATCCTACTTTTGCGATAAGTGTTGTATTTCGTGATAGAGATTGGCGATTTATTACCTATGGCATGTTTTAATGCTGCATATTAGTAAAACACAAGGAACAAAAGGCATGATGGCAAAATTGGTAAAATTAGCTGCTGTAGCAACATTAGCGTTAGGTATGTCAAGTGCTTGGGCACAGGGCGTAGTTCATGAAGGTACTGTGGTTGATACTATGAATGGTGGCGGCTACACCTATGTTCAAATTAAAGAAGCTGACAACACGTTTTGGGCTGCAGGCCCAGAAGCTGAAGTCAAGAAAGGTGACAAAGTAGCTGTGGTTGAGCAAATGTGGATGAACCAGTTCACCAGCAAAACCTTAAACCGCACCTTCGACAAGCTGTTGTTTGTTGGTCAAATCGAGAAGAAATAATCGATGTCTTAGCAACATTCATGTTGTGATGAGTTCCTAAACCGCCTCGCCTTGTTCGAGGCGGTTTTGTTTTCAGCGGTGTTCGGCTTAAATAAATGTCAACGCTATCACTTCTCAATAAATAACTGCAAAATACGGCAAATACTCGCAATGATATTTGAGCATACCGTGTCAATGTCTAACCAAACTAACGAGAAAATTGAAGTCGTCGCTTATCAGCGTTGCTATGCAAGTGCGGTCAGTCAGCTTTTTCATCACTGTGTTCATCAAATACAGCATGAGCGTTATACTACTGCGCAGTTAAATGCCTGGTCACCCTCGCCCCGTTCCAGTAAACATTGGCATTTACGTTTAAGTCGTTCCCAAGCTTGGATTATTTTGGTGACAGATGCGCTGAGCTTAACTAAGATTTGTGCAGGTTTTATCAATGTTGAAACGGATTTTCGCCATAGGGGATATATCGATAGTTTGTATATTCATCCTAATTGGCAGCGCTGTGGACTCGGTGAACTGGCTATCAGACAGTTAGAGCAATGGGCGAGGAAGCAAGGTTACAGCCAATTAAGTGCCGATGCGTCTTATCTTTCCCGTGGGCTGTTTATTAAACTCGGATTCGTCCAACAGCAACGCAGCTATCAACAAAAACTGGGCCAAGTGTTGCCGAGTTTTTATATGACTAAAAAACTGTAACTGAATGGGAATGCACAGCCTGTGTGCCCATTGGTCATGATTAACCCATAGGAGTGGACTCCAATGCAGATACGCTTATTTTCTCCTGCGGATGTGGCGCAGGTGGCGGCGGTATTTAACGCCAGTGTTATGGAGGGAGCACAGGAATATTACTCGCTGACAGAACGTTTAGCGTGGGCGCAAAATCAAGGTGAGGCACGCAGCGATGCCTACTGGCTGGCCAAGTTAGAAGATACAACCACGTGGGTTGCACTTGAAGACGATAAGCTGGTCGGTTTTATCAGTTTAAGGTTGTGCCCCGATAAAGAGCTTGATTGCTTAGTCGGCGAAGTTGATTGTCTGTTTGTTCATCCTGAATATGGTCGTGCTGGTGTAGCGACACATTTATACTTGGCACTACTCGAAGAGGCGAAAAGGCTAAACCTTAAAAGACTCACAGTTGAAGCCTCCTATCAGGCGCGGCCTTTCTTTGAGAAACAGGGCTTTAATTGCATTCGCCGTAATGAACTACGCCGCTATCTCACCGCTGAAGACAAACAAAACGACAGGGCGCAGGTGTTAGTGAACTTTAGTTTGATCATGTCCTTATCATAGGTTTGCGCTTGAAGAGACAATTCTGTTTTAGCCATACACCATACACAGAGTAATAAAAAACCGCCTCGTTTCCTTGGCGGTTTTTTATTGGTCAGTAAGCATCATCAGGCTAAGTCAAACACCAATGCTGTGACTGGGCTGTCAGTGGCGCTAAATCTAACCACTTCTTCGACGGTGATATGCGCGCCATCTCCCGGGGTGAGCACTTGGTCATTGACCTTAAGCGTACCTTTCACCAGTTGTACATAGAGCTGACGCTGTGGCTTTAGCTGCGGCATATGCACTTGCTCTTGCGGCGCTAGCATTAGGCGATATAAGGTCGCATCCTGCTGTACTTTCAAGGTGCCGTTTTCACCCGTTGGCGTGACCACGGCTGTGAGCGCCGAGGTTTGCTCGAAGGCCTTTTGCTGATAACCCGCATCAATACCTAAGGTGTCTGGTTGGATCCAGATCTGCAAAAAGTGCAGAGACTCTGTGTTTGATGCATTAAACTCGCTGTGATAAATCCCTTTACCAGCAGACATTAACTGAAACTCACCCGCTGGTAAGGTCTTAATATTACCGAAGCTGTCCTTATGGGCTATGGTGCCTGAAATCACATAACTGATGATTTCCATGTCTTTATGGCCATGAGTTTCAAACCCCGCACTCGGCGCGACTCTGTCATCATTAATGACTCGTAGGGAAGACACACCCATATGCCGCGGATCGTAGTAACTTGCAAACGAGAAGGTATGTTGACTCTTTAACCAGCCTAAGTCTGCCTGTCCTCGGTCCTGCGCTTTACGTATACGGATCATCGTTAACTCCTTATTTTAAGCGTGCGGCTAACAGGTTGTCGGCACTCAGTTTACCTGCACCTGACACGGACAGAGATACAGTAGCGGCTAACAGGGCTAAACCAAATTCATAACCGTTATTGCTAAGGAACAGGCCGTTACCAATGTGAACCGAGAAAATCGCGACCACCATAGTAAAGGACAATACCAGTGCGGTTGGGCGAGTCAGTAAACCGATAATGATCAGCAAGCCACCAAAGAATTCGCTTGAACCTGCCATCAGCGCCATTAAGTAACCTGGTGTTAGGCCGATGGAGGCCATCCATTGTCCTGTGCCTTCTAAACCGTAGCCGCCAAACCAGCCGAAGAGTTTTTGTGAGCCGTGGGCCATGAGGATGATCCCGATAGGAATACGCAGGGCCAATGGGGCGAAACTAGGGGTAGAGGTCAGTAATTTTGTGATAAGTGCTTTTATGGGATGTTCCTTAATTCAAATTTTTTAACTATGTCGTTAATGGGGTGGTCGGTCGAGATTTAGCGTCAATCTCTCCATTGGTTTGCAGTCTAGACTTGACCTTTAAGAAAGAAAATCGGAACATTTTCATAGTATATTTCAAAAAATTTGAATGTGGAGCGGTTATGTTGCCAGTGATGAGTCTCGATGGATTGATAGTGCTAGATGCTATTGATAAGAAAGGCAGTTTTTCGGCTGCGGCTGAATCCTTATTCCGAGTGCCATCGGCGCTGACCTATACAGTGCAGAAATTAGAGAGCGACTTAGGGGTAAAATTATTTGAACGTAAGGGGCAGCGCGCCGAGCTGACCTTAGTTGGCCAACTGGTATTACGCCAAGGGCGGGAGATCTTAGCCGCCACTGTAAGGCTTGAAGAGGCGGTTCGGCAACTCGAAACGGGCTGGGAGTCGGCGTTAACCTTAGCCATAGACACTGTAGTGCCCGATTTACCACTGCTTAAACTAATTGCTGAATTTACCGAGTTAGGTAAACAGGTGACCATTAATATCACTGAGGAGTCATTGGGTGGCGGTTGGGATGCCCTGTATTCGGGCCGCGCCGATATTGCCATTGGGGTCACGGGGGAGTTACCTAAGGGGCAATATCACTTAGTTGAGATCGGTATGCTTGAATTCATCTTTGCCCTTGCGCCTCACCACCCCTTAGCGCAGTTTGACCATCCAATCCCGACCGAAGCCTTGTTGCAATTTCCCTCCGTGGTGGTGGCCGACAGCTCAACGGCGCTCGCGCAGCGCTCCAGTGGGTTATTTGATAGTCGCCAAGTCATCCGCGTGCCGAACATGCAGACCAAGATTAAAGCACAGCAACTCGGGCTAGGTGTAGGTTATCTTCCCAAGCATTTGATTCGCGAAGAACTCGCTTCAGGCGCATTGGTCGCATGCAAGGTTGAGATCCCAAGACCGGCGCAGCCGGTGTTTCTGGCGTGGCGCAAGGGCAACCAAGGCAAGGCGCAGGCGTGGTTTGCCGAACGTTTGCCCCATTGCGACTGGTTGTTTTAGTGGGATGTAAAGTGCACGTGCTGCTAGTGGATTGAGTTAATCACAGTACTTAACCATTGCTAGGGCGTGTTGACGTTTCGAGATTAAATTTTGTTCGTTCTGGCAAGCTCGTGCTCGCGAAACGAGGAATGATGTGTAGTTATTCTACTCAAATGACGAGTGACAAAGAGAACGAGCTTGCTAGACGAACCCTTCGGGCAGCATTTGGCTGGCGTTTCTGCTGCGTTATCGTCCGTTTATGTAGAATAACTACACTGCACGGACTTTACCTTGCATAAACGCCAGCCAAACTGCTGCAAAAATAACCCTGGAACGTCAACACGCCCTAAGTACTGTGATGAATTAAGAGGACATAGCTTTGCGGCAGCGCGCTGATACACATCCCTGACACCGGGCGCTTACACCGAACGCTTTACATGGCTGGTGTAATGCACATGGGGTGAGAGCAAGTCCGCTAAATTGGGGTTTGGTGCCCGATTGAGGAAGCGAATAAAAGCCTGGGGTAGGGTGAGCGTCTCAATCGGCTCTTGCCAGCGTGCCTGTAACAGTGGGTGATAACCTTCTTTCCCCGCGGCGGTATAGGAGGTCGATACCCCCACATAGAGTGCATCTGGCTGCACTGGATACCAGAGTGATAATCCATCCTGCTGCATCATTTCTAGCTTGAATAAACGTTCCCCTAAGGGGCGTCTGCCATCGTAGTAATAACGCAATCCATAGGTATAGGGGAAGCTGCCAGCGCCTGTGCCGCGTACACTGTTATTGGTAGCGGCGTTAATCGCCGACTCCAGCGCCTGATATAGAAATTGGCCTTGGATTTCGTATTTGACTAATGGCAGTTCGAAGGGCAGCAATTGGCCCAACACATCGGCGAGGGTCAGTCTGCCTTGGGCGACCGATTGCCTGACACCACCCGCGTTATGCAGGGCAAAGTGGATGCGAGGGTCTTCAAGTTTAGCCTCTTGGAACATACTGCGACTTACCCAAGGCGCGATTTCACTGCCATGGGGCAGCGCCTTAGAAGGTAGTCTGGTGTGTACCAGATTCTTAGGCACTAGAGCTAAGACTTTGTTTTCCATCTCGGCAATCGCAGGGCGATAGATATCGTGGATCACGCCATGAATATCTTCATCGGCTTCATCCCACAATATATAGGGATGTTCATCAAAGCGTTGGCGCACGGCTTGATAGTCGGTGTCATCCACTTGCTCACTCGAACTCAACATAAACTGCTTATCGAGCATAAAGTAGTTGCCACCGCTTAAACTTATCGCGCGGCCAGCTTCATCAAACTCAACTTCGGCCAAACCTAAGGTTTCGGCGTATTTCCCTGCATGGACAATTGGCGTGCCATTGATGGTTTCGCCATAGGGAATATTGCTTAACCCCAAGGCGCTAAAGTCGCCCTGTAGAGTATGGGTATGGCCGCCAACGATAAGGCTGATACCATCGACTTGTTCTGCGAGCCGTTTATCCTGATCTAAACCTAAATGACTCAGCACAATAATGTGCTTAATGCCTTTGGCATGCAGATGCGAGACGGTTCGCGTCGTGGTCGCAATCGCATCCACAAAGTGGGTATCGGGATCGGGTCTGGCAATGTCCTTCATCTGATCCAGAGTAATGCCGATGACGGCGAGCTTTTTGTCATAGAAGGGCTTTTCGAGGTAGCTGGAAAGCTGTGTTTTTTCATCATAGGCCAGAATATTCGCCACAGTACGCAGGTTACCCGGCTTGCGGATATCCTCTTGGCTCAAGTCCATATTCCCCGCTAGCAGCGGGAAATCGACTTGCTTGGCAAATTCGGCGAGCCGCGCATTACCTTCGTCAATATCGTGATTACCAATCACCATGGCATCTGGGGCAAGTAAATTCAGCAGATGGGCGTTGGCTTTACCCTTAAAATGGCTGAAATACAGTGTGCCTTGGAAACTATCGCCCCCATGCAAAAATAAAAACGGTGTATTGCTTCGGGTGGCTTGATCGCGCGCCTGGCTAATTTGATATCCCAAACGAGCGTAACCACCACTGTGGCTAGTAATATCTAAGGACTTAAGCCCAAGATTAAGGGAAAAATGTACGCGGCTAGGCTCAAAATTCGAATGGGTATCGTTGATGTGCGCGAGTGAGAGAGTGTATCTCTGTGTCATAACTTACCTCTTTTACGGCGGGAGATTATAACCTTCTCATCAAAAACAAGAAAGGGAGCTAAGCTCCCTTTACTTTAACAATGACTAAATCAAGATTAACCCGAGCGTGCTTCATCATCGTCGGCTGCGGCTTCGAAGTCGCCATCATCGGAGAGGCGAATGCCTTTTTGCTTCATGCGTTTGGTCCAGAGTTTACGCGCCAATTGCTGCATGTCGGTCGCAGGGTCATTCACATCGACAATCTCTAATCCCAGTAGCGACTCGATAATATCTTCTTGGGTCACAATACCTTGGCTACTGCCGTATTCGTCAACCACCATGGCAATTTGGGTGTTGCGCTTAATCATCCGCTCAAATAACGGCAGGATTTTGGCCGTTTCGGGTACGACAAACAGGCTACGCTTGAGTTCGCCAATTGGCGCGTCAGGAGTATAACGCTCAGCCAGCAGCACATCGGTGCGGGTGATATAGCCGATAATATCGTCGTGGTCCTGATCGTATACCGGAATACGCGTAAAAGGTTTGTCACGATATTCTTGCACAAACTCATTTTGCGTCAGTGAAATAGGCAAAGAGAACATCACGGTGCGCGGCGTCATAATCGCGGTAACGGGCACATCACGCACCTTAAGCATTTGGGTCAAAATCTTGGATTCTTGTTCGTCTAACTCACCGGATTCTTGACCGATTTTTGCCATCGCGCTCATTTCTTGGCGAATATATTGGCCTTCTTCACCTTTACCTAGCAGGCGAGTCACTTGCTGCGACATCCAAATTAATGGCTGGGTAGCACGCTTCATCCACGTAATGGCAATCGATACGCTTGGGGCTAAACGGCGCCAGTGGTTGGCTCCGACAGATTTAGGAATAATCTCTGAGAAGAACAGAATAATAAAGGTTAACACTCCGGAGAAAACGCCGAGCATATCATCCCCAAAGACCTTAGCGGCTTGCGCACCAGCAACGGCGGCACCTACGGTATGGGCAACAGTATTGAGGGTCAAAATAGACACCAATGGCGCTTCGATGTTCTCTTTCAGTTTACGCAACCTTGTCGCCGCAGCACTGTCAGTTTGTTCGAGCGTAGCGATATAACTAGGGGTAACCGAGAGCAACACTGCTTCGAATACACTGCACAGAAAAGAAACTGCAACAGCGACAAGCACTATAATGATGAGGGTTAACATATTGGTGGTATTACAACTCCATAATTTAGGCCAACATTGACCCTCGGCGATTCTAGCATAGGAGAATGGAGTTGCTGGCTAAAATTTTTCTGCGTCTGTATAATTCGCCGCCCTGTTGCAGGTTTTGGTGTTGAGGTTAGTCCTATGAGTGAAAAAAAGATCAATTTATTAGACCTTGATCGTAAAGCGATGCGGGCATTATTTGCCGATCTGGGTGAGAAGCCTTTCCGTGCCGATCAGCTGATGAAGTGGATCTATCATTTCGGTGTCAGTGACTTCGAAGAGATGACTAACATCAACAAAGTGTTACGCCAAAAACTGGCGGCGCGCTGTGAGATTGTGGCGCCCGAGATTTCCAGCTATCAAAAATCCGCCGATGGCACCATTAAGTTCGCCATCCATGTCGGTGAAGGCCAAGAGGTCGAAACTGTTTATATTCCTGAAGATGACCGCGCTACCTTGTGTGTGTCGTCCCAAGTGGGCTGTGCCCTCGAATGTACTTTCTGCTCTACGGCGCAGCAAGGCTTTAACCGCAACCTAACTGTCTCTGAAATTGTTGGCCAAATTTGGCGTGTTTCGCATTTCTTAGGATTCGCGAAAGATACTGGCGAGCGCCCCATTACCAACGTGGTGATGATGGGGATGGGTGAGCCTCTACTTAACCTTGCTAACGTGATCCCTGCAATGGACATCATGCTAGACGATTTTGGCTTTAGTCTGTCAAAACGTCGCGTAACGCTATCGACTTCAGGCGTTGTTCCAGCATTAGACAAATTAGGTGATGCCCTCGATGTCGCATTAGCCGTCAGTATCCACGCGCCAAACGATGAGCTGCGCGATATTCTGGTTCCGGTGAATAAAAAGTATCCACTGCAGGAGTTCCTTGCGGGGATCCGCCGTTACATCGCCAAATCTAACGCTAACCGTGGCCGTGTCACTGTGGAATATGTGATGCTCGATCACATCAACGACAGTACCGAACAAGCCCATGAATTAGCACAATTAATGAAGGATACTCCCTGTAAGGTAAACCTTATTCCGTTTAACCCATACCCAGGTTCACCCTATGGCCGTTCGTCAAACTCGCGCATCGACCGTTTTTCGAAAGTGTTAATGGAATATGGCTTAACCGTGATTGTGCGTAAGACCCGTGGTGACGATATTGATGCCGCCTGTGGACAGCTGGCTGGGGATATTCGCGATCGAACCAAGCGTTTAGCAAAAAAACGCATGCAAGAAAATCAGATTTCGGTCACAATGAATTAACTCTTTGTTTGCACAGATTTATAGGCTTGCCCATGAAGCATGGATTGTCAGGGTTTTCATTAGCAATAGCCCTGTCATTATTAGTGACAGGATGCGTAACTGAGCGTACCTATTCAGGGACTGATATTCCGGTGTCGGAGCGAAAACTGGATAAAGTTGCCGCTGCGCGGGAGCGTATGCAGCTCGGTTTAACCTACCTTAATCGAGGTAACTCGGAACAAGCCAAGTATAATCTTGATAAAGCAATCGAATATGCGCCAGAGCTCGAAGATGTGCATGTGGCAATGGCTTATTACTATCAAACCGTAGGCGATTTAGTACGTACCGAACAGGCGTATCAGGACGCTATCAATACTAAGGACGCCTCTGGCGATTCCATGAATAACTTTGGGGTGTTTTTGTGCCAACAAAAGCAATACGAAAAAGCTGAAAAAATGTTTTTGGCTGCAATAGAAATGCCCAAATATACGCGTACCGCATCCAGTTATGAAAACTTAGGTCTTTGCAGCAGAGACGCGGGACGAGCAGAAAAGGCACGACAGTATTTTCAGATGGCGTTAAAGTATGACCCGAGACGCTCGGTGTCTTTACTGGAGCTGGTTGAGCTTGGGATAGATAAAGGTGATTATGTTGATGCGCGTAACCAGTTAGCGCGTTACCACCAAGTTGCGGCCCAGACTCCAGAGAGTTTAACGCTCGGAATAAAAATTGAGCAGGCGTTGAATGATGATGCTGCCATGAAGCGATTTGGCATTTTATTGCTTGCCAAATTCCCAGCATCGCCTCAAGCCAAGCAATATAGAGTTAATTTGCATCAATGAAAGATAACGAAATGAACGCGTCAGTAGAACCAGTGACAACAGAAGAAGCTGAGTCGACGCCTAATGTAACGCTCGGAAGCGTACTCAAAACAGCTCGTGAGCAGATGGGCTTGAGCATTGCGGAGACAGCTGTGAAGCTGCATTTGCGGCCTGGTATTGTTGAAAATCTCGAAGCCGATGATTTTTCAAATATTGCCTCATCAACCTACGTACGCGGATACGTTAAAAATTATGCGCGTATGCTTGGGGTCGACAACACGCTCATCGAAGCCTGTCTCGCAAGGCAGGTGCCCTATGTAACACAGCCTGCGATGCAAAGTTTTTCCCGTAAGACCACTTATCAAGCTCGTGACACTAAATTAAAGTGGCTGAGCTTTTTTATTGTCATCGTGTTGCTCGGTCTGTTTGTGCTTTGGTGGATGCAACGAACGACGCTAGTGACTCATGTCGATATTTCAAAACCAACCGCTGAAGAGTTAGCCGCGGCGAATCAAACCTTGCCGGGTGATGTTTTACTCACCGAAACGGATGCGAGTGCACGTTTGAGTGAGATCGCGGTCAACGGTTCAATGGCGACCGATGGTCCAGTAAAAGATACTGATGCTAGCACTATTGACCCGAATATCAGTGATATGGCAGCAATGGAAGCAGGGCAGGTGTCTGCCAATTCGACAGTTAATGCGAGTGAGCCTAATAATCCCCAAAGTGCATCAGGTGCGGTGCAAACGGCAGGGGTGACTGCGCAAAACACGCTTTCTACACAAAATTCTTCTGTAACAAACGCAGCGGCTCAAAATGTACCAACAGCCAGCGCGCCGGTGAACAGTGCCACGCCAGCGGCTTCGAGTGAGCAAACCATGCCTGTGGTTGCTGGACAATCCAATATCAATATTCAACTCACGGGTGATTGCTGGATCAACATCGTCGATGCCAAGGGCAAAGCGATTGTTGATGGGGTCCGAGGTGCTGGCGCAACTATTCAAGCCAGTGGTGTGCCTCCGTTTAAAGTGATCTTAGGCGCGCCGACTGTTGTGTCTAGTTTTACGGTTGATGGTAAAGCCATCAGTCTTGCTGAATTTCCTAAGGGTCGTGTTGCGCGTTTGACTATCCCACAGGCTTAAGTCTCACGCTTAACGCAGAGTACCGAAAAGAGCGTATTGAGTATGTATAACGAAACACCCATTAAGAGACGTCCTTCAACCCGCATTTATGTGGGCAATGTACCCATTGGTGATGGTGCACCGATTGCAGTGCAGTCAATGACCAACACTAAAACGACTGATGTTGAGGCGACCATTGCCCAAATTCGCGCCTTAGAAAAAGTGGGTGCCGACATTGTGCGTGTCTCTGTGCCGACCATGGACGCGGCCGAGGCTTTTAAAGTGATTAAGCAATCGGTGTCAGTGCCCTTGGTTGCCGATATCCACTTCGATTACCGTATCGCCTTAAAAGTGGCGGAATATGGGGTGGACTGTTTGCGTATCAACCCAGGCAATATTGGTAACGAAGAGCGTATCCGCAGTGTGGTGGAGTGCGCCCGTGATAAAAACATTCCAATTCGTATCGGGGTTAATGGTGGTTCATTAGAGAAAGATCTGATGGACAAATACAAAGAACCTACGCCAGAAGCCCTGCTCGAATCGGCCATGCGCCATGTGGACATTCTCGACCGTTTGAACTTCGACCAATTTAAGGTCAGCGTAAAAGCCTCCGATGTGTTCTTAGCGGTGGAATCTTATCGTTTATTGGCTAAGCAAATTCGCCAGCCATTGCATTTAGGTATTACCGAAGCGGGTGGTGCCCGTGCCGGTGCGGTGAAATCAGCCGTCGGTTTAGGCATGCTGCTTGCCGAAGGCATTGGTGATACGCTGCGTATTTCCTTGGCGGCCGATCCGGTGGAAGAAATCAAAGTCGGCTTTGATATTCTAAAGTCACTGCGTATCCGTAGCCGTGGCATTAACTTTATTGCGTGCCCTTCTTGCTCACGTCAAGAGTTCGATGTGATCAGCACCGTAAACGAGTTAGAACGCCGCCTTGAAGATGTGACGACCGCGATGGATGTGTCGATCATCGGCTGTGTGGTCAATGGCCCAGGAGAAGCTTTAGTGTCGCACATTGGCTTAACGGGTGGTCATCGTAAGAGTGGTTACTACGATGAAGGTGAGCGTCAAAAAGAGCGTTTCGACAATGATAACCTAGTCGATTCCCTCGAAGCGAAAATTCGCGCTAAGGCGAGCCAAATGGCTAACCGCATCCAAGTGAAAGACACGACTGAGTAACAACCGCAGCCGAATAACCTCATAGGTTAAGCGTTATAAAAACATTCAAGGCTTGAGCTAGACCTCGAAACTGACGGGGTCATTTTACGTTTAGTGTTGAACAGCCTATAATGCCTGACATTTTTTATTAATTTAGCGAAATCGGACGAGTCGATACAGTGGCAAAACAGATCCAAGCGATTCGCGGAATGAATGACATTCTGCCAACTCAAAGTCCTCTATGGCAAAAAGTGGAAGCGGTATTACGTTCAAGCGTTGTTGCTTATGGTTACAGTGAGATCCGCACTCCAATAGTGGAAAATACCGATCTTTTTAAACGCTCTATCGGTGAAGTGACTGATATTGTTGAAAAAGAAATGTACACCTTCGAAGATCGTAATGGCGATAGTCTGACGTTACGCCCCGAAGGTACTGCTTCAACCGTGCGTGCGGGTAACGAGCATGGCCTGTTGTATAACCAAGAACAACGTTTGTGGTACATGGGCCCCATGTTCCGCCATGAGCGCCCGCAAAAAGGCCGTTACCGCCAATTCCATCAATTTGGTGTTGAAGTCTACGGTATTGGTAGCGCTGATATCGACGCTGAAGTGTTGATGTTATCCGCCCGTCTTTGGGAAAAACTCGGCATTAGCGAGCATGTGACGCTTGAGCTGAACACCTTAGGCGATCCTGCCGAGCGCGCCGCTTACCGTGAAGCCTTGATTGCCTTTTTAGAGCAACATAAGGACAAACTAGACGAAGATAGCCAGCGCCGTATGTACAGCAATCCGCTGCGCGTATTGGACTCAAAAGATCCCCAAGTGCAAAGCATTTTAGGTGATGCGCCTGCGCTGATGGATTACTTAGGCGAAGAATCCTCACAACATTTTGCACAATTGCGTGAACTCCTCGACGCGGTTGGCATCCAATACCGAGTTAACCCGCGCTTAGTCCGTGGTCTGGATTACTACAATCGCACGGTTTTTGAATGGGTTACCAATAGCTTAGGCTCTCAAGGCACAGTACTTGCGGGCGGTCGCTACGATGGTTTAGTTGCGCAGCTGGGTGGTAAAGAAACGCCAGCAGTGGGTTTTGCGATGGGATTAGAGCGCATCGTTTTACTGCTTGAAACCTTAGCGCTGACACAGGATATCCCAGCTGAAGTGGATGTTTATGTTGCCGCTATGGGGGATAACTGCCTAGTTGAAGCTATCAAAGTGGCTCAAGAACTGCGCTCTGCATTGCCCACTCTGCGAGTCATGAGTCACTGTGGTGGTGGCAATCTGAAGAAACAAATGAAGCGTGCCGATAAAAGCGGCGCTCAAGTAGCCTTACTGATTGGCGAAGAAGAACTCGCCGAAGGTGTGGTTACCGTAAAATACTTACGCAATGACAACGAACAACAACGGGTCGCTCGAAATGCATTAAACGCATTTTTAGCTGAACTTAGTAAATAAGGGGACGTGCGCGTGGAAATTTATAGCACAGAAGAACAACAAGTTGATGCTATCAAACAGTTCTGGAAAGACTATGGAACCTCGATTGTTATCGGGGCGGTCGTTGGTTTAGGCGGCCTGTACGGTTGGAACACTTATTCCGACATGAAAATCGTGAAGGCCGAAGAAGCATCACAGGCGTTCCAAACCTTAACCACCAAATCAAGCGATGAAGCGGCTATGATTGCTGGCGTGGCTGAGTTTTCGAAAAATTACGACCAAAAGGGCTATCAATCACTGCTAGACCTGATCGTTGCGAAAACAGCGGTGGAAGCAAAAGATTTTCCTAAGGCCGAAGAAGCTCTGAAGAAAGTGATTGCTGCAAAGCCAGGTGCCGGATTAGACACTATTGCAACATTGCGTTTAGCGCGTATTCAGGCTGAACAAGGTCAAGTTGACACTGCGTTAACCACGCTAGATCAAGTGACTGATAAGGCTTTTTTAGCACAACGTGAAGAACTGAAAGGTGACTTCTTTGTTCGTCAAGGCCAAGCCGATAAAGCGAAAACTGCTTATCAGGCAGCAATGGATAACGGCGGTGTTGTGACCAGCCCTGCACTTAAAATCAAACTTGATAACTTAAATCAAGCATAAGGGATCCCTTGATGAAGTCTTGGTGCAAGAACCTGCTAGCCGCTGGGTTAAGCCTAGCCATGTTATCCGCCTGTTCTTCTAGTGATGTGGAAGAAGAACCGGTAAGTGAGTTAACTGCGATTCAGGCGACAGTATTTCCTGAAGTAAGTTGGAGCGCCTCTGTAGGTGATGGTGTTGGTGATTATTACTCTCGCCTTACCCCTGCAGTTCGTTACGGTAAAATTTTTGCGGCCGACCGTTATGGTGAAGTCGTTGCTTTTGATGAAGCAACGGGTGAACAGGTTTGGAAAAAAGATTTTAGTGAAGAGTTCCGTGATAACGCCTTAGCCAAAAACAAAGGCGCACGTTTGGCCGCTGGTGTAACAGCGGCACGCAATAAGCTCTTTATCGGCGGTGAGAGTGGCCTTTTGGCTGCGCTGAATGCAGAAGACGGCCAAGTATTATGGCATGTGATTGCGGGTGGCGAATTGTTATCTAAGCCAACCGTGGCTGACGACGTTGTGGTGGTGAGCACCAGTTCAGGTTCATTTGAAGCCTATAACGTTGATACTGGCGCAAAACTGTGGGTTTATAACATGCAGTTGCCTAACCTGACGCTCCGGGGAACGGGTTCAGCAGCTTATGAAGCGGGTGGTTTCTTTATTGGTACCGCCGATGGCAAAGTGGCTGTTGTCGTCAAAAACAACGGTCAAGCTGCGTGGGAGCAAGCCATCTATAATCCTACAGGTGGCAATGAGTTTACCCGTATGGCCGATGTGGATATGACACCGTTGATCCTCGGCGATAACTTATATGCGGTGAGCTACAACGGTAACTTGGTGTCGATGGAACTGCGCACCGGACGGATTATTTGGACTCGTAAGTACTCAAGCTTCAATGAGTTAGCTACGGCGGGTTTAAGTTTGTTCTTGGTTGATGACCATAGTCGTATCTATTCAGTGGATAGACGTAACGGTTTAGAGTTGTGGAGCAACTCTGAGCTGGTCAATCGCACACTCACTTCACCAGAGGTATATAAAGACTATTTGGTCGTGGGTGATTTTGAAGGTTATCTGCACTTTATCGACCGCAGCACAGGCAGTATTGTCGGTCGTATCCAAGTGGACAGCTCTGGATTATTCAGCCAGCCATTAGTGGTGGATGATAAAATCTACGTGCAAGGTCGCAGCGGAAAGTTAGCTGTTGTAACACTTCCTTAGTTAAAAGTGTTATCCTTGTAGAGCCCCTGGAAGTGTGTTCCGGGGGCTTTTTATTGAAAAGTTTTTTAGAGGCGAAATCATGATCCCTGTAGTGGCCCTTGTTGGTCGGCCGAACGTCGGTAAATCCACCTTATTTAACCGCCTTACGCGTACGCGTGATGCACTGGTTGCTGACTTTCCTGGCCTAACACGTGACCGTAAATATGGTCGAGCATTCTTATCCGGCTATGAGTTTATTGTGGTGGATACCGGCGGTATCGACGGCACTGAAGAGGGGATCGAAACTAAGATGGCCGAGCAGTCCCTTGCCGCTATCGAAGAAGCCGATGTTGTCTTATTTATGACCGACGCGCGTGCTGGGTTAACCGCTGCGGATTTGTCTATCGCTCAGCATTTACGTAGCCGCCAAAAAACCACCTTTGTGGTGGCTAACAAGATTGACGGTATTGATGCCGACTCGGCCTGCGCCGAATTTTGGTCTTTGGGTTTAGGTGAAGTCTATCAAATGGCTGCTGCCCAAGGCCGCGGTGTAACCAATATGATTGAGTACGCCTTAACTCCTTACGCTGAAGCCATGGGCATTGAGCGCCAAGGCGAAGAGGAAGAAGTCGACGAGCGTCAGTACACTGAAGAAGAAGCCGAAGCTGAGCAAAAGCGTCTGCAGGACTTACCGATCAAACTTGCCATCATCGGTAAACCTAACGTGGGTAAATCGACTCTAACTAACCGTATCTTAGGTGAAGAGCGTGTGGTGGTTTATGACGAACCAGGCACCACTCGTGACAGTATTTACATTCCGATGGAACGCGATGGTCGCGAATACGTGATTATCGATACTGCTGGTGTACGTCGCCGCAGTAAAGTCCATGAAGTGATTGAAAAGTTCTCGGTGATTAAAACCCTCAAAGCGGTTGAAGATGCTAACGTGGTGTTACTTATCATCGATGCCCGTGAAGGCGTTGCCGAGCAAGATCTTGGCCTATTAGGGTTTGCCCTAAACGCAGGCCGCGCGTTAGTGATTGCTGTTAACAAGTGGGATGGCATCGACCAAGGCATTAAAGACCGTGTTAAGAGTGAACTCGACCGTCGTTTAGGCTTTATCGACTTTGCCCGTATTCACTTTATTTCGGCGCTGCATGGCACGGGTGTTGGCCATCTGTTTGAGTCGATTGAAGAAGCTTACGACAGTGCGACTCGCCGCGTGAGCACCTCAATGCTGACCCGCATTATGCAAATGTCGCAGGATGACCATCAGCCACCATTGGTGAACGGTCGCCGCGTGAAACTGAAATACGCCCACGCCGGTGGTTATAACCCGCCAATCGTGGTTATTCACGGTAACCAAGTCAGCAAGCTGCCGGATTCTTACAAGCGCTACATGATGAACTACTTCCGCCGTTCATTAAAAGTGGTCGGTACGCCAATCCAACTGCGTTTCCAAGAGGGTGATAACCCGTTTGAAAACAAAGTGGAAAAGCTGACCATGAGCCAAGAGCGTCGCCGTAAACGCGCCTTGAGTCATATTAAAGACCGCAAGGCAAAATAAGACTCAAACGAAAAACCGAGTCATTTATTTAAGTGAATCAATAGAAAAGGAACCCTAGGGTTCCTTTTTTTTTAACTGAGCTGTCATAAATAGCCTTAACACTTTCCAATAATTATTTGGAAATTAATATCAAATAATGTATTAGCTAATTCAGGAAATCTTTAAGTTACCCCTCTTGAACTGAAGACGTTATTTGCTGTTTACACTAAATTTTTGTCTGATGCTAAAAAGTTATTCATCAATATTTATCTCACGACTTTTCCTATAGATAGATCTAGATCACGCTCAGATTATAAGAAAAACTTATGGACATAAATGGCGGTCGTTAGTCACATTAACAAATGTTTAATAAAAATAATATGCTCATACATCGTGATAATTGTTAGCCTGTTTTAAATGTTGCTTACAAGATTATCGATTTTTTAATTAGCAGTAAAATTAATTCCAAAAATTAGATTTATTGCGATTTATTATTTCTATTAATTTGTTTTTTGATTGTTAAATAGAATATTTAATGGGTGAGGGTATTATGGCCGGAAGAAGAGATTTCCTTAAGTTAGCAACAGGCGTCACCGCCGCTATGGCATTTCCAATTAAAGCATCGAACGATAATTATGGAAGAGCTTGGGATAAAGAATTTGATATTATCATTATCGGCAGTGGTTTTGCTGGCCTGTCGGCTGCTTATTCAGCTCATAAAGCAGGAATAAAAAATATCATAGTGCTAGAAAAAATGGAGGCATTTGGTGGTAACTCAGCTATATGTGGTGGCTTGATGTGTATGCCATTAACACCGATGCAGAAAAAATTAGGAATTAAAGACTCCGCAGAATTAATGATCAAAGATATGCTTAAAGCTGGGCGTGGTTTTAATCATCCTGAACTATGTCGCACTTTAGCTACAGAAGCGCACAAAGCCTACGATATGCTGATGGAATGTGGCGTAAAGTTTCAAGACAAGGTAATTCGTCTCGGTGGGCATAGTGCTCCACGTGCACATTTACCCGAAAGTGCATCCGGTGGTGGCATTGTCGTTCCTATGCATAACTACCTTCGTAAGGCTGGGATCATATTTCAAAATAGAACGAATGTTGAAGAAGTCATTCGTGGCGACAGTGGTGTGACAGGTATTGTCGTCAGTGAAAAATACGATTTTAAGAGTGGTTCCAATAGAGGTAAATTCGCTTATAAGGCTAAAAAAGGGGTAATTGTTGCTTCTGGTGGATGGGGACAAGATCACCAGTTTATTAAAACAACAATGCCTGCATATCAGGAACTTGAAAGCACTGCTCAGCCTGGCGCTTCAGCAACCATGATTAAGTCATTATTGTCTATTCGAGCCCTGCCGGTAATGTTAGACATGTACCAGTTAGGTCCTTGGGCTACACCAGATGAGAAGGGCGCAGGCCCTGCGAGTTTCTTTGCGGATTATGCTTTTGCAGAAGGGATCGCAATTGACCCTAAAACTGGCGCGAGATTCATGAATGAATTAGCAGACCGTCGAACTCGTGCGGATGCGCAGTTGGCAGTATTGGCCTCAGGTACGAAAGAAAAACCGAATATGCCATTTGTATTTTGTGGTGAAGCAACGGCAAATCATGCTGAAGGTTTTAAAGCGGCTTACCGTGATGGTGCAATTAAAAAGTCAGAAACGCTTGATGAATTAGCTAAACGTTATGATGTTGATATTGATGCATTAAAAAATTCAGTAAATGAATGGAATGAGATTGTTCAAGGTAAAGCAAAAGATCCGTTTAATAAACCTTTAGATGAGAAAACAATTTTAAAACCTCCATTTTATTCAATCCGATTGTCACCCAAGTTACATTATTGCATGGGGGGCGTTGCTATTACACCTAATGCAGAAGTTATTGATTCTAACACTTGTGAACCAATTTCAGGCTTATTTGCTGCTGGTGAAGTTACTGGTGGTACACATGGAATGGACCGATTAGGCGGTTGCTCTTCTATTGATGGTCTCGTGTTTGGACAAATTGCAGGAAATCAAGCTGCGATTAGAAAAGTGTAATAGGTGATAATGATGAAATATATACATAAATTAGGTTTGGTTAGTGCTTTATTAATGACATCTTTATCAGCCTACACTACGGAGAATACTTTAAGTGGAGTCCCCATTAAAGAACATCATTTTAAGTTGATGGGAAAAGGTGGCAGTTGTAAAACATGTCACGGTAGCGGTATCCCGAATGAAAGACCAGATTCAAGTTTTTGTATTAGATGCCATGGTACAATGGACGAAATTCCAACGAAAGAAAATAAATACGATAAATTACCCCATGACTCTGCTCACTATCGGAATACATTGGAGTGTACAGCTTGTCATTCAGAGCATAAACCATCACATGCTATATGTAGTGATTGCCATATAGTGAAGTTCCCAAATTTAAAGTAATTCCAATTTAATAGACTCTATTTGTTGATTCTTAATTAATCTTGATTCGAAAAATAACTAGGTATTTTTATATTAAACTAATAATAGGACGTTGCCATGAAATTAAAAACTATACCGCTTGTAATAGCCGCTATATTACCTATGACATCAATCGCAGCAACTCATACGCTTGATGGTACTTCATTGACTGTAGATAAACTTTGGGAAATATCTAAGTCCGGTGAAGATGTTAACATTTCGAAAGAAGGTTGGGAGCGTATTCGAGCGTCTTATAAAGCACCTATTGATGCAGCTGAAGATGGGCGATCTATTTATGGATTAACGGTTAATTATGGTGCGCTGAAAGACCAGCGTGTCGCGGGGTCTTCGGTCGAAAATGAGCCGAATCGTTCAGAGTCGATTAAATTTAATGAGCGGCAAATGCGAATTCAAGCAGCAGGGATGGAGCCATTTTTACCTGAAGCTGAATCTAAAATGGCGATGGTTATCCGTTTGAACCAGATGGCTGCTGGATTTACTGGGATGAGTGTTGAGGCTGCCAATGCCTACATGGAATATATCAACAATGATGTTTATCCATTAATTCCTTCACGAGGTTCAGAAGGTGCAAATGATTTGAGTATGGTGACACATGTCGGCTTAGCCTTAATGGGTGAGTGGGATGTCATGTACCAAGGAAAGCGGCGCTCTTCAGCTGAGGTACGTAAAGAGCTAGGATTGAAAAAATATCAGCCATTTGGGATGGATGGTATTTCAATTCTCTCAAATAGTAATGTAGCTGAAGCACAATCGGTTACGGCAGTGAAAAAAGTGGAGCATCTACTCGATCTATCATCTGTGATAATTGCGTCTAGTTTAGAAGCGTTAAATGGTAACGTGTCTCCTTTTCTATGGCATACAGTCGATACAAAAGGATGGCCACAGGGACATGAAGCGGCAGAATCTATTTTATCTCATTTAAAAGGTTCATATCTTTGGAGTGTTGATGCTAAGCGAAATTTACAGGACCCGTTAAGTTTTCGATCATCAGGTCAAATCTTAGCAGCAGCGAAAGAAGAATTACGCCAAGCAAAAGAGTTACTCAATACCGCAATCAACCATACGACAGATAATCCAATAGTGCATACAGATGCAAGAGATGATTTATGGTACAGCAATAGCGATTATGTTAATGGTTTACGGGTTGGTGGAAAAAATGTTTTTGTAAACTCAGGTTCTAATTTTGATAATACCCAGCTAGCAGTGCAGCTGGAGTCTTTGAGTCGTGCACTTGCTCAAGTGATTCATATTTCAGCCTGGCGTACTACCCAATTAGATGACGGTCACCGTACAAAATTAACAACATACTTAATTTCTAAGGAAAATGTCGGTGGTGATGGTTTTGCTAATATTGCACAGTCAATGTCCGGTCTTTATGCTGAAGCAATGTCTCTGACCAATAGTGCTGCAATTTATGGCGTACCAACATCTGTTGGTATTGAGGAAACTTTTAGTAACGTCAATTTAATTGCAAATCGCTTAGATAAAATTGCAGATATTGCTTATGAAATTTACTCTTATGAGGTGTTGCATACCACACAAGGTATGGATATCAGAACAAAAGAATATAGCCAAAAAATGGGAAATGGTACGAGTGAATTTCTTCATGAATACCGTAAATATGTTCCATTTGTATCTAAAGATAGAATTTACACTCCTGATATAAATAACGGTGTTAAATTTTTAAAAACCTACAGTACAAGATAATTTTTGTTACTTTCTAAATGATGGTTGTCGTGCAAGGCATTTTATATATGCTTTGCACGCTATAAGTCGACCTAGTATAACTATTTCATTTTTCCATGAATAATATAATTCTTTCAGTTTAATGTCTTTGGAGTAATTGATGAACATTAAGTTATTATGTAAGTTTATTTCTGTAATTGTTGGATTGTCTGCGTTTAGTATTTATGCGGATACGCCAGATGAAGGAATTAAATTTGGCGGTTCGGTTAGAGCGAACTATGCTTATAGAGATTATGACCAAGCTTCAAAATATAAAGGGGGGGATTTTTATTTTGATGTTGCAACTTTAACGTTAAATGGAAAAATAGGGGACTGGGGGATATCTGCAGATTATAGACTGTCATCAAAAACGAATTTCATTAAACATGGTTATGGTTTCTATGATGTAAATGATGATCTGCAAGTTCAAGTTGGTATTAATAAGGTTCCTTTTGGTAATCGAGAGTTAATATCAAATAGTTGGTGGTTTGGTTTGCCATATTACTTAGGGTTTGAAGATGACTCTGACGTAGGTGTTAAAGTGGTTTATGAAAACCAAGGTTGGCATACAGATGTAGCCTTTTATAAAAGTGCTGAGTATGGTGCGACCGAGAACAAGCGTTATTCGACCGATTTGTATACCGGTACCATCAATGGCACTGAGTATCACAATGAAGAGACTAACCAGTTAAACGTGCGACAAACTTATACAACAGAATACGAAGGCGGCTCGACTACCTTTGGTGGCTCTGTGCAGTATGGCCAAATCTACAACAGCGAGACGGGCAACAATGGCGATCGCTATGCTGTAGCATTGCATTTAGACAGCAGCTACAAAGGCTGGAATTTACAAATACAAGCCATGCAATATGAATACGATGCTGCAGATGCTATTGACTCTAATAAAATTGGCGTGTCAGTAGTAAGCTGGCAGTATGAAATTGCTTCTAAGGGCCAAGCCTATAACATCAACATTGCCAAAACCGTGAACACAGATTGGGGTAGCATTAAGTTCTACAACGACTTTGGTTTAATGACGCCAGATGTTGATGACGATAGCTACGATAACAGTATGCAAAACGTCACTGGTATGGCGATTTCTGCAGGTCCTACCTACACAATGATCGACTTTATTATGGGTAAAAATATGACCTTCTCTACCGCCAATAATGATCATATAGGTTTACCTGAAGTAGGTGATGATTGGGATAAAAGAGTTAATATAAACTTTGGCTTCTATTTTTAATGGTAGATCTAGTTCACCATATTTTGATATTTGTTACTTTTGACACGTGTTGTGATATTTTTGTTGGGCAGAAGTAGGTTTTTGACTATATTGTCATTATTTTAAATCAAGGTTTTTAATCTATGATTAGCAGTGGCACTGTTCATGCTTTCTATTTTTCAGCAAAATATTCCAGCTTTTCACGGGCTGCGGAGATATTGGAGACAACGCAGCCTAATATAAGTGGACAAATAATAAAATTAGAAAAAGATCTTGATACAATACTATTTATTAGAAAGCAAGGCCGCGTTTCACTGTCTAAAGAAGGTGAGAAGCTGTATTTGGTTGCAGAAAAAATAGTCAATAGTTATAAAGAGTTTGATAGTGTTGTAGAATATTTTTTTGAAGAAGAACCAATAGTAATTGTTACTCAACCTAGGCTTTACACAAAGTATGTTGCACCTTATTTGACAGATGAGTTGATAAACAATAATTTATTTCATATTAAAACTGGCGAGTTGACAGCAATTAAAAGTTGGCTGGATAAGGAAGATGCTGACATAGTGATTACTGAAGGGTTATTTGATAGTCATTCTAGATATATTAATGAGGGTGTTATTGATGTATTAAAGTTTAGTTGGGCTAAAAAAGTTAATGAACAGTTTGATATCCCCTGTCCAACACTCGTTCATTCAAAAGTCTGGGATCATTGGCATGATTTATCATCAGCTTTAAATCGAAACAAAGAGTTTAAGCGTAAGTTAATTATTGATACGCCAGATTTTGCTGAGCGTTTGATTGAGTCTGGTGTTGGTATTGGACTGCTACCGAACATTATGATTAGTAATAATGCTAATTTAGAAGTATGTCATGGTCCAACTAGAAACAATGTTCTCGGGCCAATATGCCTTTATTCAAAGAAATATTCACAACATAAAAATTTAAGGTCATTGGTTAATATGTTTAAAAAGGAATCAAGTGACAGTTAGTCGTTTATATAAAGATAATATTTTTAGCCTTTAGGACTAAATCTTTAGTTTATTAACTGCACGTCATGCGTGGCAGCTAATGCTTGCAGAGTAAATGGCAGAAAGCCTATCACTTTTTGCCACATACTCCCCAATAAACTGCAAAATAATAAAGGCTTAATATTATGGGAGACGAGTAACGGTAGACATTAGACGCTCGTTGGACAGTTGAGTTGTAATTGTATCACCAAGACTGATTTGACTTGCAGATGTGATAACTTCACCGTTTTTGTCAGTTGTGATGCTATAGCCGCGACTTAAGGTGGCTAATGGACTGACAGTTTCCAGTTGATGGGCAGCATATTTAATTCGCTGCTCGCTTTGATTGAGGGTATCTTGCATTGCGTCCCGCAAACGCGTTGCTAAATAGCTCAAACGATTGGCCTCAAGTGCGAGTTTATGTTTTGGTGATTGTTGCTCGAGGCGACTTGCCAGTTGCTGCTGACGGCGACTTAAGCCATGCAGTTTGTTAGAAAGTGCGGCTTCGAGCCGTAATTGCATCTCATCGAAACGCTGCTCAAATTGCTGTAAGGTGCGTTTAGGGTCTAAGCGTTGCAGTCTGTGCTCGAGCAAACTTAAGCGTCTCTCTTGCTTGAGTTGATAGTGGCTTGCGCTTTGTTTAAGGCGGGCAAGTACTGTGGCTAAACGTTGGCTTTTATTGTCACTGTCCTGTGAGAGCAGCTCTGCGCCTGCTGAGGGCGTGGGGGCACGCACATCGGCGACATAGTCGCTTATTGTGGTATCGACTTCATGGCCCACGGCACTCACTATGGGCAGTGCGCTGTTATAAATGGTATGGGCGAGCGCTTCGCTGTTAAAACACCATAAATCTTCTAACGAGCCACCGCCGCGGGTAAGTAGTAATACATCCACCTCAAGCCGTTGATTGGCGATATTTATCGCTTGGCAGATATTCATATCCGCATTTTCACCCTGTACTTGTGTCGGATAAATAATCACTTCAATCGATGGGTCACGGCGGGCAAGCACATGCAAGACATCACGGATCGCCGCGCCCGTGGGGGAGGTGATCACCCCGATGCGTTGAATATTTTTCGGAAGCTGGCGTTTAGTGTCGGCGGCAAATAATCCCTGCGCGGCGAGCTTCATTTTCAACGCTTCAAATTGTTGTGCCAGTAAGCCGTCTCCTGCGGGGAGCATTGACTCAATCAATAATTGATAGTCGCCCCTAGGCTCGTAAACACTAATCGCACCTTTTACGATCACCTGCTGGCCATTCACAGGTTTAAAGCTCACGCTTTGGTTGCGTCCCTTAAACATGGCGCAGCGAATTTGTGAATAATGATCTTTAAGGGTTAAATACCAATGGCCTGAACTGGGGGCTGAAAAGTTGGAAATTTCCCCATTTAGCCAGATCTTACCCAGTTGTCCCTCAAGAATTTGCCTGACTTCACCATTGAGGCGTGAGACGGTATAAATATTATTTTTAGGGACTTGCATGTGTTTTCTCGCGCAAATGGGATTTTTTCACTATTTTCCATTTACCGCTCCCTAGATGCAAGGTATAATCCCGCCGCAATATTTCACCTCTAAAATCCTACTCAACTGGGGAGATGTTGCCTATGCTACGTTTAATTAAAGAAGCGCTAACTTTTGACGATGTGTTACTTGTTCCTGCGCATTCTACTGTACTCCCAAATACCGCCATTCTTAAAACTCGCCTGACCAATACCATTGAACTGAATATTCCGCTTGTGTCTGCCGCTATGGACACTGTGACCGAAGCGCGTCTTGCTATCGCCATGGCACAGGAAGGTGGCTTAGGTTTTATTCATAAAAACATGAGCATAGAAAAGCAGGCCGAAGAAGTTCGTAAAGTTAAAATTTACGAAGCAGGTGTAGTTCAACAACCTGTAACGGTAACGCCTTCAACCACACTTGCCGATCTTAAAGTGCTGACCGCTAAGAATGGTTTTGCGGGTTATCCTGTAGTCAACGACGCCAATGAGCTGATCGGTATTATCACTGGCCGTGACGTACGTTTCGTGACTGACTGGAGCAAAACCGTAGAAGAAGTGATGACGCCTAAAGCGCGTTTAGTCACGGTTGCCGAAGGCACTAAGTTAGATGAAGTGCAAAAATTAATGCACTCTCACCGTATCGAAAAAGTGTTAGTTGTCGATGATAACTTCAAGCTGAAAGGCTTAATCACAGTTAAAGACTTCGAGAAAGCCGAGCGTAAACCTAACGCCTGTAAAGATGAGTTAGGTCGTTTACGTGTGGGCGCTGCTGTGGGTGCGGGTGCGGGTAACGAAGAGCGTGTCGATGCGCTGGTGAAAGCCGGCGTTGACGTGCTACTGATTGACTCTTCCCATGGCCACTCTGAAGGCGTACTCCAACGTATCCGTGAAACCCGCGCTAAATACCCAGATTTACAAATTATTGGTGGTAACGTGGCGACAGCGGAAGGCGCATTGGCCTTAGTTGAAGCCGGCGTTAACGCAGTTAAAGTCGGTATTGGCCCTGGTTCTATCTGTACCACACGTATCGTGACGGGTGTGGGCGTGCCACAAATTACTGCGGTTTCTGATGCGGCCGAAGCCGTAAAAGGATTAGGTATCCCTGTTATCGCCGACGGCGGTGTGCGTTTCTCTGGCGACTTAGCCAAAGCGTTAGCGGCGGGTGCATCATGCATTATGGCGGGCTCAATGTTCGCAGGTACTGATGAAGCGCCGGGCGAAACCGAGCTTTATCAAGGCCGTGCCTATAAGTCATACCGCGGTATGGGTTCTTTAGGCGCCATGTCTCAAGGTTCTTCCGATCGTTATTTCCAATCTGACAATGCTGCTGACAAGCTTGTGCCAGAAGGCATTGAAGGCCGTGTACCTTACAAAGGTAAGCTGAAGGAAATCATCCATCAGCATATGGGTGGTTTACGTTCATGCATGGGTTTAACAGGCTGTGCCACTATCCAAGAGCTGAATGAAAAAGCCCAGTTTGTGAAAGTTACTTCAGCGGGCATGGGCGAGTCCCACGTGCACGATGTGACTATCACTAAAGAAGCGCCGAACTATCGTTCAGGTTCTTAAGCGTTTGTAATACTGGGGCGGCAGTTAGCCGCCCCAGTATTAAGATCCGTATGCCCTCAAGATTGCACTTCTGGTCTTGAGCTAAGTTAAAACAATAGATGAAATAAAGGTTATCCATGAGCGATATTCATGAGCATAAGATACTGATCCTCGATTTTGGATCTCAGTACACCCAACTGATTGCCCGTCGTATCCGTGAAATTGGTGTTTACTGTGAGTTATGGGCATGGGATGTGACAGAAGCCCAAATTCGTGAGTTTGCCCCGAACGGCATTATCCTCGCAGGCGGCCCAGAAAGCGTGACTGCGGATAACTCTCCCCGCGCACCTGAATATGTGTTCAATGCTGGCGTACCAGTTCTTGGTATTTGCTATGGCATGCAAACCATGTCTGAACAGCTTGGCGGTAAAGTGATCCAAGGCGTGGGTGAAGGCGAATTTGGTTATGCCCAGATTGAAATGCTTGCCGAATCTGCCCTGTTTAAAGGTATTGAAGATGCCGTTAGCAGCGATGGTAAGTCCCTGCTGGATGTGTGGATGAGCCATGGCGATAAAGTGTCGGCGATCCCTGAAGGCTTTGTGGCCGTAGCTAAAACCGATACTTGCCCATTCGCGGCCATGTCTTGTGAGGAAAAACGTTTCTACGGTGTGCAGTTCCACCCTGAAGTAACCCATACCCGTCAAGGTATGCGTATGCTGTCGCACTTTGCCTTAGATATCTGTGGTTGTGCGGCCAACTGGAAACCTTCTTCAATCATCGAAGACGCCATCGAGCGCTTGAAAAAGCAAGTTGGCGATGATGAAGTGATTTTAGGTCTGTCTGGTGGTGTGGATTCATCTGTCGTGGCCATGCTGCTGCACCGCGCAATTGGTAAGAAGCTGACCTGCGTATTCGTCGATAACGGCTTACTGCGTTTGAACGAAGCCAAGCAAGTGATGGAAATGTTTGGCGACCACTTCGGTCTCAATATTGTCCATGTGGATGCGGAAAACCGCTTCCTTGACGCGCTGAAAGGCGAAGCCGATCCAGAAGCGAAACGTAAAATCATCGGCCGTGTATTCGTTGAAATTTTCGACGAAGAAGCCAAGAAATGCGTTAACGCTAAATGGTTAGCCCAAGGCACTATCTATCCAGACGTGATAGAATCCGCTGGAAGCGCCACAGGTAAAGCCCATGTAATTAAGTCGCATCATAACGTTGGCGGTTTGCCAGATGATATGGAGCTAGGTCTAGTTGAGCCACTGCGTGAACTCTTTAAAGATGAAGTGCGTAAGATTGGTCTCGAGTTAGGTCTGCCATACAACATGCTTTATCGCCATCCGTTCCCTGGCCCAGGCTTAGGTGTACGAGTACTTGGCGAAGTGAAGAAAGAATACTGTGATTTGCTGCGCCGCGCCGATGCGATTTTCATCGAAGAGCTGCACAAAGCTGATCTTTATAACAAAGTCAGCCAAGCTTTTACCGTGTTCTTACCGGTTCGCTCTGTCGGTGTAATGGGCGATGGCCGTAAATACGATTGGGTGGTGTCACTGCGTGCCGTTGAAACCATTGATTTTATGACCGCGCACTGGGCACATTTGCCATATGATTTCCTTGGCCGCGTATCAAACCGCATCATCAATGAAATCGACGGTATTTCCCGCGTAGTTTACGATATTTCAGGTAAGCCACCTGCAACCATCGAATGGGAATAGCCCAAATATAAATAGCTAATAAAATACTATTTATGATTTATCTCAATGCCAGTCATTTTATTGACTGGCATTTTTATTGGGATGACGATATTTTTTCTAAAAAAACAAGGTGATCCAAAAATCTGAAGCAGTCAGTATTGCTTCGGACGCAAATTGCAGTCCTTTAACTGAGTAATAATATAAGACAGCACTTTCTTTCCAATGCGGGATTGTGTACCACTATTTGAGTTAACACATCTCTTGATAAGGTTTTTCTCTTTAAACTTCTTTTTAATCATTAGGCTAAGAGCTGTTATTATCGAATTCTTGATTATCCGATAAAATTATCTTGCTCTAGATAGAGTTAACAAAATGTTCAGCTGAGGATTACCGTGGCAATTTTTGATATTGAGAAAGACGAATTACTCCGACTCTCTGATACTCTGCTCGAAGAGTTGATTGCTCGCCTCGCCGAGGCTGAAATAGCAGCGCAGGGGCTTAGCCCTGCCTATGTAAACTGGTCAGGTTCAATTAATGCTGCTGATGGTGGGATTGATATTCACGTTCAAGTCCCTGTCGCTCAGCTGAGCACAGGTTTTCTCGAAAGGCCCAACACAATTCTTCAGGCAAAAAAGCATTCGATGCCGAGGGGTGCAATTACCAAGGAAATGGTCACCGCAGGGAAACTGTCTCCGACCATCTCTGAACATGCTAAAAAAGGTGGGAGCTATATCATTGTCAGCTTAGGTGATGATTGCTCTCCTCTTATGAAGAGGGATCGCCTCAAAGCTATGCGAGATGCCGTAGCGGATGATCCTAATAGTGACAATCTTTACTTGGACTTCTACGACCGTTCTAAACTGGCTCAATGGGTACGGCAACATCCGTCAGTCATGCTCTGGACAAAAAGAAATCTCGGTCAGGGATATTCCGGTTGGCAGCCATACGGCGCATGGAGTAATCCACCAGAGGGGGCGCTGGACACCTTGATTTCAGCACCAGGGGTGACCGTCACTCTGCCGTCAGGCAGGGGGCAACAGCTCAGCATTAATGACGCCATTGCACCGATGCGAGATCTTATTCGCTCTACTAGAAAGGCGGTTCGCATCACTGGGTTATCTGGCGTTGGAAAGACCAGAATCGTACAGGCACTTTTCGATGAGACAGTTGGCACAGATGCGCTTGACCGGACTATCGCAGTCTATGTCGACACAGGTGAAAGCCCGGAGCCTTCTGCTACAGCAATGCTAGATAGGCTGATTGCAGAGGGGGAACGGGCTATTATGGTCCTTGATAATTGCCCTTCTGAATTGCACACCTTACTAGCCAGTAAAGTCTCTGCCAAAGGTACAAAGGTCAGCCTTATCACGGTTGAATATGACATCAGAGACGATAAGCCTCAGACCACTGAGGTCATCCATATAGAAGCAGTAGGGCCTGAGGTGGCTGAACAGCTTCTGCTGCGCCGTTTCCCTAAAATCGGCCAGAATAACGCCCGCCGAATTGCCGCGTTTGCTGATGGTAATTCGAGGGTATCTCTGGCTATTGCCGAGAGGGTTGAGGAAGGTGAGAGTTTAGCTCAGCTTTCTGATATTCAGTTGTTTGATCGCTTGTTTGAGCAGCGTAAAGGCCCTGATGATAACCTGCGTGAGCACGCTGAAATTCTGTCTCTGGTATATTCATTCTCGGTAGCAACTGTTGGGAAAGGCCAAAACGAACTTGAGGTATTGGGTTCGAACTTTGGGTATTCCTCAAGCCAGTTGTCTCGGTCAGTCAACAAGTTATCAAACCGCCATATAGTACAGAAGAGGGCTTATTGGAGAGCTATTTTGCCCCATGCCATTGCCAATAAGTTGGCTATGTCGGCACTGAATAATATCCCAGTTGCTCAACTCAGAGAAACCTTTGAAGCCCCTGACCGTCAACGCTTACTCATGTCTTTCGCACATAGGCTAGGGTTGTTGCACGATCATCCTGTGGCGAAAGAGATCGTTGAAACTTGGCTTCAACCCGATGGATTGCTGGGGCGGATAACAGAATTAAACGATATATCGGCACGAATGCTGGATTATATCGCACCAGTAGCGCCTGAAGTTCTGCTCGACAGGATTGAAGCGGTACTTATCTCCTCTGATTTTGAGGGCATGAAACCGGGTTATAAATCTCGGCGAACGTCAATTATCAATCTTCTGCTATTGCTGGCGTATGAACCGAGCACCTTTGAACGGTGCATTAGATTGCTCATTCATCTGGCTGATTTAGAAGAGGAAAGTAATAATAATGCCTCGGTGCGAAACCAGATAACAAAGTTCTTCCAGGCATATCTCTCTGGCACCCACGCTACTTTAGAACAGCGCGTTGCGGTCATGAATGAATGTCTTTCATCAAGTGTTGCTGGACGTAGGTCGCTGGGTTTAAGGATGCTCTCTACTGCCTTAGAAGCGCGGTGGAGTGGGTCAGGGGGACATGAGTTTGGTGCTCGCCCAAGAGACTATGGATTTAAACCCAATAACGATCAGCTTGTGCAGTGGCGTAGCGCCTTTATCGACGTTGCTGTCAAACTGGGAACCTCTAGTAATTCGACTCTTGAAGATCTCGCAAGACAGACCCTGGCGAAAGCTTTTAGAGGCATGTGGCGACAAGTTGCAATGAGGGAAAAACTTATCGATGCCGCGCGCAAGTTACATGCGCATTACCCTTGGGGTGAGGGGTGGAAAGCGGTGCGTTCAACGATCTATTTCGACCATACCAAGCGAGATGGTGAAGATAATATTGAGCCGCTGCCGGACAACCTTGCCGCATTGGAGAGGGAGTTGGAACCTCATGACTTGGTTTCGGAAATAATGACATATGTGCTCAGTAATGAGCACTACTATTGGGCGCTTGACGTTGATTTTGATCATGAAGACACCAACAAGCATAGCGAAGCTGAGAAGCGACTTGAAGCCAAGGCGCTTCAATTGGGTGAGGACTTCGCCGCATCAGAGCATGAGCTTGACGAGTTGGGGTGTAACCTGTTCTCCAACGATTGGATGCCCTATCGCACCGCATTTGGGAGGGGCTTGGCGAAAGGGGCACATGATTTGCGGGTCAACTGGCAGCAACTCATTGATCAATTGGGACTACAACCCGAAGCTAATAGAGGATTTTCAGTCTTCGGCGGCTTCATTGAAGCTGCTGATTCCGTCAATCCAGCTCTAACCCAAGAGCTACTCGACCAGTGCGCACAACATCCTAAACTTCGACGCGTGTTAGTCGGCTTGCACCCTCGGCGGGAGTTTACTGAAATCGATTTAGATCGCTGTATAGCGTTGTTGGAAGATACTGACACAAGCTCCTGGATGTATGAGCCAATCTTATGGAGGGGCGACTATGCTGATTTGCCTAGAGCCCGTGTTCTTGATCTTGCTCAGCGACTTCTGAGTAAGTCAAATGGTGATGAAGTAGTTTTAAAAGCTCTAACCATGAGACTATATGGCGAAAAGGAAGTAGTGGACTCGCTTGGTCCAGACTTTCGACTAGTTGGCCTAAGGGCAGCTATACAGAGGTTTTCAAGCAGTGACCGCGATTCTGGTGGGTCTATGGATCATCATATGGCTCGGGTCGTCAGTGCTGCTTTGCGTTTCGATGGTAACGAAGCCGAAAAGCTAGAGTGGTTGGATACGATTTTTTCTGTTGTTGATGAGAACTATGGCTACATTCATGACTTTGAAAAGACTATTGAGACGACCGCCGCATTGATGTCAGAAGCATTCCTCGATCGTATTTTTGAGGGAACTGAAGAACAACAACGTTGGCGACTCTTTTTTATTAGCCGTGGTGGTTTGCGTCGGACTCCTCTCGCTAAAATTGATGTGAACGATTTGATTGAGTGGTGTCGTAGTCGAAACGAGACCAGAGTATGGGTTGCTGTCGCGAAGGGTGTCCGCCTTTGGTCAAAGGATGAAGGGACAATAACAATATCGGAATCAGCCATCAGGCTGTTGGAAGTGGCTCCTGATCCGGTCGCTATACTGGAGGTATTCGCTGAACGTGTTACTCCTTCATCTTGGTCTGGTAGCCGAGCAAATGCGATGCAACCTAGAGCGGATGCTATTAGAGGGTTAGTTGAACATGGGAATCCGAATATTGCGATGGCCGCTAAATCGGTGTCAGCAAAACTGGTTGAGTGGATCGAGTATGAGAAATTGCGTGAACAGCGGGATGATGAGGAACGCGAACAGCGGTTTGAATAAAGGCTACTCTATCCGAATTCTGCAGGTCCAATTCCGAGAAAGATGAAAGCCTATTATCTACTCAAGCAACAATCGAGAGGGCTCAATCCTGATCCAGTGAAAGGCGCCAAGTGCGCCTTTTTTATTGGTTATAGGTATAATTGCCGTATTCAGTTGTGAGTGAATGTTTTTAGTGGGAAAAAACGAGTGAAATTTAAACAAGCGGAATCTGAACAAGTGCAATCGAAACAGGCTGAAATAGATGTCGTTTCGTTATCCTCTGTAGAAAAAGCGCCTGTCAGTTTGGACTCACCCCATTTTGACCAATCAAAAGTTGATGAGCATTGGATGCGGGTCGCGATGGCCATGGCTGAGAAGGCCGAGGCTGAAGGCGAGGTGCCAGTGGGGGCGGTGTTAGTAAAGGATGGCCAGCAAATTGCAGCTGGATATAACTTGTCTATCAGTCAGCATGATCCCTGTGCCCATGCTGAGATCCTCTGTTTGCGCGCCGCTGGGCAAACCGTTGAAAACTATCGGCTCCTTGATGCGACCTTATATGTGACCCTCGAGCCTTGTGCCATGTGTGCTGGCGCTATGGTGCATAGCCGTATTGCTAGAGTGGTATTTGGGGCTCGGGATGAAAAAACGGGCGCCGCGGGAACTGTGCTTAATCTCTTGCAACATCCCGTTTTTAATCATCAAGTTGAGGTTACATCTGGCGTGTTAGCACAGGATTGTGCCGACCAATTGAGCCGCTTTTTTAAACGTCGTCGGGAGGAAAAGAAGGCTTTAAAACAGGCTCAAAAGGCGCAGCAGGAGAGGATTTCTTAAGGACTAAATTGAGTTATTGTTTTGATTTAGTTTTGCGCTTGCAGAAAGGTAAAAAACAGTTTGTGACGATTCAGCACTCGGCGATGACGAATTTTAAGTAAAGTACGACGGCGAGACGCATTGTTATTGATGGTTTTTCTTCTCATATAGACCCCATTTCAATCTTGTTATTGTTTAAGTTAAGGCTACTTTGCTTGGGTTACCATTTTGGTTAGAGACAATGGTTAACGCTGCAATCATTTTTGTCTTTATTTGTCATTACGACAGTATCAGTAGAGATCTCATGCGGCAATCCCCCCAGGATGCATCTGCTCTATAAAGCAGCATTTTTACCTCAAAGTGGCTTCACTTTAGCGCGTATTCACTTAATCTAAGATTAAAAGCTAAGGCTTATTCTGTTGGCGTTTCAACACTGTGGCGTAATTCAAACTATTTGGCAGATATTTGTTGGGCTATTTTGGCTTATCAGGGCTTAAGGTGCCAGATACTGGTGCGGGTGTATCTTCTGAAGCGAGATCGCTGGGTTCGACGTCATCACTATTTTGCTGTTGAGACTGATTATCGACCCAGACTAAGGTGTCGTAGTAGCGACGAATGCTATCCACATAATGCACTGCTTCACTACCGCGGGCGTAACCGTAGCGAGTCTTTTGGTAGTATTTGCGCTTTTGCAGCAGTGGTAACACCTTTTTAAGATCTCGCCACGCGTTGGGATTTAACTCCATAGATTCAGCAAGTTTACGGGCGTCTTCCACATGGGCATAACCGATATTGTAAGATGCCAGTGCAAACCACATGCGTTGACTCTCGGGAATCGACTCGGGTAAACGGTTGATCATATCCCGTAAATAGGCGGCGCCGCCGCGGATACTTTCTTCCGCATCGAGTCGGTTGGTGATGCCAATTTCTTTGGCGGTCGGTTGTGTCAACATCATCATACCGCGCACGCCAGTCGGTGAGCGGGCATTGGGATTCCAATGGGACTCTTGATAACTGGTCGCTGCTAATTTTCGCCAATCTAAGTCACCGGCGTGGGTTTCAAATAACTGGCGGTAGCGTGGTAACACAGTTTCGATAGCGCGTAGGAAAGCGCGGGTGTCGATATAATCGAAACGTTTAACATGGCCAAAATATTTTTCGTTTAGATGATCGAGTGTGCCAGCTAATTTTTCTTGGTGCCAAAATGCTAGCAGTTGACTCATCAAACCATCGCTATGATTGGCGGGTAATAACCAGACTACGTCGAGCTTCTCTTCAAGTACTAATCCAGCGCGGAGATCGGGTAAGTAGCGACGGTTTATTTGTACGCTACTGGAGTCGGCTATGGTGTAGTCAATTTCTTTATTGGCGATCATTGCCAGCAGTTCTTCGCTGTCTTTATCTGTCACTTGATCCCATACCAGCGTCGGATGGCGTTTCTGCAATTGAGTCAAGGTTTCGACAAATGCTGAGTCGGCAATAACAGTGATTTTACCTTTTAAATCAGTAATATCTTTGGGGGTAGGCATACCTTCACGGTAAACCAATACTTGATTAACCCGATAAAGAGGCGGGCCTAAACGGAATTGCTCGCGCCGTGTTGGGGTTTCTGTCATCCCTGCGGCGATGATATCAATCTCGTTTTTTTTCAGTGCTTCATAGAGCTCTACACGACTGGTATAGGGCACCATTTTTAAGGGAACATCGAGGTATTCGGCAAAGAGCACAGCCATATCGTAATCGAAGCCGCTGTTGCCTTGGCCCGAGGTCATATAAATTTGCGGGCCATAGAGCGTGCCAACTCTTAATTCGGTGAGTTTATGGGGGACGTATTCTGTTTCTTCCACGGTAACTTGCTGACAGGCAGTCAGTAAGAAACCCAAGATAGTCAAGAACAGAAATCGAGCCATTAAGTACACTTTATTAAATAAAATCAAAAAGATGAATAGTAGAAGGTCAGTGAGGTAACTAAGATAAACTAGCTGACATTGCTGTGATTATATCCGTTTGTCACCGATTACGTAAAAAAATCGTATCGAATGGTGTGCAAACCAAGAAAAAAGGTTTGCTTTTTATCTTATAGGAAACACTGTTTTGCGTAAGGTCACAGGTGATTTGTGACAGACATTTCCCTATAATAGCGCCATCTCTGACCCCTGCAATTATAAATATAAGGTGAATTGACGTGATGGAGATCATCCGCGGAGCCCCAGCACTCTCGACGTTTAGAGTGCAAAAGCTAATGGAGGCCTGCGTAAACGCTGCGCTTCCGGTACGCCAAATCTATGCTGAGTATGTTCATTTAGCGGATTTGAGCGAGTTGCTTGAGACCAATGAGCGCAAGCAACTTGAAAAAATTCTCACCTATGGACCTGCTATCGAAGCCCATACCCCCCAAGGTTCACTCCTGTTTGTTACTCCCCGCCCCGGCACAATTTCCCCATGGTCTTCAAAAGCTACTGATATCGCCCACAATTGTGGTCTCGGTAAGGTAAAGCGTTTGGAACGTGGTGTTGCCTATTATGTGGAGTCAGACACTTTGACTGCCGAGCAGCAACAAACCCTCAAAGGGTTATTGCACGACCGTATGGTTGAAGTGGTTCTGGACGATTTTGCAAAGGCCGATGTGCTGTTTAAACGCACTGAACCGGCGCCTTTCAAGAGTGTGAACGTGTTGGCTGAAGGTCGCCGAGCCCTTGAAGTGGCCAACGTCGAAATGGGTCTGGCGCTTGCTGAAGATGAAATCGATTATTTAGTCGAAAACTTTGTCCGTTTGAACCGCAATCCAAATGATATCGAACTGATGATGTTTGCTCAGGCCAACTCCGAGCACTGCCGTCACAAGATTTTTAACGCAGATTGGACAATTGATGGCGAGGCGCAGCCTAAGTCTCTGTTCAAGATGATTAAAAACACCTTTGAAACCACACCAGACCACGTGTTATCTGCCTATAAAGATAACGCCGCTGTGATGGAAGGTTCGGTTGCGGGACGTTTCTTCCCCGATCCAAACGGTGTTTATAGCTATCACACTGAACCAATGCACGTACTGATGAAAGTGGAAACCCACAACCATCCTACGGCAATCAGTCCATACCCTGGTGCGGCGACGGGTTCTGGTGGTGAGATCCGCGATGAAGGTGCAACCGGTCGTGGTTCTAAACCTAAAGCGGGTTTAACTGGCTTTAGCGTATCGAATTTAAAAATCCCAGGTTTTGTTCAACCTTGGGAAGGTAATTATGGTAAGCCGGATCGCATCGTTAGCGCTCTGGATATTATGACCGAAGGCCCATTAGGCGGCGCCGCGTTTAACAACGAGTTTGGTCGTCCAGCCCTGTTAGGTTACTTCCGTACCTATGAGCAAGAAGTCTCTAGCCACAACGGCGTAGAAGTCCGTGGTTATCATAAGCCCATTATGTTAGCGGGTGGTTTAGGTAATATTCGCGAAGAGCATGTACAAAAAGGCGAAATCACCGTCGGTGCTAAGCTGATCGTACTCGGTGGCCCTGCGATGAACATCGGTCTGGGCGGCGGCGCGGCTTCTTCGATGGCGTCAGGTCAATCGAGCGAAGATTTAGACTTTGCGTCAGTACAGCGTGAAAACCCAGAAATGGAGCGCCGCTGTCAGGAAGTGATCGACCGCTGCTGGCAGTTAGGCGATAAAAACCCAATCCAATTTATCCACGATGTGGGCGCGGGTGGTTTATCTAACGCATTCCCTGAGTTAGTGAATGATGGCGGCCGTGGTGGTATCTTCAATCTGCGCAATGTGCCATCGGACGAGCCGGGCATGAGCCCGCTGGAGATCTGGTGTAACGAATCGCAGGAACGTTATGTACTTTCGGTTGCTGCCGAAGACTTGCCTTTATTTACTGCAATTTGTGAGCGTGAGCGCGCACCGTTTGCGGTAGTGGGCGAGGCGACGCAAGAGCAGCATTTAACCCTAGCCGACAGCCATTTCGATAACAATCCCATCGATTTACCACTCGAGGTGTTATTAGGTAAAGCACCTAAGATGAGCCGTAATGTGGTGTCTAAAAAGGCGGTTTCACCTGCACTTGAGCAAAGCAATATCGATATTAAAGATGCGGTTAAACGCATTCTTAGCTTGCCAACAGTGGCGGACAAAACCTTCCTGATCACTATTGGTGACCGCACGGTAACGGGTCTAGTGAACCGTGACCAAATGGTTGGCCCATGGCAGGTGCCAGTGGCTGACTGCGCGGTAACGGCGGCAAGCTTTGACACCTACGCCGGTGAAGCCATGTCACTGGGTGAACGTACGCCGCTGGCACTGCTCGATTTTGGCGCCTCTGCCCGTATGGCGGTGGCCGAATCGATTATGAACATCGCGGGTGCGGATATTGGTTCGTTCAAACGTATCAAACTGTCGGCTAACTGGATGTCGGCCGCAGGTCACCCTGGCGAAGATGCGGGTCTTTATGAAGCGGTTAAGGCCGTCGGTGAAGAGCTGTGTCCAGAACTTAGCCTGACCATTCCTGTCGGTAAAGACTCCATGTCGATGAAAACCGCATGGCAGCAAGATGGTGTGAATAAAACCGTGACATCACCAATGTCATTGGTTATCACGGCCTTTGGTGTGGTGCAGGATATTCGTAATACCGTGACGCCAGAGCTGCGCAGCGATAAAGGTGAAACCTCTTTATTGCTAGTTGATTTGGGCGCGGGCCAAAACCGCTTAGGCGGTTCTTGTTTAGCGCAGGTTTACGGTGAGTTAGGCGATGTCGCACCAGACTTAGACGATGCTGCACTGTTACGTGGTTTCTTCGAAACCATGCAAAAGCTGGTGGCTAATAAGTTAGTGATTGCTTACCACGATCGTAGCGATGGTGGTTTATTCACAACCTTGGTGGAAATGGCCTTTGCGGGTAACACTGGCTTAGACATTGATATAGAAGATCTACAGGGCACTGATTTAGAAATACTCTTTAATGAAGAGCTTGGCGCTGTGCTGCAAGTGAGCCGCGATAACGCTGCCAAAATCGCCGCTCAGTTTGCCATCGCTGGCGTACCTTGCCATGTGATCGGAACGCTAGCCGATGATCAACGCATCACCATTAAAGAGGGTGAGCGTGAAGTGTTCAGTGAAACCCGTGTTGCACTGCGCACTGTGTGGTCAGAAACCACTTACCGTATGCAAGCGCTGCGTGATAACCCAGCCTGTGCATTAGAAGAATTTAAGCTTAAGCAGGATGAAACTGACTTAGGTTTAACGGTTAAGTTAAGCTTTGACCCAAGTGAAGACGTTGCTGCGCCTTATATCCTTAAAGGTGCTGCACCTAAAATGGCAATCCTGCGTGAGCAGGGCGTAAACTCCCATGTCGAAATGGCTGCTGCGTTTGATCGCGCAGGGTTTGAAAGCCGCGACGTGCATATGTCTGACATTCTGTCAGGCCGCATTAGCCTTGAAGAGTTCCAAGGTCTAGTGGCCTGTGGTGGCTTCTCCTACGGTGACGTATTAGGTGCCGGTGAAGGTTGGGCTAAGTCGATTCTGTTTAACGAGCGTGCTCGCGATGAGTTTTCACGTTTCTTTGAACGTGACTCAAGCTTTGCGCTCGGCGTGTGTAACGGCTGTCAAATGCTGTCAAATCTGAAGGAAATTATTCCTGGTAGCGAGCATTGGCCACGTTTTGTACGTAACCGTTCAGAGCGTTTTGAAGCACGTTTCAGCTTAGTTGAAGTGCAACAAAGTCCGTCATTGTTCTTCCAAGGTATGGCGGGTTCACGTATGCCAATCGCTGTGTCCCACGGTGAAGGCCATGCAGAATTTGCCAGCGCTCAAGCCTTAGCGTTAGCCGAAGCCTCTGGCACCATTGCGCTGCGTTTTGTAAATGGTAAAGGCGAGATCGCGACTCAATACCCACAAAACCCGAACGGCTCGCCAAACGGGTTAACCGGTATCTGTACTACTGATGGCCGTGTGACCTTGATGATGCCACACCCTGAGCGTGTATTTAGAACGGTTGCGAACTCGTGGCACCCAGATAACTGGGGTGAAGACAGCCCATGGATGCGGATGTTCCGCAATGCGCGAGTCAACTTAGGCTAAGGTTTTTATTGATAAAACTATCACTTAAGTGACTAAAAAGGAGCGAAAATTTTCGCTCCTTTTTTATATATAAAACGCATCTTTTAAAAAAATAATATATTTTAATATGTTAGCTTTGCATGCGTTTATTCTAATACAATCAATTTGAAAAATACCGACTTAATCAGCTAAATACCTCTTAATAAGTAGTTCACACAAGTGAAACAAAACCTTATTGCCATTTTTTAACTGCTTTAATGCCAGCCATCTGCGGACAATAAAAATAAAAAGCCCCCAACTCATCGAGAAGGGGGCTCGTTTTGCGCTAACAAAACTTCAAATCAAATCAGTATTATTTCAGAGTAAGCGGTGAACGATTACAGCTCATGCGCTGTATAAAGTTCAACAAAAACACGCTTATAGCTGTTAACCAGACGTTCGAATAAGTTTGTCATATCTCTTTCTCCACACCAAAGTTAGACCTATGTGCGCGGAGTTGGGCTTGTCTGGGACACTTCACCAGTCGTACCAAACCGTCTCCTTAACACAGGAGATATATTAACCAATCCCATCGTCACTCTCAAACGAGAAAAAATACAATTAATCATTAAAAAAACTAATTAATGTTAGTTGGTTTATTTTTGGGTTAAGCTTTTTTATCTTTTCAAATTATTGTTTATATTGGTTTATTTTGCATATTTTCATTTTTTATGATTATTGTTTTATTAGTGTTAATGTTGTTTTTTATTTGTTTTTTGTTGTTTTTACTGGTTATGGTATGAATTTGTTTTAAAGTGCTTAAAAGTTTATTTTTTAATTCTTTCAATCTTGTTCTCTACTTCATATTTGCTTTCCTGTCAACAGGGTGTCAAAGTGAAGTGTGTGCCCTGCCGCAAAACCCATCTAAACCCCTGAGTTTGATTGATTTGAATCAAAGGCGGGTGGTATAAAATACTCACAAATGAAAGCGATTAAATATCTTAACTATCTGATATTTATATCGATGGGATCATTTGTAGGATTGGGTGGTGAGGTGGAAGTCTCAAAGCCGAGCGATAGTGTGACTAGGGTCTCAGTATGCAAGGAAAAAGGGGATTTTTAGGCCTTGCTGCCTCGATGTAATGAAAAAGATGATATTTAACGGTTTATACTGGCTTCAGCTATAAACACAAAATGAAAACTCACTATCCTACAAAGGCACTTGCTATGAATGGCTCATGTTGTCGTAGCAATTGGACGCACCACGTAAGGAGTCACCGATGATTGTTGAAGAGGTTGTTGAGCTATCGCGGCTACAGTTTGCGCTGACAGCCATGTATCACTTCCTGTTTGTTCCCTTAACCTTGGGGTTGGCATTTTTGCTGGCTATCATGGAATCACTCTATGTGATGACTGATAAACAAATTTATAAAGATATGACTAAGTTCTGGGGTAAGTTGTTTGGTATCAACTTTGCCTTGGGTGTATCAACAGGTTTAGCAATGGAATTCCAGTTTGGTACTAACTGGTCTTACTATTCACACTATGTAGGTGACATCTTTGGTGCACCGCTGGCCATCGAAGGTTTAATGGCATTCTTCTTAGAATCGACCTTCGTAGGTATGTTCTTCTTCGGTTGGGATCGTTTCTCAAAACGTCAACATTTAGCGACAACTTGGTTGGTGGCTTTTGGTTCCAACTTCTCCGCTCTGTGGATTCTGGTAGCAAACGGTTGGATGCAAAACCCTGTGGGTAGCGTGTTCAATTACGAAACCATGCGTATGGAAATGACCAGCTTTGCTGATGTTATCTTCAACCCTGTTGCACAGGTGAAGTTTGTTCACACTGTGGCTTCTGGCTATGTAACAGGTGCAATGTTCGTATTAGCGATCAGCTCTTACTACATTCTGAAGAAACGTGACTTACCTTTTGCCCGTCGTTCATTTGCGATTGCCGCCAGCTTTGGTATGGCATCTATCCTGTCTGTTATCGTTTTGGGTGACGAATCAGGTTATAAAGTGGGTGAAGCGCAGCGCGTTAAGTTAGCGGCAATTGAAGCTGAGTGGCATACAGAGCCTGCTCCAGCGGCCTTTACTGCGGTTGGTTTCCCAAATCAAGAAACCATGCACACCGATTTCGCGGTGAAGATCCCTTACGCTATGGGTATCGTGGCAACACGTTCTTTAGATGAAGAAGTGACTGGTCTGCGTGACTTAGTGGCTGAACACGAAGTGCGTATTCGCAATGGTATGAAAGCCTATGAGATGCTGGTGAAACTGCGCGCTGGTGACAAGTCTCCAGAGCTACGTGAAGCGTTCGAAGCGGCGAAAGTTGACTTAGGTTACGGCTTATTGCTGAAGCGTTATACCGACAATGTTGTAGATGCGACAGAAGAGCAAATCAAAGCGGCTGCGAAGGATTCTATCCCGAACGTGGCACCGATTTTCTGGAGCTTCCGTGTGATGGTTGGCTTAGGCTTTGTGATGTTGATTGTGTTCGCGGCGGCCTTCTGGCAAAGCACACGTCATCAAATCGAAGAGAAGAAATGGGTTCTTAAAGCGGCACTCTTTAGCTTGCCATTACCTTGGATTGCGATCGAGTGTGGTTGGTTTGTGGCGGAATATGGCCGTCAACCTTGGACCATCTCTGAGGTTCTGCCGACCTTTATGTCTGCTTCGAGTCTAACGACTGGGGATCTGTGGTTCAGTATTATTTCGATTTCACTGTTCTACACTGTGCTGCTGGTGATCGAGATATTCTTGATGCTTAAGTTTGCCCGTCTTGGCCCTAGCAGTTTAAAGACTGGTCGTTATCACTTCGAGAAACTAGAAGCCTAAGCAGAGGATTTCATTATGTTTGATTATGAAATATTGAGAGTTATCTGGTGGGCTCTGATCGGCGTACTGTTCATCGGATTTGCGGTCACTGACGGTTTTGACATGGGCGTGGGTGCACTATTACCGATTATCGGTAAAGACGATACTGAGCGCCGTATTATGGTCAACACTATTGCCCCCCATTGGGATGGTAACCAAGTATGGTTAATCACCGCAGGTGGTGCCTTATTTGCGGCATGGCCTATGGTATATGCAGTATCTTTCTCTGGCTTCTATGTGGCCATGATGTTAGTGCTGTTTGCCTTGTATACCCGTCCAGTTGGATTTGACTATCGCTCTAAGATTGAAAATCCAAAATGGCGTAAATCGTGGGACTGGGCGTTGTTCTGTGGTGGCTTTATTCCACCGCTGATCATCGGTGTGGCCTTCGGTAACTTACTCCAAGGTGTACCATTCAATTTCGATGAGTTCCTGCGTGCGACTTATCACGGTGGTTTATTTGGCCTGTTGAACCCATTCGGTTTACTGGCGGGCTTAGTGAGCGTGAGCATGTTTATGATGCAAGGCGCTGCTTGGCTGCAAATGAAGACCGACGGTGAGCTGCGTGTACGTGCCGCGAATGCGACTCAGCTATGTGCACTGTTAGTGGCAGTATTATTTGCCGCTGCGGGTGTGTGGTTAGCCAATGGTATTGATGGTTATGTTATCACTTCAACCCTTGACCACCATGCATTGTCAAACCCAACGCTGAAAACCGTAGCCGTTGAGTCTGGTGCTTGGTTAGCTAACTACGATAAGTATCCTATTACTATGCTGTTCCCAGTATTAGGTGTGGCATTACCACTGTTAGTGATTGTGGTGAGTCGCTTAAATCGTTCAGGTTTCGCATTCTTATTTAGCTCGCTGACTGTGGCGATGGTGATCTTAACTTGTGGTGCAGCAATGTTCCCATTCGTTATGCCATCTTCATTAGATCCTAACGTGAGCTTAACCATGTGGGATGCGACTGCGAGTGAAATGACATTAACTGTGATGACTTGGGCGGCGATTATCTTCGTTCCAATCGTGTTAAGTTACACTGTATGGACTTACTTCAAGATGTTTGGTCGTTTAAACCGCAAACATATTGAAGATAACAAAGCCTCACTCTATTAGAATTAAGGAGCATCTACTATGTGGTATTTCACGTGGATATTAGGGGTTTTGTTAGCCTGTTCTTTTGGTGTGATCAACGCCCTGTGGCTTGAAAACACGGAGAATATGGACCGCTCAAGCGATGACGCTGAGTAATCGCTAAACTCCAACAGCGTAAATCATCTAAAACCCTGCATCTGCAGGGTTTTTTATTGGAATAAAAAAATACCAGTACGCTAATCCTAAACACGCTGCTTATTCGCATGCATAGACAATAAGCCTGTTTAAGGAGAGAAGATTATGACTGAAATTATCGATAGCAGGGATAAGTCTGTGCCGTTGAAAATGGTTAAATCAATCGTAACAACATGAGAGGCAAAGTTTCTATTGCGTGCTGATGTGTTAGGGGATCAGCGGTTGGAGGGATGCTAGGTAATGTCGGAGTTTGATGTTACCTAAACGAACGATAATGCCGCAGAAACGCTAGTCAAACAGGCGTCTGGCTCGTTCGCTATTTGTCACTTGCTGTGTGAGGAGAGTTACGGCACATTGCTGCGCGTTTTACGAGGTCGAAATGGCTAGAGCGAACAACATCTTGCCTCAATACATCAACTAGGCTTTGATAAAGTGATAAAAAATACCGCCCAGTTGGGCGGCATTTAGAGTTTGGGGCTTAATTTTAGCAGTATTGGTTAAGCCTTAAATTGGCTAATTTGCTGCTTAAGCGCGACGGCGAGGGAAGATAACTCATTTGCCGAGTTTACTGTTTCAGCCGCTCTATGCTCTCCTTCATTGGCAAGCTCACTAATTTGATGCAGATTATGGGTGATCTCTTGGGCAACACTGCTTTGTTGCTCAGTCGCAGAAGCAATATTGCGCGAGCTAATCGCGAGTTCTCCAATCCTGCGGGTAATTTCCTCAAGTTGTTTGCCTGTTTCTTCCCCTTGATTTGCCGATGTAATACCCAGTTGATGGCTTTGCGACATTTGGTTTGTTGTCGTTTTAACTTGGCTTTGAAGCTTATCGATTGTTTGACCAATTTCCAAAATCGATGATTGCGTCCGTTGAGCTAAAGTGCGGACTTCATCTGCGACCACGGCAAAACCACGCCCTTGTTCACCAGCTCTGGCCGCTTCAATGGCCGCGTTGAGAGCAAGTAGGTTGGTTTGCTCGGCAATACTGTTAATCACTTCTGTGACCTTGCTGATCGCTTCACTTTCTTGGCTAACTTTCTCTACGGCTTGGTGACTTTGACTAAGCTGTTGGCTTAATTTAAGTAGGTCTTGTACTAAGCGTACTTGTTGTTGTTGACCTTCTTTTGCGGCGATATCGACCTGTTGGCTTTGAGTTGCACCCTCTTGAGCGTGATTTGCTACATCGCGGATTGAAGTGGACATTTCCTCAATTGCCGTAGCAATTTGATCCGTTTGTTGCATCAACGCTTGAGCTTCTTCGCCATTTTGTTTGGCAATACGCTGCGCTTTTGATGCCTGCTGTTCAATACTCTGCACCGACGCTTGCAAGGCACTGATTAATTGACGCAGTTCCGATGACATAGTGGAAACACTTGTGGTGATCTTATCGACTTCGTTTTGACTATCTAAAGCTGATGCGGGGAGGTGGTGACTAAAATCTCCTGAACCTAAGATTTCCATATGGTGTTGGAGTGTGTGCAAAGGCTTGAGTGAGCGCAGTAGCACTAAGGACAGTAGTACGGTAATTAACACTATGCCTGAGACGGCCACAATGGCATTGATCGTCAATAAGAGAAGGCTTTCTTCATTTAATTCATTTGCGTTAACTTGGCCAATCAGCATCCAGTTCCAACCGCTAACACTTTGGCTGTAAGCAAACATCGGTTGGTTTTTGCTGTTGCTATAACGCCATTCAGCTTGATCTTGGGTGGCTTGGCTGAGGGTTAAGCCATCAAGCATAGACTCCGTCACAGGTTCGCCAGTATTAAATTTGGGATGAGCGACGAGAACGTTGTCTATCTTACGCATTAAGAGGAAATGGCCAGTTTCTTCTAGAGTGATTTTATTCACCGCTTTTTGTAATTGGGTTAAGGATTGCGTGATTTCAAAACCGATATATAAGATACCAATCACTTTTCCTTGCAGATCCTTAATGGGTCGATAGACGGTCATGTAGTCTTTACCAAAAAGTTTGGCGTAACCTTCATAAACCTCGCCCTTGATTAAGGTCGGATAACCTGGATGGGTTTTACCTAAAAAGGTACCTAAGGCGCGGCTGCCATCGGGTTTTTTAAGGGAGGTTGCAATACGGACAAAATCATCTCCAGCGAGAGCAAAGACCGTAGCTGTGCCACCTGTGAGGTTAGCAAAACGGTCAACTTTACTCTTTGAAGAGTTGATTTGTTCTTTTTCATGTAACAATGCTGGCGTGTTTACGCCGAGTACATTGACCGTTTTATCCAAGATGCTGAATTGACCAGGATACATTTCTTTAAAGACATCGGCATTGCGTCTTGCTAGTTGCAACAAGCTATCGTATTGAAGCTCAAGCATATCGGATACAGCGTGCATTTCGGCTTTCATGGCACTAATGCCTTTGTCCTCGAGCACATTTGAAGCGGATTTATAGGAAAGAGTACTGAGTATACAGAAAATAATAAGGGTAAGGGCAAACGCGAGAGCACCGATCTGTTTTGCAATAGGCCAATTTTTATAGTTCATTCTGCGATCCTATAGGGTAAAGGTTAACGCTAATGTAACCTAACTTTTACGTCATGGTCTTGATATGGGTCTAAGATTTTCTATTATTTATAGATAGTTCGCTGACATATTGCCAATTCCTACCACGATAACTTTGCTTTATTTTAGCGGATAGGAATATAGCACTTTGCGATGGGGAATGCGGTCTAGAGTGATAAGTTTTGGGGTAAATGGATGACTTCCCATGGCTTATCGCAATCGAACCAATACAAGACGACAAGGAGTGACACTATGTTGGGTGAAAATCATGCGTTAATTTATGAGTTTCCAGATTTTGCTGACCATATTCATCATCTTAAAAAAAACAATGCAATTTTCGCGACCATGGCGCAGCGTTACCATGAGTTAGACCATAAAATTCGTGCTCTAGAGTTAACCAAAGTGCCCACCAATGATGAGCACTTTGTGGCCTTAAAATTAGAACGGCTTCACCTTAAAGATAAGTTGTATCAATATCTGGTTCATGATGCTATTTGAGGCGACAACGGCGATGTATCTAACCTATTGCGGTTTTTCATTAGTAGTAGATACATGGTTGGCACCCAAACGAGTGATAGCAAGGTTGTTAGCAAGGTGCCTCCCGCGATAGCGATGGCAAAGGGCGGCCAAAATCCGCCACCTGCAATAATCAGCGGAATAAATCCCCCCACCGTCGTGATTGTGGTTGAGCTGATATGCCGACCACAGCCGCTGACAATATTGATAATTACAGCTTTATCTCCCGCTCTGCCATTCGGTGTATCTTCCAGCTCAGCCAAAATCACAATCGCCGCGTTGATCGCAAGCCCCATTAGGCCGAGTAGGGCGATGATCACAGGGAAGCCAAAGGGATAACCAAACACATAGACCGCAAGTAGCCCAAGCCCCGCCGACTGTAATGCACTCAGTAAAATAATCGCTGTTAGCCTAAAGGAGTTAAAGGACAAGACTACTGTAGCTAGTAATAAGGTAACCACTAAAATGATATTAGATAGTAGATTACCTACCGCTTCATTGCGTTTAGCGCTTTCGCCGCCAATTTCAATCCGATAACCTGCCGGTAGTTTGATGGCGGCCACTTTATCTTTTACATCATTTAAGACTTGGGCAGGTAATACCCCGCTGACGATATAGGCTTCGATCGTGTTGACGCGTTGACCATTACGCCTAGGGATCGCCCCGCGACTGACTTGCACCTCGTTGTGGGACAGTGCAGATAACGGAACGGCAGTGCCCGAAGGGGTCATGAGCTGGATTTCCGCAATACGGCTCGCCTGCTCGCGGCTACTCTCACCTAGACGCACGCGTATAGGAAGTGACTCGGTTTGTTCTAACACGCTGCCGCCAATCACTCCAGTTGTAGACATTTGGACTTGTCTAGCAATATCCGTCAGGCTTAATCCGCTGATTAAACTCGCATCTTCATTGACCTGAAGCCATACCTTAGGTGCGCCAGCACTTAAGGTGGCGCGGGTGTGGATCACATCGGGCGTTGCAGCCAAAATATGACGGATTTCATCACCCAAGGTGCGTAATGTTTCCAGATTAGGGCCAAAAATCATCAACTCGACCGGGGCATTAAAGGGCGGGCCTTGCTCCAGTTTACGCACCAACACCTGCGCTTCTGGAAAGTCTTTATCCAAGCTTTGCTGCAACTCTGGGATAAGGGCGTTGGCGCGCTCAAAGTCGCTGGCTTTCACCATGGCTTGAGCATAGTTAGTGGCTCCCTGTTGGCGCTGAGTTAAGTTGTAATAAAACGAAGGGGTATTGCCACCCACAACCCAATCGACTTGGCTGATGCCCTCGATTTGATGCAACTGCTTATCCATCAACTGCACTTGGTTTAAGGTGTTTTCGAGGCTGACATGGGGGGCGAGATACAGCTCAATTTGGAACATATCCCGATCCGATGGCGGGAAAAACTGCTCAGTCATCTTGCCTGAAGCGTAAAAACCTAACAGCGGTATTATCCCGATAAGCGTAGCGCTCAGTAGTGGGCGATTGAGCGCAAACCTTAGGCTTGCTTGAAAGTAACCGCTTACTAAAGGCACATTGATACCATGCTGATACCAGACAGGATGTTTACCTTCGAGGCTAAAGCGTCCCGCAAGACCGGCGATCAAAGTATGGGAAATTACATAGGAGCCAAAGAGTGCAAACATTACCGATATAGCTATGCCACTCACAAACTCTCCGGCTGCGCCTGGCATTAATACGATCGGCGCAAAGGCTAGAATAGTGGTAATCGTTGAGCCCGCCAAAGGCAACCACAGGTGATGTAAGGTCTCAGTCACAGCGTTTAAGCGACTCATACCCTGTTGGCGGCGCTGGGAAATGGCATCAACAATTACAATGGCATTGTCCACCATAATCCCTAGAGCAACGACTAAACCTGTGACCGACATTTGATGAATGGGTAAGCCGATATATTTCATGCAGGCTAAGGTAAACAGGGCGGTTAAGGGAAGCGACAGGGCAACGATAATCGCGTTTCTTAAGCCCAAGGTCAGCAGTAAGACGGTGAGAATAATCACAAACCCTTGTATTAGGTTGATAACGAGTCCGCCAAGCCGGTCACTGGTGTAACTGTTTTGCTCAAATAACCATTGCACTTTGATATTTGCGGGAAGCTCGTTGTTGAGCTCATCGACCAGTTGCTTGACTTGTCCTTGCCAGATATCAACACGGGTGTTATTCAACATTCGCGCTGCGACAAACACGCTTTGCTCGCCGTCAACGAGAGCGATGCTATCTGCTGGTTTTTTAGCTTGGCGGCTGATAGTCGCAATATCGCCTAGACGAATGATTTGCCCATCGTTATCGACTTTAAGTGGTACTTGGCGAATACGGTTCTGCGAATCGAGCTCACCCGAGACTTCGACAAGGGCGCGAAAGTGATTGTTATTGATCTCGCCTGCGGCAATTTTACTGTCGGCGCTGCTTAAGATTTTCGCTATGGTACCCGGCGTTAATTGCAACTGGCTCATCTTATAGCCATCGAGCTGGACTAGGATTTCTTCCTCGGGTGCGCCGTAGAGTTTAACGAAATCGGTGCCGGATAAGAGTCTGAGCCTGCTTTGTAATTCCTTGGCATAGCGGTTGAGCATATCCACCCTAGGTTGACTGTTATCGTTCCACACTAGGCTTAAAATCGCGGTGTAGGCGTAGCCGACTTGATCGTCTAAGGTCGGTGTCTGTATGTCATCGGGGAGGGTGTTTCTGGCATCGGCCAGCAGATCTCTCGCCCTTGACCACACAGGCGCAGTATCTGTCACTGTGTCTTTGAGCTCTAACTGGATCACTGAGATACCGGGCCTTGAGGTGGATTGAATCAGCTTTATTTCCTCAAGGCGACGTAATTGATTTTCTAATACTTCGGTGACAAGTGCCTCGACCCGCTCGGCGGATGCGCCGGGATAAGGAGTGATGACAGAGGCAAAGCGGTTGGTGATATGTGGATCTTCGGTGCGAGGCAAACTGGACATCGCGCCAAATCCCGCGACCAGTAGTAGGGCGATCACTAGGCTGGCTAAGCGACCATTTTCGACGAAGGCTTTAATCATGATTACCTCGTCGTTGCGATTGTTGTGGAAACGGCTTGGCCAACGACTAATTTATGCAAACCTTGAGTCACATATTGTTCGTCGGCTTTAATCGCTCCTTGGATATAAGCCATATCCTGCGTGGTGTAGAGAATATCGACATCGCGACGCTCTATTTGAGTTGAAGCTCTATCAGCTGTTTGTTGCGCCGTAACATAGATATTCCAGCGTCCTCTAATACCATCAATCAGTGCTGAAATTGGCACCCAGTAGCCTGCTTGTTCAACGGTTTGTTGTTGATGTAAATAGGCTATTTCTCCATTTATCACCTTGGCCTGTGCAGGTAGACTAATCCGCAGTTGTACCGTGCGGCTAATGGGGTTGACCTCGGCACTGATCCCAGCGACTTTAGCCATAAATAGTTGATTCTGGACACTAACCTTTACTTCTTGTCCGGTAGTGAATTGGTTAGCAATGGCAACCGGGACACCGATATAGGCCTCGGTATTGATGCTACCAACTAAGGTAAAGACAGAGTTACCCGCGGCAACGACTTCCCCCAAATTATGTTGGCGCTGACTGATGATGCCATCAAAGGGGGCGAGTAAGTGTGATTTGTCGAGTTTGAGTTGATTGGCATGTTGCGAGGCGAGCAAGCGTTGTTTAGCCGCCTCTAGGCTGGTGAGTTGAGTTCGAGTTTCATCGAGCAATTGTTCAGAGACATAACCGGACTTTTTCAGTTCTAGATTCCGTTTGAGAGTGCTGGTGGCAAGGTCAACATCGGCTTGGGTTTGCGCTAAGCTTGCTTGGATTTCTTGGCGCTCGGCTTCAAGCAAGCGGGTATCCAGTTTGGCCAATACTTGCCCCTGAGTCACCTTAGCGCCGCTATCGACAGTTAACTCACTGAGCTTACCCGATAATTCAAATCCGACGCCCGTGGTATTGCCCGCACGGATTGTGCCAGTGAATACTTGCTCACTCTGATAGCTAGTCGACAAGCGCAGCGGTGCCGTCGTCACGGTTTGTAATTGCGCAGTATTGGCATGCTCTGTCACTTCCTTTTGACAGGCCGTTAAGGTGGTGACGGCAATCACGCAAACGCAAAATACACGCCAAAAACATCGGGCCGCTTGATCCATTTGAATCCTTCCGTTGTAAGCTTAAGGTTAATTTTATGTAACTAGACTTGCTAGTCTAGTTGTGCGGAACTGGACTGTCTAGTCTATTTTATGCTTAACTAATACGAATTAATTATGTTGCTACCTTGAGTGAAGATATGACTCAGTCCACTGAGATCCCGATGAGCCGCAGTGAACAAAAGAAACAGCAAGTGCTAGTGGCGGCCATTGACTTGTTTTGCCGCCAGGGATTTCCCCATACCAGTATGGATGAAGTCGCTAAATTGGCAGGTGTTTCTAAGCAAACCGTTTATTCTCACTATGGCAGTAAAGATGACCTGTTTGTGGCTGCGATTGAGTCAAAATGCGTGGGTCACAATTTACATGATGACTTACTGAGTGATCCAAGCCAACCCGAAGCCACTATCACCGAGTTTGCGTTGCAATTTGGTGAAATGATTGTCAGCCCTGAGGCTATTACCGTCTTTAAAGCCTGTGTGGCGCAATCGGAAAGCCACCCTGAAGTCTCACGCTTATTTTTTGAGGCGGGTCCACAACATATGCTTGCGATGCTGACAAAATATTTAGTGGCTGTTGAGGCGCTTGGATTGTATCGATTTCCACAACCGCATCACTGTGCGGTTCGTTTATGTTTAATGCTGTTTGGTGAATTGAAGCTCAGGTTAGAGTTGGGGCTAGAAACCGAGAGCTTATTGGGGGAACGTGAGCAGTATATTCGGGGTTGTGCTGAGATGTTCCTAAAAGCTTATTGTGTTTAATTAAAGTGGAGTTAAGGTATCAGTTTGTATCATTCTTCGATTAAGAATGTACTTTTGTCTTGGGTAACGCGTATTATACGCAATACATTATTCAACCAGTAACGCAAGGAGCAGGCGTGGCTAAACCACTTCATTCACCAGTCAATATTAACCCCAGCATAGTGTTCATAGGGTTGATGCCTTTGTTGAGCTACTCCGTTTTCGCAGCAGAGCCTCGTCAAGAATATAAGCCTTTTAAGGTCAGCGTATCGCAAATTAGTACCCAGAGTGCCAACGTTGCCAATGGTGAAACTGAGTTGCAGCGGGATAGCCTGTTACTCAACGCTGGCGTGACTATGCCCTTGAGTCAACAATGGTCCGTTGGGATGAGACTTGGCTACGACAGACTTGACTACGATTGGCGTAATATTCGTTTAACAGGCGCCAATAATACGGCAGCATTGTTTAGTGATGCGGGTGAAACCTGGGAAAATATCGATCGCTACCGTGCGAGCCTATCTGTTAATTATCGGATGGATAAGCATTGGTCATTTATGCTGTCGCCACAAATCCAATATGCTTATGCCGATACCGCGTCCGCCAGTAATGCACAGAGTTATGGTGTGGTTGCCTCGGCCATGTATGCCTTTGAATCGGGAAACATGCTGGGCTTTGGTGTGGCCTACTTGAATGACATAGATGAAGTGCGTACTTTGCCTTACCTTGCCGTGAGCTGGCAGATTAATGATCGCTGGCGTCTAGCAAATCCTTCCCAAGCGGGCTTTAGTGGGCCAGCAGGATTGGAACTTAGTTATCAGTTCAATCCCGCTTGGAACGTGGGCTTGGGTAATTCGCGCCGCACGGAGCGATTTTTAATTGCCGATGATGAAACGGTAGTCGAAACCAATGAATGGGTGAGCTATCTGCGAGCTGGTTGGCGTGTGACACCAGCAATCGCGTTAAATCTCTACGCGGGCTATTACTTTAACGGTGAATTAGAAGTGACCAATGAGGCCGCGCTTGATCTCGATAACCAAGGCGCAGCGGCCTTGGATCTCGAGTTTCGATTTTAATTACTGGCCCAGCATGGCTTCTTTGAGGCTTGTCTGTGCTGGTTTTTCCCCTAGCCAAATTTTGAGTAAGGCTTGGCGGAACATTTCCCCTTCAATCGTGGCTTGTTCTTGGCCATTTTTATAGGCGGTAACGCCACGGCTTTTGTTGGCGACCAAAGTGAATTGGTCGCCTTCTTTGATTTCATCCTTAAATAACGCCATAAAGGCGTCAATTTGTGGCTGAATGTCGGTCGTATTATCGGCGGTCGCGTGCTCAAAACCTTCGGTTATCGCATCACGCATTTTCTCGGAAGTAATCATTCCTGACGTAATATTGAGTCGAATCGCCGCAACCGGGGCATTGATGACCTCAGTCATGGTTTTGCTCGGGGTGGGCACATATAGACTACCCACATACAAATCCATAAAGAACTTGCTGCGAACACCAACGCCATTTAATTGCAGCGCCTGAGCGTCGAGCGTGATGGTATCGGCGACTTGGACACCAGAGACTTCTTTAGCTTGGGTGAATAGTGGAAAAAGCAAAGCAGTAGTGAGCGTTAAGGTTGAGAGTAACTTCATTATACACCTCATATTTTTTAGTTATGGCCGTTGAGTGTATCAATCATCTGAGTGACTCGAACGGTGATTTATCTGTAGATTGCGAAGCGATACTAATCGAAACCCAAGAGGAGCGATAGCCTAATCTGTGCAAGCTATCGCTGGTGACTTAGGCAAAACAAGGCGACTTTCCCTTGTCGAGCGCATTAAAAAAGCGATATGTGTGAAGAAATATTCGACCTGTTTAGTTTATTAGCTGACAGGGTTAGCCACGAACGCCTAATTTATATTGGCCATTTTGCTCAAACATCACCGCTTGTTTTTGCTTAGGGGAGATCAGGATTGGGCCATCATCAAAAAACAGAAAGCACTTCCAATTGCGGACAAACACATCCCAACGAGTCTCAATCACTTGATATTTTTCGTAGCAAAAATAGACCTGAGTATCCTCTGGCCACTGAATAAACTCGGCCAACATCTCGGGTAGACTGTTATCTTCACTGTCCCACGCACTCTGCCAATGATCCGTTTTGACCCATGCGTTGGCTTTAGCGGCCCAATCCCCTTTAGTAAACTGTTCGGCGTGGCTACTTTTATTGCTAATCCACTGATTCCACACCAGCATGGCGCTTTTATCCGTTAGCGGCAGAATGACAGTCTTGTCCTCATCGCTCACAGGTAAGTCTTTGTGGTTAAAAATCCACTTACGGCGATAGGTGTCTAAAGGTATGTAGGTATGAGCCAAGCAATATCTCCTAGGAAATGGCAAGATTGAAACAGGCTCATTATAAGATGCTAAGCATGAATAATAAAATCGCCAAGTGGAGATATCACCACTTGGCAACTAGGTTATTGTGCTTCAGTCATGATTCGGGTGAGTTCTGCCACATAATGTTGTGCTACCTGATTGTCAGGATCCGCATTTAAGGCATGTGAAAACGCAGTATGTGCACCCTCAGCTTGATTGAGTTCAACCATAAATAAACCAAGCTTTATCCAAGTCTGCGTATCTGAAGGATATTTTTCTAAGTAGTCTAGATAGACGTTGACTGACGCTTGGATTTTTCCGCGTAGTTTAAGGATATGCGCATACTGCGGCATGTACTCATCACTGTGGGTCAAAATCTTGACAAGGGTTGACTCGGCCAGCTCAAGTTTGCTCAATTTTAGCGCAAGCAGAATAATGTGTTTTAACTCCATTTCTGTATAGAGATCTTCGGGTAATGCTAATAGTGCATCTAAGGCTTGCTGATGTTGTTGCTCTAGGCTGAGCTGAAAGGATAATGCAAGATGATATAGTCGCTTAGCTTCAGGATCCTTTTCTATTAGTGGAGCAAGATTATGCGCAAGTAATGCTAAGCCCTGATGACTTTGAGATTTATTTAACCGTAAAATTTTTGTGTAGACATGCTCCATAGCAGAGCCAGAATGGAGAGTATCAACATAGGCTTGCCTAACTTGAGTTAAGCTAAGCTGGTATAGATTATTTAGTTCCGTCCAAAGTAATTGTTCATCTGCTGAGAATGAATAGGCAGGGTGCATCTTTTTCCATATAAAGCACCTTCCTGGTTGATTATCTCTTTTCCATTGCTCTGCTAATGTATTAAATGGAGTAGTTCCCAGTTCGTTTATTCTATCTTGCAGTTTGTTACAAGCACTTTCTACTAGTTTAAAAACTTGATCACAGCTAGATGAAAATGCCTCATAATACCTTTCCGTCATTTGGTTTATTTGCGGTTGTGTCCAGCTTTCTACTTCTCTAGTTGTTAAAAATTTAGAGAACTCAAAGTAACCATAAAACTTGATTAATTGAGATAGTTTTTTATATTTTTTGTTTATTTTAAACTCGATTTTATCTACTTTATCAAGAGTGTTAGATGTTTTTTTTGCGTCTAAGTTAAGTTTCGATGTGAGTTTTTTTGCATCAGTGATTAAGTGTTGCAACTTGATAAGTTCATTTTTTATATTTTTACATTCAGAATAAACTTCATTAAGATCATTTTCTTTTGTTGTGATCAGGCGACTATCGGATAGTAGTTTGCTTTTTACTAATGGATTAAGTGTTATTTTTTCCGTAGATTGATGAGTAATTCCTTCAATACATGCAGCATGTGATGACAAATTGATTAAATCAACATAAGGGTATGTTTTAGCTTCATTTTCAAGTGATTCCATTGCTTGTTTAAGTTGAATTAAGGTCTCTGCTTGATAACCTGCGTAAGTATTTACCCATAATGTATCGTGCCCTAAACTCGGCCCTAAACTTGCTTCTACTGTACCTCTTGCGTGGCTATATCCAGACTTGGAGTAACAAAAATCCACACCACTTAACAAGACCTGCCTGAACCCCATCTCTATAGCTAAACGAATAGCACTATTGGTGACTGTTGGTCCCACAGTCGGTATATTGTCGAAGTCATTCTCAATATTCCATGGAAAGCGTTGCCCCATATAGAAGCATTCACCTTGCCATTGAGATAATATTTTGGGATTGACGTGATATGAATGTACAAGTAGGGTTTCATCGCTTAACTCAAACATACCTCTACTCACATCAAAGCTAACATCTTGAGGATCTACACAGACAATAATATCAATATTGATACCAAACTTTGCCAGCTTTCCTGCAATCCGCGATACAGCAATTACATATAAATTATCTTGATTTTCCTTTATCCAATGTATAGTGTCATCAAGTGACGGACCACCTGCGATAACTATACAAACCATTCCTTTACACTTATTTCTAAGCTCTTTTGCTTGGGTATGATTGTCGGCAATATTCTCTAGCTGAGTTCTTACAAATATTTTTTGTGTAAAGTTAATGCTGTTGTCAAAATATTCATTCTGCAATCTAGATTCAACAGTATTTAGTAATGTGTTGTAATCATCAAGATGGCAAGAGGATACAGAAGATGAAGCGATTAACCTGTATTCACCTTTTGCTATGAAGAGTTTTATATCATCTTGTTTAAATAGTTCATCTAAACCAGATTCATCTATGATAACGAGTTTGCTTCGTAGCTCACTAGGTATATCTATAAGTAATAAAGGTAAAATAGTAGATAATTCAATAATTACAAATTTACTGCCATCAGGTATACCTTCAGTTAGCTCAAGTATATAGTTAGCCAACAGACCTGAATCCATACCAATGATTATGTTCAACTTATCTTGTTGGCTGAACAGTGTTTTAAATTTCCTATTATAGAAGGTTTTTGAATCGATTACCTCGAATGTATTGCGATTGATACTGGGTAAGTAGTACTCATTAAAGCGACTAATAGCAAAATTTTTAAGAATGTTAGATTGTAATTGCATGAAATTCTTACCCTGATAGCAATTGAAGGTAGTGGTTATAGCTATATAAGACTATGTCATTGCGATTCTTGCAAGCAACTCCTATACCAACGGTTAATTGACACAGTATACGTAACGCGAGGAGGGTATGAAAAGCGAACAAATGTTATCTTAATCCCAATAGAACTATGAAAAACTACATATATTATATATAGTTGCCTAAGATATGTTTGTAGGTCGCACCATGAACGTCAACATTTGATCATGCACAGAGTTGGCAAGAATCTTGTATAGTTACTGTATTGAAGTATTTAATCATAAGTGTCGCAAGTAGTTAATTGAAGCTAACAATCTTGAGTGGGGAACTCTATGTTTGATAATAAAACAATTTTGATTACGGGTGGCACGGGGTCATTTGGGCAAAAATACACCAAAACCATTCTCGAACGGTATAAACCGAAGCGGTTGATCATTTTTTCTCGAGATGAATTAAAGCAGTATGAGATGCAGCAAGTGTTTAACGCGCCATGTATGCGTTATTTTATCGGTGATGTGCGCGATGGTGATCGCCTAAAGCAAGCCTTTAAAGATGTGGATTTTGTGATCCATGCCGCCGCACTTAAACAGGTTCCCGCTGCCGAATACAACCCGATGGAATGCATAAAAACCAATATCCATGGAGCCGAAAATGTGATCCGGGCTGCCATCAGTAATAATGTTAAGAAGGTCATCGCCCTCTCAACAGACAAAGCCGCGAGTCCTATTAACCTATATGGTGCGACTAAGTTGGCCTCCGATAAGCTGTTTGTCGCTGCTAATAACGTTGTTGGAGACGGCCAAACTCGTTTTTCAGCAGTACGTTATGGTAATGTTGTGGGGTCACGTGGCTCAGTCGTACCTTTCTTTAAACAACTGATAGCTAATGGCGCGACTTCCTTGCCCATTACCCATCCCGATATGACACGTTTTTGGATTACTCTTCAGGATGGTGTTGATTTCGTTTTAAAAAACTTCTCCCGTATGCAGGGCGGAGAAATTTTCGTACCCAAAATTCCTTCCATACGCATCACTGATCTTGCCGCAGCCTATGGGCCAAGTTTGGAGCCGCAAATTGTAGGTATTCGTCCTGGGGAAAAAATGCATGAGGTTATGTGTCCAGGGGATGATTCCCATCATACGATTGAATTTGATGATCATTTTGTAATTACTCCCAGTATTATGTTCTTTGGTCGTGAGAATGACTATTCGAAAAATCTCTTAGGTGAGATAGGAAAACCTGTAAAGCAGGGCTTTGAATATCATTCGGGAAATAATCCACACTTTTTAAGTATTAGTGAAATACTGAATTTGGATTCTCAAGCATGATCCCATACGGTAAACAAGATATTAATCAGTCAGATATCGATGCAGTAGTTGATGTTCTATTGTCCGATTATTTAACTCAAGGGCCTAAAGTACCTGCATTTGAGTCTGCAGTTGCTTCCTATTGTTCAGCTCGCTATGGCATAGCGGTAAATAGTGCGACTTCCGCCTTACATATTGCATGTCTCGCTCTTGGGGTTGGGTCAAATGATTTAGTATGGACTTCTCCAATTTCCTTTGTCGCCTCGGCAAACTGTGCACTTTACTGTGGCGCTGAGATTGATTTTGTCGATGTGGATCCTCTAACGGGTAATCTCTGTCCAAATGCATTGGTAATTAAATTAGAACAAGCGGCTCGGATAGGAAAGCTCCCTAAGGTTGTTATCCCTGTACATTTATGTGGTCATAGTTGTGATATGGCAGCGATAGCAACTCTTGCTGAACAATATAACTTTCACATCATTGAAGATGCCTCGCATGGGATTGGTGGGAGCTATCATGGATACCCTTTGGGTAGCTGCCAATACTCTGATATTACCGTTTTTAGCTTTCACCCCGTCAAAATTATCACCAGCGCCGAAGGCGGTATGGCCATGACAAACAGCTCAAAATTAGCTGAGAAAATGGCCCTTTACCGCAGCCACGGTATCACTAAAGCCCCCGATAAAATGTTAAGACCTGATGAAGGGGACTGGTATTATGAACAGCATAGCCTAGGGTTCAATTATAGAATGACAGAACTGCAAGCGGCACTGGGTTTAAGTCAAATGTCTCGTATTGATGAGTTTGTTCAAGCAAGAAATAAACTTGCATCTGACTATATGAACTTATTAGACAATCTAGACCTTAAATTTGTTGTTCCCTCCAATGATGTGTACAGCGCTTATCATCTGTTTATTATAATGCTGAACGATTGTGAAAAACGTAAGATGATTTTTGATGAAATGCGTCAGGCAGGAGTCACTGCACATGTTCATTATTATCCAATCCATTTACAACCTTTTTACCTTCAAAAAGGTTTTAAAGAAGGGGATTATCCAAATGCAGAATTATATTATAAATCATGTTTAACACTCCCTCTTTATTCCAAACTTAATAAGGATGAGCTAGAATATATAGTTAAAAAAATATCTTACCTAATTAAAAGCTAATTTTTTATAATTCATAAGGATCTATTATTGTTGATGACCAATCGCGAGCAACTTTTTTCATTCTTTCCTTTGTTGGGTCATAGGTAGGGGTTAAAATCACCTCAAAAGTATTCTCTTCAAAAACTGTACTGGATAAAATCTTTTGTCCTAAGAACTGATGATTAGCAAGATTGTAATCATAAAGTAATATGCTTTTAGATTCTATATATTGATTTAAATCTCTATGGCTCGATACAAGATTGTAAAAGTCTCCTCCCACTCCCCAGAGATGTACAACTTTATTATTTTTTAAGCTACTTATAATCAAGTTATATAGATTAGTTAGATGTTTAGTGTACTGTGTGAATCTATCAATGACCAGAATATCTGAACAAGGGGTAATCACTTTTCTGCTATAATGCTTTCTCGTACATTTTTTTAGAAGTACTTGTAGTCTTGGGATATTTCCAGTAATTAATTGATTCGACTTTATTATCTTTAATCCGGCAAGATGTGCTATCATATCTAAAGAAGCTAATGTATAGTAGTGAATGTGTTGGCCATGAACGATATTTGTAGCGGCTATATTTTTTACATTAATTTTGGGGCTGCAATTAGGAACCTCAATGAAAATTAAACCTTCGTCATCCAGGTAATTAGCAATGTTGCTTAAATATTCAATAGGATTAACAATGTGTTCTAATACATGAGTACTTATTGCAATGTTGATTGGATTACTTGTAAAAAAAGATGAGATCTCACATAGATTATTTAGGTCAGCTGTAATATGGGTAATCGATTCTGATTGAGTATGATTATGAAAGTCGATGCTAGTTAAAACAGAACTATTAACTTTTTCATTTATCAGCTTTAGTGTTGTTCCTGAACCAGCGCCAAAATCAGCAATGTGCAATCCCTCTCTCAGATGCTCATTAATAAACTCTTACATCTGTAAATAAGGAGAGCATTCTAAAGTGAAGTCACACCACATATCTGGTTCAATATTATTAGAGAAGTATAATATCTTGAAAATATCATTTGTATAGTGATTCGTAATTTGAACGTGATTGCAATTGATGCACTTTCCAATATTAAAATCAATATTAATACGGCTAATTTCAATGCTTTCAGTGTTCCAAACCCCAGATTTTAATGCTGCCAAAATATTCCATTGACTATTTTGGCAAATGCCACATTTAACATAATTGCTCGATGATGCCATGTATCACTCCTTGTTAAAGAAATTCTTAGAAAAATTTTACATTTAGTCACACCTCTCATATTTAATTAATGATGTGTAAGTAATAATTCATTATATAGTCTATAAGGTTTTTTTTCAATCTAATAACAGTAGTCTATAATGCATAACTAAGAATAGCTTATCTTTTTATATGAAAATGGTATTCTAAGTTTGACTTTTATTCAATAAGGTATAAAGGTTTTAATTCACGATTCAGAATAAACCATTTTCATAATATTAATGTCTGAGTTATTTAAACGTTCTGCAAGATTTGATAGTGAATTATATACTGATATTAGTGTTTTTTTACAAAAAAGCGTTTAGGTTATTTTCAAAAAAGTATTTTTATAGCTATTCATTATTAATGAAGCTTGTGGATTTATGTAATTATTGAATAGTTGCTGTCTAATCGATTTTTAACCTGATGTTATTGCCGGTATCGTTAATAAATCTATAGTAAAATAATGAATATGCTGAAGATTGACTAAGTTACTCATTTCTATTTAAGGTCAGGGTGTTATAATGAGAAATCAGGAGCTTAAAAAGTTCCTTATTTTTAAGTCTATTTCCTATTTCCTATTTCCTATTTCCTATTTCTGTTAGAAATGAAATAGGATCTAATACATGTTATAGAACATGTGATGCTATAGCAAAATCAATAGTTTCAGCCCAATATGAATTATTAATATTAGTTAATTTATTTAAATTGAATTAAATGTATTCGAACGATTTATTATCACATCGTTTATTAAAATCGATACCAATTAAAGTGCTAGTGGGATATATTTCTCTTGCTATTTTTAACAACTTCCCGTCTCCGCAGCCAAAGTCTACGATAACATTAGGTGAGATAAGTGGGGAAGAAAAATTAAGCATGTCCATATAGGGAACATTCGACATTATATGTTCCTCATCCCACATGACTGCTTCTTGCGCGGAATGAAAATAAAGTTGGTCTAACAGAGATTGAGTATATTCAATACTAACTTGAACATGTCCACAATCATTACATCTTGATAGAGGATAGTTGTTATATTGGCGCTCTAAAGTGTGAAAAACTTGATGCCAGAGACCAAATGTGATTTCTGAAAAATCAGTCCATTCTGATTTTCCACATAGTTGACACTTTATTCTATACATGCTGGTGTCCTAATTTGTAATTCCGCCATCAATAGTAATAGTCTGGCCAGTAATAAAGGATGCACCATCGGATAGTAAGAAGCCGACTAGAGGTGTTATGTCATCCACATGACCAAGCCTGTGCATTGGTGTTCGACGAATAATTTGCTCGCGTTTTTTATCACTTAGAGTAGATGACATTTCGGTATCTAAATATCCAGGGGCAATAGAATTAACAGTTATATTTCGTCGTCCATTTTCTCTAGCCAGTGCCCTTGTTAAACCATCTAATCCTGCTTTTGATGCAGAGTATGCGGCTAGACCAGTATAACCACGGCTTCCTATAATTGAACTAATGTTTATAATTCTTCCAGCACTATTTTGTCTTAAAAATATACGCAGGGCCTCGCGAGCTAAATAAATAGCGCCATGTAAATTTACTTGTAATAAAGAATCAGTTTCTATATTAGGAAATGTCGCTAAAATTCCTTCCTTTGCTATACCTGCATTATTAATAACACCCCAAAGTTTGGCTTCATTAGCCCAGGCGCATGCTTCTCTAACAAATTCAGCAGTTTGTTCTGCGTTACCTATTTCGACTTGAAACCATTGAAAAGTTGAATGTTGGGAAAGTAATTCATCAATTGCGGAGTTTTTTTGTCGGCTACAAGTTGAAACTGTATAGTTTTCGGAAAGAAGATACTTAACTATCGCTAATCCAAGTCCTTTACTTCCGCCTGTCACAATAACATGCTTCATTATACTTTCCTTAATTTCTTTCCTGCTTCAGTCAAAGAGATATTTGTTACGAAGGTTACAATTCGAGGCTTTTCTGCATTGTCTAAATTATTATTTAGAGTGGCTAATGCTGCTCTCACTTTAGATTCATCATGTGTGGCAATTTCGGCACAAACAATCGCATTTGTGATAGGGTTACTCTTGGCATAGACTCTTGCGTCGATAACTTCATCTATTGAAAGGATTTTTTGTTCAATATCTTCTAGATTAACTTTGACACCGCCGATATTGACAATGTTGTCTTCTCTGCCAATAAAATATACACGATTGCCAATTATTTTTACTGTATCGCCTGTTTTAATTGTGATATCTTTTTTATGTAAAACTAATGACTCATCAAAAGTTAATTCCCATCCATTTAAATGTGAGTTTCTCCACTCTAATGGAAATCCTGCAATTCCATCTTTGACTGTGAAAACTACACCTGCTTCAGTTGTTGCATAGATATGCCTTAATTTAGCATCTGGGAATGTATTTTTTAGGGTATCTAGAATTGCTTGAGTCGCAATTTCACCACCTAAAGTGATAATTTTAAGTGGTGGAAGTTGTTTCGTCCATGACAGCAACAAACTTCGTATTAGTGATGGAGTTGCGCTGATAGCATCAATATTATATTGGCATGCAAGTTGAGCTTTTTTAGTCACGTTTGCATCTACATCAACGACAAGCACATTATTTGAAATAACAGCTTGTAATATAACCTGTAGACCAGCAAAGCTCATTGGGTGATAGCACAAAAGCCACCTAGAGTTATTTTTTGATTGGTTAGTTCTTGGTAATAGATCACTCAATAGATGGAATATTAGCTTTGGTGTACCTGTTGTACCTGAAGTAAATAATCCGACAGAAAAATTTTTTGGGATATTATGGAAGTTAATCTGTTGATTAGTTCTGTTAAAAATTACAGGTATATCAAGATGCTGTCCAACATAAAGGGCGTGAAGCATTTTTGATACGAGTTTTTCATTATCAGAGGAGCAATTAACTACTATAGAGGTTAAATCTTTATTATATGGTAACTCAACAATCTTATCTAAAGTATAGGTAACATTGTTTTCAATTAGATTGAATTTACCATTTTGTTCAAACATTAAGAATTCGCCTCTGTGTAAAGACTAATCAGCTCATCAACAGTATGGAAGGTTTTAAAACCGTCTCTAAATGGATCTAAACCAGTTGAAATTTCTAATGAAACTATCAAAGTTGCTAGATCTAATGAATCCATAGGTAAGTCATTTAGAAACTCGCTATTGAGGGTTATTGTTGGGCAGTCAACACCCTTTTCCGTGATAATTTTACGAGTCTCTTCTATTATTAAATTCTTTAGATTTTTCATGCAGAGTTCCAGTCATTAAATGATTTTGATATTTTATCTAATGTGAAATGTTGTTTTTGATTGATCCAATCTTCTCTAAGTTGTTCGAAAATGTAAACGTCTAAAAACTGGCCATTTTTAAAAATATGCTGCTTTAGTTGGCCTACAAGTCTAGTTTTATGCAACTTTTGCAACTTGACCACTTTGTCATTAGCATCTAAAACATGGTTGACAATCTTGTTAAAATTTAACTGGTGAAAAACATAATTACAAATATAAGTATGCATTGTCACACCATATTTTAGTCTCGCATGCCGTTCATAGATATACGAACCTGTACTACAACGTCGATGGAAATAATCAATGTCACTGAAGCATAAAAAACCTATTGATGAACCGTCATCTTGAATCATGTAACCTCGGTAGTCTTTGCGATCTTTTAAAGACCTTATCCAAGTTCGTTGTTTCTCGATCGATGGTTCGACTAGATCTGTGAACATATGCTTTGTTATCTCTGGCGTTGTACGCCATTTCAATAATAATTCAGCATCTGTTTCATCTATACGTTTAAAGTTTAGTGCCATGCTTTACTTCTTAGTTTGCAAGATAACCACCCTCTACCGGCAATGTTATCGCATTAATCCATTTTGCCGCATCACTTATCAGAAAGGCGACAGCATTCGCTACGTCTTCTGGTTGTCCAATACCCATCGGATGTTGGTCTAACATATGTTGGAATTGAGATTCAGTCATACTCTCTTTAGTTCGCTGTGCCATTTCAGTGGCTATTAATGCAGGAGCAACACAGTTAACTCTAATATTATCTCTAAGTAATTCCATTGCTAATCCACGCGTAAGTGACATTAAACCCGCTTTACTCGCTCCGTAGATTGTATTACCAGTCTGGCCAATAAGGCCTGCTATAGATGATACAAACACGATAGAACCCTGTTTGCTTCTATCACGCTTCGTGCGAAATCCTTTGGCAATAGCCATAGCACTGGCAAGATTTACGTGCATAGTTTGGTCAAAAAATGCTTGGTCGAATAGGCGTATCGGTTTTGTTTCTTGAATTCCTGCGCAGTGCACAAAACTATCAAAGTAACCTTCGGTTTTAGTTAAAGATTTAAACCAGTCATATAGCTCGTCGGTTTTTGCCATATCAAACACTGCAATTGAATGGCCTTCGCCTGACATTAACGCTAGGGTTTGATTAAGTTGCTCAACTTGGCGTCCATTGAGAACAACTCGAGCGCCAAGTTGGGATAGTAATATAGCACAGGCACGACCAATTCCTTTGGATGCTCCTGTGACTAAAATACGTTTCCCACTTAAATCCATGGGATTGTTTAACGTCATGGCTATAAACCTTAAACAGAGAGATGCTCTTGTACTAGTGCAACAAGATCATCTACAGTCTTGATTTGTTCCAATTTGTCACCCTGAATGACAATGTCAAAATGTTCATCTGCCATGGCGATAATGCTTAAAAATGCTAATGAATCCCATTGTTCTATATCCAGTAATACTTCATTTCCTTTAAGTGTATTGGTGTCTAGTTCTAAAATTTCTTCAAGTTGATTTAAAAATTCTTGCTTGTTCATAGTATTTACCTTCTGTTGCTTTATATAGGAGAATATTTTTCTATCGGCCTAAAACCAAAACTTTTGAGTTTAATGGACTGTTTTTTGTATTACACCAGAGTTTAGCAAGGCTATTTCTGGGTGCGAGGCTAATAAATTACAGATCTTCTCAGAGCTCGAATGCAACCAGTCTTTGCCTAACTTATTGATTAATTGATTTATTAGCTCTAAATCATCTGCTTCGTCTACACAGAGACGGTATTGGCTCCATTTTACGTTACCTGACTCAATCGGTACTATCGTCATGTTGGGTTGACTGTATAGGTATAGCGTTACATGTTCTCGCTCTGCTGGTTTAGTTGCAAAGTTATACGCCTTAGTGAGATTCTCCATACTGAAGACTTCAACGTCAAAGCCACGAGGGAAGTAATCTAAGCTAACATGTGTGTATTGATTGCTAGCGCCTTTCATATGCATCAACACTGTTTCGTCGATTAGTTGTCCCGAAACAAGTGGGCAGTCAGCTGTTAATCTAATAATAATATCTTCAGGTTGAGCATTTAACTGAAGCGCTGCCAGATAAAATCGCGAAAGCACATCGTCTTCGTTTCCACAAAAGAAAAGATGATTATTCTCTATACAAAAATCGACAATAGGGTGATCACGTTCACTATCCGTTGTGGCAATTATATGATGATCAATGAGTGTAGATTCATGCACTCGTGAAACATGATATTCGAGCATTGGTTTACCATTGATCATCGCTAACACTTTGCCAGGTAATCGACTAGAACCCATTCTTGCTTGGCTTATACATATCACTTTTGGCATTTTAAGGTGCCTTTTTAAGAGGAATGCTTAGGTGTTGTTCCGATAGCGCTGTACCAAAAGGGATATCCATTACGGCCTGTTGTCCTAAAACCTGTGGCAAATAACGAGTATGTAATCCCTTTGCCGGACGTACTGAGCGAACATTTTGTTCAGTAAATATCTCGCCTTTTTTGATATTTTTGCAAACATATAATGAACGTCTGTACTCGCGTCCTCCTTGCTCACTGGGTTTTATATCATAACCTGCCATCCCAAGAGCGCTATAGGCTTTAGTGGTTTCCTGCTTAAGTAGAATAAACTCATCTGGTTCTAGCGAAAAAGCAGCATCAACTGAACCATCTGTTTTATCAAGTGTAAAATGCTTTTCTATGATAGATGCACCTAGAGCTACTGCTGTAATTGCGGCAGTATTGTCGACCGTGTGATCACTTAGACCAATAGGGAAGTCGAATCTTTGACATAAATCGGAAATGGTTCTCAAGTTACAATCTTCGATTGGAGTTGGGTACCCACTAATACAGTGTAATAAAGCAAGTTGAGTGCCTCCAGCATTCGCAATGGCGGTTACGGCCTCATTGATCTCTTCTAGTGTAGCAAGCCCCGTTGACATAATTATTGGTTTACCTGTTTTGGCTATAGCAGTGATTAATCCAATGTCATTAATTTCAAATGATGCAACTTTATATGCAGGGCAGTTAAGTGATTCAAGTAAGTCAATGGCAGTCTTATCAAATGGAGATGAAAATAACGTTATGTTATTTTTTTTTGCTCGCTGAAACAATTCTTCATGCCATTCCCATGGTGTGTGAGCTTCTTGGTATAAATCATAGAGAGTACGACCCGCCCAAAGCCCACCTTCTAACCTAAATTCAGGGCCATTGTGGTTAAGTGTTATTGTTTCAGCACTATAGGTTTGAATCTTGATAGCATCTACACCTGTTGAGGCAGCCCTATCTATCATGGTAAGTGCTTGAGATAGATCTCCTTTATGATTACCTGATAATTCGGCAATCACATAAGGTGGTTTAAGAGAACAGATTTCTCTGCCTTGAATGAATATACTTGGCTTAAACATGCTTTATAATTCCAGTAGGTTTATTTATATCCTCCCTCCAAGCACTATGAAAGTAACGGATTCGATCTTCGCATTTACCGAGTAAGCCTGGAGTATTATTACAGGTCATATTGCTTTGGCAAGATTCAGCTACAATTCTGTCTTCTTCTAAAATAGTATGATTAAATTTTGTGAAGTTCATACAAACTGCAGCTTTTAATGCTTCACTTGATTTAATTTCGCTTGGTGGATTTATCATCCTCAAACGGAAATTTAAAAGGGTCGTTACTGAATCTACAGGTTCATAAGTTTGTAATGACATGAGTGAACCATTTGTTAACCCAATGGCAAGATTCGGGTAAATAAAAAAATGATTATACTCATCAAATTTATCATGTGGGTTAATTTTCAAATGTTTTCTCGCGCCATTCCACCATTTATGGGTCGCTTCTTGTAACGGCGTATTGCCTGTGGTATGCCCGTTGAAATAATGAATTTCACATTCTGCTCTAGCAAATTTTGCAAAAGTTTCTGGATGAGTACCTGCAACATGATAAACTTCTAAAACAGTCTCGCAAGCTAATTTCCAGTTCGTTTTCCAGCTATAAATGCCTTCTTGAATATGATCATTAAAATCTGTTGATATTGTTTCTAATATAGAAAAGTACGGTCCTAAAAATTCTGATAAAGAGGGACCAGTTTGACTTACTCTAACGAAAAGCAGTTCACCACAACGCTCGAGCGCGAATTTTTTTAGAGATAAATGTTTTTTTGTTGCCTCATTTAACCCAAAATCTGTTTTATTTTGTGGAACACCGGCTAATGCTCCATTGCTTTTGTAACTCCAGCAATGATATGGGCATATTAGCGAGCGGTTACCTTTTTTTTCTTGCTGAAGTTTAGCTTTTCTGTGACTGCATATATTCAATAGTGCAGAAAGTTCGCCATTGAAGTTTTGAACAAGAATCGGCGTATTACCAATTGTAATCGTGATGAAATCATTATTTTTTGATAGTTCATCTCTAAAGCCAACAAAAATCCAATTATTCTCGAATACTGCGAACTTTTCTTGTTCAAATGTATTCGTGGCGTAGTAATATACTGGATGTAGTGATTCCGTAGTAATCATTGTTGTTCCTGCTCAGTTTTTAAGCCAATAAGTAGCTTCTGGATAATACGTTGGCAGCCTTTCGAGTCAATTAATTGGCGAGCTTGCTCACTCATACGTTCTCTTTTGCATATATCATGCCAGAGATTGGTGGCTTCTTCAGATACTTTGTCAAGCAAAGAAAATGTTCTTTTGCATTTTACTTCCGACGTACAGGCAGATCTGAGATCGATAGCAAAATACCAAGTGTTGTTTAACGGCGACTCTAATGCAGGTGTTTGATTATCTACAGTTATCAATGCGATTGTCGGAACTCCCATCGATGCCAGCTCTCCAAGAGTCCCCCCTGCAGCTGATATCGCTAATCCGGCTTCTACCATGATACTTGCTACAGATGCTGGATTATAAATTAAGCTAAAATTGCTATATTGTTGTTGTAATTGTTCTAAATTTAACTGATCTTGATGCTGTTTTCCTAATAGTAGTTGAATTGTTGTCCCTGAAAGACGGGATAGCAAACTCTTTGATAAAGGGTACGCGAGGGATTTACTATCAGTACCACCTAATGTAATAAGTATATTTTTTCTTTCATTGAGTGGTTTAAAAGAACATATTGAGAACTCTTTTCTAAGATATGTATATTTTGGACCTAAACAAAATTGGGAAGATGGAAAACGTTTGGCGTAACTTTCTAAATTGGCATTTGGTGCAGGATTTATCACTAGGTCAACAAAATACTTTGAGCAGTCTAGTCCATCATCAAGCTTAACTTTAAATAATTTTAGCTGTTCTAATGTGTGCCATTCACCTGATGTTAGATCATAATCGTCTATAAAGATAACGGACGCAGAAAAGGATGATAACTCGTTAAAAGCAAGCGGCGAGGAAAGAATTCGGGTTGAGAATCCTTCTTCTTTAAGTTTATCTAATAAAGCATCTGGACAGGTTTTATAGATAAAAAGTATTTGGAAATAAGCTTTAGCAGCTTGAGCAAGTGCAAATAAGCGCATGATATGCCCAGCACCAATTTTATGGCTACTATTACCATAAAAAACACATAGAGGTTTAGCCAGCAAGAAAGCCACCGTCTACCGCGAGAGTACTTCCCGTAATCTTGTTACTCATATCACTTAATAAAAAATATACGCAGTTAGCAACATCCTCCGGTTCACTTAAACCTAGCGGATGTGAAGCGAGAAGCATTGATGTTTGCTGTTCTCCAATTGTTAAAAATTGCTTATTTGATTTTGCTCCTTTTACAATTGCTGGAGCAACACAATTAACCCTTATTGATTTTGATGCAAGTTCTAATGCTGCCGATTTGGTCAGTGAGGTAAGTGCTGCTTTTGATGCTGCATATAAAGTGCGTGCTTTTAACCCTCGTTGACCCGCTGCTGATCCAATATAAACAAAGCTTGCCCCTGGCACAAAGTGTTTTTGCCGAGAAAAAGCGGCTGTAAGCATGACTGCTGCGGAAAAGTTAATGTCGAAATAATCTCTGATCTGTTTTGGGGAAATATTTCGAAGCGGACTGTATCCTTGAAAACTAGCATTGTGAATAAACCCATCGATCGGTCCATATTTTTCAACTATTGTCATCGCGAGAGAATTGATATGATCCAGTTGGCTCAGATCGAACGGAATCACATAATGCTCGTTGCCTAATTGTGCTTTTGTTTGTTGTAAGGGCTCTTCTCTACGACCTACAAGAATTAGTTTAGCACCTTCAGCATCCAATTTTTGGCAGATGGCAAAGCCTATTTCAGAGTCAATTGCTGCGCCTGTAACTAGGTATTGCTTATTCTTCATATTCATTTTTATTGTTGCACCAAAGAAAGTGGCTCGAAATCATCTTCAATTTCAATTATTTCTGGCGACACAATGGGGCCTATATCCGTGATTATTGCTCCCCAAGACCAACCAACACCAAATCCTCCTAACATTACCTTTTTAGTTTGATTATCAAAAAAATGTTGAAGCTTATGACATATGGCTAATGGCACTGATGCACTTGAAGTATTGCCAAAATCTTTCATATCTATGAGATACTTATCACCCTGGATTTTTGATTTTTTTCTGAGGTGTTCGAGGATAAACTGGTTGGCTTGATGCATAACAACCATATCAAGCTCATCAACTATTAGATTGGCTAATCTAAGAGTATCTTTTACGAGTTGAGGTACGACTTTCAATGTGAATGAAAATACAGCCGCTCCATTAAGATATAGACGAGAGTCATTATAGAGTCGTTTTTCTTCTTCTTCTGATCTTGGCGTTAATTCTGGTATGGTAGGATTACGCCTCCCGCCCGCTTTTACGGCAATATGCTGTCCACCAGTGCCATCTGTCCCAAAAATCGCATATGAATTAGGCCAATTCTCATCATATTCAAGAGCAGTAGCTACTCCTGCATCACCAAACAAAGGAAGCGTACCGCGATCTTCAGGGAGTAGGTGTCGGCTTGATGTATCTCCACAAAGTACTAAAGCACGCTTACCATTTGAGCTGTTTAGTAACTGACTAGCGATCCAAGTTCCATAGACAAAACCAGAACAACCTAAACTAACATCAAGGCATGCAGAAGAAGTTGGAAGTCCTAATCTGTTTTGAATTAAGCAGGCTGTTGAGGGAAGCGCATAGTCGGCATCTTGCGATACGTAAATGAGAACATCCACCGATTCTGGTGACCAGTTCAAGCGTTGAAGTAAAACCTCTGCGGCAGCAATACACATATCAGATGCACAAAGATGTGGAGGTAAAATCCGGCGACTATGTATCCCTGTGCTAGCATATATTTTATCTGCTTCTTCTTGAGTAAAGATCTCTGGAGTTTCAACATAGGAATGCCTATGGGGAGGCACGGCAGCTTGCATTCCTGCAATTTTGACTGATTTGATCACGGCTTCCATAAATAACCTTGTTGAAGTAAGAATGGGTATTGGTTTTAACTATAACATTGAATAATATAGCTTGAAAGTACCAAACTTGTTTTGGAAACACTCTAACTTCTTGCTTATAAGGCAAATTTTAGGAATACAGATGACAGTCACTCGAGTTGAAAATGTTACTATCTCTGGAATAGTATCTGTGCTACCCGAAATAGAAAAGTTGAACCGAGACGCCGTTTCTTCTCAAGACTCGCAAGAAATGGCGCGTATTGTTGCTGCTACGGGGATTGAATCGAAACGTGTTGTCAGTCAGGGGCAAACTGCCCTAGATCTTGCCACTAAGGCTTGTGAGTTACTTCTAAGCAGTATGGATTGGGCTGAGGATGACATCGCTATTCTTCTTTTTGTCACTCAAACGCCGGATTATCCTTTGCCTGGTAATGCTGTACAACTCCAACATAGACTTGGTTTAGATAAAAACACTTTGGCTTTTGATATTAATTTGGGATGTTCCGGTTTTGTATATGGACTGTGGCAAATATCACAGCTATTAAATACTTTACCGCGGAGCAAAGCTTTACTTGTTGTCGGTGATACAACCAGTCAACAATATAGTGAAAATAATCGTTCAGTTTCTGCACTGTTTGGAGATGCTGTTAGTGCGATTGCGATTGAGAATTGCAAAGACTGTGATGACATGGTTTTTTCCCTTGGAACTGATGGTGCTGGCACTCCTTATCTGATTCAGCCTTTCGGAGGCGCAAAAAAACCTGATGAAAAATTCGAACTGTTTATGGATGGTATGCAAGTTTTTGTATTTACCCTAAGAGAAGTTCCAAAATCAATTCAATCATGCTTATTTGAAAAAAAATGGCAAGTGAATGAAGTTGATTTCTGCATAATGCACCAAGCAAATGAAATGATGTTAAAGCGATTAGGTGATAAAGTCGGATTCGCCGAAGAGCAAGTGATTATATCTATGCGAAAAGTGGGTAATACGAGTTCTGCATCGATCCCATTAGCCTTATGCTTGTCTCTTTCTGAAGAGTTGCTTACCCGAAAAAATAAACTAGTTCTTTCGGGGTTTGGTGTAGGCTGGTCCTGGGGAAGTGTTGCATTGACTTTAGATAAATTATCCGTTTGTACTTTAATAGACCTATCGCTCAACTCTAATTTGTAAATAATGCTCCATTAAGATATGTTAGTTAGCATATCGGGGATTTCAAACTCTAGATAATCAGCCAGTGACAACCAATCTGATCTTTCATGTGCAGACAACATTTGAGGTAATAAAGATGCGATTCTGCTTTTCTCCATGTCAGTACTGATAATAGTCTCTAGTTTATCAAGACACATTCGAAGATGCTTAGCTCCTTGAGCTTCTTCCCCTAGCCTAAGATGTTTTGATGTGATTAGTAAGTCATTTATTAGCAGAGTTATTTCAACATTCTTATTCATTTGTGAAGTCCTTGTACTGTGCTCCTAGTATTCTGGCGCCATCTAGCGAGGATTGATAAAATTTTATGTTAGGTTTAATTTTTATATAGCGTTCTAAGCTTCTCAAATATCCTCTAAAGTTTAAATCAGTTTCCACTCTATCACCACGTCCATTAAGGACCCAATGTTTGGCATTATTTATTTTTGGTCCCAAAGAACCATCAGGCCAGAATGCATGAGTTTTATTCTTTGCATAACAAAAGTCACAACCAAACATGGATATCTCATAAGCACCCAAATAAGCTGCTAGATCTATAATAGGGTGAATTACACTACCATTAGTATATAAGCGCAATTTTGGTTGGTAGTTTGATAGAGTATCGTATCTTGCATGTTTTGAATATGCACAATATCTATTTCCCTTCCATTCTTTAACAATGTCAGGTGATATAGTTGGAAAATACACTAATGAAATATTTTCTGTATCCTCAATAGGCATATGGTCTAGACGAATATTTATATCAATACTAACAACAATATCTGGATAGATGCCATGATTTACTAACCCTTTTAATGAGGTGTCGGCAGCAATCATTAATGGTCTTGTGTTGTCTGGTAACTGTCGCTGTTTTAGCAAAAAATCATAGTGATCTTCTAGTGTTGGGCCTGAGGCTATAACATGACACCGAGGTTTCTTATAATACTGTATAAGCAAGTCTGCACTTGGATCATTTTCAATATTTTTTGAATTACTGTTAAATCGAAACTCAACTTTGTCGTTATTAAGGTGTTGCTGATTAGCATAATTACGATTTAGCTCATATACAATTAAATCTCGAATAATAGCATTTTCATTGCTAACTAAATTGAGTTCTGGTGTGATTGCAATATAAGGAAAACTTAGAGTTTTTCCTGCTTGCTCATACAAGTTCACATTCGGATGACTGAGCCATTCCCTCTGATCGGTGTAACAAAGCAGTAATGCGAATACGGCTAAGTTTAAAATGCAAACTTCGATTTTTTGATATTGCGGATTATCCGTTAATAGACTCGGCACATCACCCATACCCACGCCATAAACTGTGACTTGCTGAACATTTGAGGGAAGGGTACTAATAAACAGCTGTGCTTCAGCGATGCGGTCATGGCGACTGCTGAGCTGAATGCCATTAACACTGATAGTTTGGTTTTGGCCTTGAACTAAGTGCGCATCAAGATGGTCAATTGATTGGCTTTTTATCGCTGCAGCCACAATTGGCCAGCGTTTAGCGATAATATTCAGATTAGTGGCAAATAGTTCAGTCATTCCGTTTCCTCGGAAGCTTTCGTGTTGATATTACCGACATCACTATCTGGTCTCTCCACAGGGACTCGAACCCCGATCGGCCGCTTAGGAGGCGGCTGCTCTATCCTGTTGAGCTATGAAGAGACGCTGGTGATTATACTGGTTTTATCTTTGATTAAAAGGCTTATGATTTAGTTGCTTAAATCTTAAGCGCGATGTCGTTTATCTGTACATTGTAAACCGCATTTTGGTCAACGAGTACGGCTGTTGCACTTTCTTCACTCACTTGTTCAATTTGCACTGTTGCTCGGCTTTTGGTAGCAATGGCACGCATTTCATTGAGTCTATCCGGTAAATTGCGTTGTAACACCACTTGGAACTTATCACCAACTCGAATGCCATGTTTTCGGCCTAGGTTGAGAATAATCCGATCTCCTTGACGACTGACAACTTGCCCAAGTAGTGGTCTACAGTTGAGCGTGTTATCAATATCGCGAGTCGCTTCTTGCAGCAGTTGGCTGATATTTTTGCCGTAGGATGAACGCCAAAATCTATCACTATTGGGGGCAACAATGGCTTGTTCCTCAAATTCCCACCGAGCCGATGTGCTGTAGGTTTTGTTCCATACTTCTTCACCGCTAATGCCGTGATAAAGGCTAAGCTTTAATTGGAACTGTCTTTGTGGCGCTTCATCCCACCATCCCATAAAGGTGGCTTGTACTGGCTCGGTTGAAATATCAATAATTTGCGGTAGTAAAATGTATTGGCTATCGGTAATTTCACTCAGCCAACTCGGAAGTCTATAGCCGCGGATATCGACCAGTTCTTGTGCGATATCGAGCCTTTCTTTGGCATGGATATGGCTGTATCCAGTTGATGAGTAGCCATCAATACTATTACCGAGTCTTTCGGAGATGACTTCTTCAAATCCTGATAATTGGCCGTAGCGTAATTGTGCTCGATCTTTTATTTGGGCTTGGGGAATAAGGATCGCGGCTTTTAATTGGCCCGTTGGGCATTGTTGTGTTGGGTCATCATTCAGATCGAGCCTGAGCGACACATAAATTTTATTCCCTTGAATGCGTTCACTCACTAACTGAATACTAATCGCTTGAGCGTTACGATTAATGGCGAAGCTGTCTTGCGTGAGATTGCCGTTGGTGGTTTGTTGTTCACTGGATATTTGGATCCCGGTGCTGAGGGTGGCATAGCTAACCGCTTGATTGATGGCTTCTTCCCGCGCTTGGGCGATGTTGCCATTGGTGATGATTGCTTCACCACTGGCTTCGACCCATTCTGCTTGCGCTTGATTAGCTTGAAGTGCGGCCAGCAGTAGGCTGCTAATGATGAGCAAGTGCTTTCTGAGTATGTTCATTAATAAGCCCTTCAGGTCAATTGTGCCAATCAGTTGAGTCAGTTTAATGGCGGTTTTATTGGCTGTAAAAGCAAGTTTCGTGCCTAATTTATGAAATATACCCAAACCATCTGAAGTTGCTGAATAGGTATAGAGGGTAAAGTTATTGGCACTGTTGTCGATAATCAGGTGAGTTAATCAAGGATTGTATTTTGACTTGGTCTAATATTTGCAATCTTTTTGACTAAAGATTGCGGCTCGCTTTGAGGCGCATTGATATCGATAATGAGGTTATTCCCATGCTAAAGCGTGCGTTCATTCCCCTGGCTCTTTTGGCGCTGATTGGGTGTGCGACTAAACCCGTTGTGCCGCCAAAACCTAGCCTAGTTGATGGCAATGGTTTGCCGCCTACGGCGACAATTAATCATCTAGCGCAGCGAATTGTCACTGAGTTAGTCAAACAGAATGATGCCTTGCGTCCTGATCAACCTATCGTTGTAACTACACCAGTATTAGTGGGCGACATGACGAGTACGAATGCGGTTGCGCTGCAATTGCAGCAGGGACTCATGGCATCGTTGCACAGTTTTCAATTTAATGTGGTGGAGTTAAATCTCGCCGATGGACTGCGTGTTACTGGTGAGGGCGATTTTATTTTGACGCGTGACTGGCAAAAATTGTCTACTAATTTGCCTGTTGACCATATTGTGGTATCCACGATGAGCCCGACGACTAATGGCTTAGCGATTAATACTCGAATCGTTACCTTAAGTAACAACCGAGTGGTGTCAGCTTCACAGACCTTTGTTACACAAAAAGAATTAAGCAATTATATGCAGCCCTCTGAGCAAGTGATCTCCCACGATGGGATTTTATATCGTCAGTCGGCTCCCGGTATGAATGAAGTGCGTGTATTAGGAGATGGAAAATGAAACGCTACCTGTTGGTGATTGCGGCGCTTCTACTGACAAGTTGTGCCTCTAGAGACAAGTATGTGCAGTGGGAAGATGTTCCTCCATCTAGCTTCCCTAAGCTAACGGCCATTGGTTATGCCCCGTTAGCGACTCAACCAGCGAAAGAGCAATCTCAAAGAATGTTGATGGCGATGCAGGCCTCAAAAATCGTGGCTTATCGTGAACTGGCTGAACAAGTGTATGGACAAAAGATCACCGCTAACAGCAGTGTCAGTGATTGGATGCTAACCGATGATAATGTTAAAGCTTCAGTCACTGGGGTGATCCGCGGCGCAAGAGTAGTTAAAAGTTATCCCGCAGGTGAGCATTACGTTACTGAGTTAGAACTTGATTTTTCTAAGGTATGGCAAATCTATCAGCAGCAGAGTCGGCCACAGAGAATTAAAGAAGTCACTTACTTTTAAGGTGTCATCTCCTATCAACCAGAAGACAAGCATGAGATGGTTTGGGTACAGATAATCGATAAACAAAAACCGCGCTAACTAAGCGCGGTTTTTGTTAGAAATCCGTTTGTACTTATAACGCCTTACGCTTTTAGATCATTGCCTAAGCTGGAGATTGTTGAGGTTTTACCTTTATCGTTATACGTCAGCGTGGTGGCATTTCGGCTCGCCTGCAAGGCTTGAGCAAAGCGGTTTAGGCTTGCAAGATTCATCTCGATCAAACTAGCATTTTGTGCGTTGAGATCTTTGCATTCTGCTAGAGCCTCTTTAACCACTGCCATTTTATCGGATAGCTCCACTTGCTCTGTGAGTAAGGCTTTATCGCTGTGACTAGCCAGCAAGTCATCATTTGCTTTAAGGTCTTGTAGACATGTTGATTTTTGCTCAGCAAGCGACAAAAGCAAATCGGCGTTTTGGTCAACCAAAGCGCCTTTTTCCTTAAGAATAATTTGTTTAAGAACAGCCAAATGGGCGTGTTGTTGATCTACCAGTTTAGCTATTTCTGTCATAGTTACTCTTTATTAAGCTCATTTAATTCTGCTTCGAAGCTGGCAATATTCGCAGCCAACTTTTCGGGATCAATTTTATAACGACCTTCGGCAATGGCTTGTTTTATTTCGGCCACCTTCTTTTGGTCGACTTCAGGTAGACTGGCCATTTTGGTTTGAGCTCCTTGTAACTGTTGAGCTTGAGCCGTAATGACAACAGAGTCACCTTTTAGTTGAGTTGATTTAGCCGCTACCTGAGAGGTTTTCTCGCTTTCGCTGCTTTGTTTAGTGCTGTTTGAACGGACTTGTGCGGCCGCTCCGGCGTTAAATTTGCTAATATCAATTGCCATTTTAGGCTCCAGCGTCATGTATACGGATTTCTTAACTGGGGTATCGGCAGCTTATCGAAAAGCTTTAGCTTATTTTACATTCTAACTTCTACTTCGCCAATCGCCGTAATTATGGCATCTAGCTCTTTGTTAGAACTGCTATTTTTGATTCGAATTTGGTCGCCGATATTACCATCTTGCAGCGCCTCTCCCACAGTTTTTAGTACGAAGTTATTTGAACGCACATAAATCGACACTGTGTCATTTTTACAGACAAAGCAAAGGTTGTTCGCAAAAATAGGATAATTTTTCGCGACTCGGCGTTTAACTCTCACGCCTGTAAGCTGATTAGTATCGCTAAATTGCATACCACGCAAACTATTTTGGTCAACATAGCGGATCTCGACCTGTGAAGGACTGATTAATTCACCTGGCGCTAAGGTTTCGGTTGCGACCACAACAGGAAAAAGAATGTCTACTCTAACAGACATAAAAATCTGCCAAGGGTAGGCGAGATCGGGGGTATCACAACTGACTTTTATGGTGTTATTACGGCTAATTTCGCGTTCAGAAGCTAATTCGACCCTTATTGGTGATGTGCACTGTGCTGGCAGCATTCGGTTATCGACCGTTTGTGGATTAATGTCGACTTTCGCATTTGCAGGTACAGCAATCTTTTCATTAATAAGGGCTTTAGCTAATTCGGATATCGCCGATACGCTAGGTATCACGGGTTCAGCCTTAGCTGCCGTGGATAGAAAAAGTGCGAAAATACTCAAAAAATAGACTAAATTTACTTTCATAATGAAGAGACTAGCTTGTAACGCCAGAATACACCTATACTTTTATCAAGCGTGAAACTGTTCAATGCTTCTTTCTTAGATTTTTGGTGTCAGAAGTTTGACTTAGTTTCAACTATGTTTATCGATAACAAGACGTAAGCAATTAATATGCCTATACTCAAACGAGTTTTAGGGCCGTACATAAACAGAACAACAAGGCAGAGTTATGTCGAGTATTCTTGATTCAGTCAACAAACGAACCCAACTCGTAGGTCAAAACCGGCTAGAACTATTGCTATTTAAGTTAAATGGTCGTCAACGGTTTGGGATAAACGTATTTAAAGTGAAAGAGGTTTTGCAATGCCCGCCATTAACGACATTGCCTAAGCTCAATCCTTACGTCAAAGGAGTTGCCCATATTCGCGGCACAACTATTTCTGTTATCGATCTGAGTGCGGCAACGGGTGGGCGTCCGTTAGCGAGCACTGAAAATTGCTTTATCATCATTTCGGAATATAACCGTAGTGTGCAGGGGTTCTTGGTTAGTTCTGTTGAACGTATTATCAACATGAACTGGGAAGCCATTATGCCGCCACCGCAAGGTGCTGGGCGTTATTCCTATTTAACCGCGGTTACCGAGATTGAAGGTGAGTTGGTTGAAATCTTGGACGTTGAAAAGATTTTAGATGAAATCTCACCTGTCAAAACGGCCATTAGTGAAGAGGTTAATGAGCAACTTACTCTCGATAGAAGTCAGCATTACCATATTATGGTGATTGATGATTCTGCGGTGGCACGCAAGCAAATTATTCGGTCGTTAGAGTCGTTAAATTTACAAATTGACACGGCAAAAGATGGTCGTGAGGCACTTGATAAGCTCAAGGCCATTGCAAGTGAAATGAATAATGTTGCCGATGAAATTCCACTCATTATCTCCGATATTGAGATGCCCGAAATGGATGGTTATACCTTAACGGCTGAGATCCGTGATGATCCTAAGCTTAAAAATATCAAGGTGGTACTGCACACCTCATTAAGCGGTGTCTTTAACCAAGCCATGGTACAAAAGGTTGGTGCCAATGACTTTATCGCAAAATTTAACCCTGACGAATTAGCTGCGGCAGTGAACAAGCATTTAAGTTTGTAGTGAGAGTGTGGGTTAGTGCCTAGTTGAGCTTTACGCTATAATCTAGCCCTTATTACATGATTGTTGTGCACTTATTTTGGTGCTTGCTATAGGATCTAGGACGTGAATGTGCCTGATAAATCACTCGCTGAAGCAGAATATAATCAATTTAGGTTGTTCTTAGAACAACATAGCGGCATCGTGCTAGGTGAAAATAAACAATACCTCGTACGTAGTCGTCTCGCGCCATTGATGGGCAAATATAACCTTCCTTCGTTATCCGATGTGGTAAAGCATTCGATGAAACCCACGGAACGAGCTTTACGAGCTGAAGTTATTGATGCCATGACCACTAATGAAACCTTATGGTTTCGTGATCGTTATCCATTTGAATTGCTTAATAATGTGCTATTACCAGAATACAGTAAGTTAGGTAGACCTTTAAAAATATGGTCTGCAGCTTGCTCGTCGGGTCAAGAGCCATATTCTTTAGCGATGACCATATTAGAGTACCAGCAAAAAAAACCTGGGGCGCTGCCTGGTGGTGCCTCGATTCAGGCAACGGATCTTTCGCCTTCTATGTTGGAGCGTTGTAAAAATGCTGAGTATGATAGTTTAGCGTTAGCACGTGGATTGTCTGAAGAACGTAAGCGGCAGTTTTTTGATGCTTTGCCTTCTGGCAACATGCGCATAAAGGATAACGTTAAACGTCTAGTCAATTTCCGTGCTCATAACTTGCTCGAGAGTTACACTTTGTTGGGTAAGTTTGACATTATTTTTTGCCGAAATGTGTTGATCTATTTTGCCCCTGAGGCAAAAGCAAAAATTTTGCGGCAATTTGCTGCCGCGTTAAATCCCAAAGGTATCCTCTTTTTAGGCGCATCCGAATCCATTGCTGGCCTTACTGATGAATTTGATATGGTTCGTTGTAACCCTGGCATTTATTACCAAAAGAAAACTTAAGGATTTGATTTTAATTGATAATTACCGGCATAGTTCGGTAATTTTTTTATCTGCTATATCCCTCACAAACTTTATTACCTCCCATAAAAGTATTGGCACATGAATTGCTTTGTTCCCGTGAGTGACACGATGGAGGCAATTTTATGGCGATTAATTTTGATAAGGCACTGGGTGTTCACCAATTCACCTTGGGGATCCGTGCTGAGCGGGCTGAAGTGATTTCAAGCAATATCGCAAATGCTGATACGCCACATTATAAAGCCCGTGACGTCGATTTTTCTGCCGCCTTAAATGTTGCTAAAACCCAGCAACAACAGCGTAATAGCTTAGAGATGACCGCTGATGAGCAGCATTTTGGGCTAGCGCAGCTAACCGGGCAGTACGTTAAATTTCGAGTGCCGAATCAACCCGATACAGGGGATGGCAATACTGTCGACGTTCAACAAGAGCAATCAGCATTTATGCAAAATGCTCTCGAATATCAAATGTCTCTGGGGTTTTTAGACAGTAAATTTAGCGGTATGAAAAAAGCGCTGAGAGGGGATTAATCATGAGTTTATTTAATATCTTCGATGTTGCGGGGTCTGGCATGTCAGCCCAGTCTCTGCGGCTAAATACTACCGCGAGTAACATTGCTAACGCAGATTCAGTCTCCAGCAGTGTAGATAAAACTTACCGTTCTCGTCATCCTATTTTCGAAGCCGAAATGGCCAAGGCGCAAAGTCAGCAACAAGCTTCCCAAGGTGTCACGGTGAAAGGCATAGTCGAGAGTGATAAGCCCCTATTAAAAGAGTATTCGCCGGATCATCCGATGGCGGATGCTGATGGCTTTATTTACAAACCAAATGTCAATGTCATGGAAGAAATGGCTGACATGATTTCAGCTTCTCGCTCATATCAGATGAATGTTCAAGTGGCTGAGGCGGCAAAATCTATGCTGCAACAAACACTTGGGATGGGTAAATAATATGCGTTATTTAGGAGGTACGTTGTGAGCCTCATTAACCAACTGAGTCAAACCTCATCGCAGCTGACTCAAACAAACACTCAATCGAATACGGTATCAACCAATACCACGAAAACGTCGACTAGCTCTACAGGTAACCCATTTTTGGATGGATTACGTTTGCCGAATAGTTCTGCTGTTCCAGAGGCTAAGAGTCAGCAGCTCACTCAAGAGGATTTTTTCTCATTACTCAGTCAGCAGTTATCGATGCAGGATCCCTTCAAGCCCGTTGATAACGACCAGATGATTGCACAAATGGCATCTTTTTCTACAGTCGATGGCATTTCTAAGTTAAATGATCAAATCGTTAATTTAAACAGTGTGATGACATCAAGCCAAGCTTTGCAAGCATCGGGATTAGTTGGGCGAAAAGTGCTGTTACCGACAGATACGGGTTATATCTCTGCAGAAAGCCCAGGCTTAAATGGTGTGATCAGTACTTCAGAGAAAATTCCCGTCATTAATGTTCGAATCGAAGATGATAAAGGGCAAGTCGTTAGAACATTTACTGTTGATGGTAGTAAGGGTGGTAACACTGATGTCAAGTGGGATGGCTTGAATGATAAAGGAGAACCCGTTGCCGCAGGTAATTACTCGATTAAAGCATCGGGTTTGGTGAATGATAAATCACAAGCGTTAGCTGTATCGACCTATGCGCATGTGACCAGTGTTTCTTTAGGTACTGCAGCGACTGGCGCCATTTTGAATCTCAAGGGTGGAATGGCCTTTAAACTGTCGGATGTACTTGCGATTAGTGAAGTTTAATCGTAATCAAGATTGTAAATGGACATCACACTTGTCCATCATTGAATTGAGCAAATGTAGAGGTGAATTATGTCGTTTAACATTGCATTGAGTGGCATTTCTGCTGCGCAGAAAGATTTGAACACTACTGCGAACAATATCGCGAATGCTAACACCATTGGCTTTAAAGAATCGCGTGCTGAATTTGCGGATGTTTACGCTAATTCAATTTTCTCAAACTCAAAAACCGCTGTGGGTGGCGGTGTGGCTACGAGCCAAGTGGCGCAGCAATTCCACCAAGGTAGTTTGCAACTGACGAATAACTCGTTAGATTTAGCGATTAAAGGCGGTGGCTTTTTTGTAACTGCGTCCGAGATAGGTACCTTGGATCATCAGTTTACTCGGGCAGGTGCTTTCAAAGTCGACAAAAATAATTATATGGTTGACTCTGCTGGGAATTTTTTGCAGACCTTTCCAGTAGACAAAGATGGTAACTCTACCTCTGTCAGTTTAACGACAGCTAAGCCAGTACAAATTCCTGATACTGCAGGTAGCCCTGTTCAAACTGAAAACGTGACTTTGCAGATGAATTTAAATGCAAAAGAAGGTTCACTCGACCCTGCTGCTTTTGATCCTTTAGACTCCAAAACCTATAACAGTGTGACATCCATGACGATTTATGACTCTCTGGGTGAGCCACATATCATGACGACCTATTTCGTCAAGCCAAATAATGGCTCATATAATGGTGAGAACAACTGGGTTGCATACTATGCCATTGATGGTAAACAAGTTGATATTTCTGGCCCTGCTGGTACATATCAGACTGACACCAATGGTGATGGCACTCCCGATGCCTCTGGCACAGCTCAAACGGCTGGCGGCTGGAAGGGATCGGTTCTGAAGTTTAATTCTGTCGGTGTGTATACTGGGAGTGATCCGGCAGTCGTCGCCACCGAAGCGCTAGGGGTTGGCGGCGCTGGCGTGTTAGGCCCTGGTGCTGATGGCACTCAAGCCGTGACTATTAAATTTAATGCACCAACCCAATATTCAGCTCCCTTTGCCGCCACTGAATTGTCACAGGACGGTACCACAGTAGGGCGTTTAACCAATGTCGAAATTGGTGAAGATGGTTTGATCACTGCCAGTTACTCCAATGGTTCAACAGTGCCATTAGCCCGCGTTGCTTTAGTTCGCTTTGCAAACGAACAAGGGTTGACACAAGTGGGTAATACCTCGTGGAAAGCCAGTTTATCGTCAGGTCCTGCGCTGGCTGGTGAGCCTAACAGTGGTACGTTTGGTAGTCTCAGTTCTTCAGCGTTAGAGCAATCTAACATTGACTTGACGACTGAGCTGGTGGATTTGATTTCGGCACAACGTAACTTCCAAGCCAACTCACGTACGCTGGAAGTGAATAACACTCTGCAACAAACTGTTCTGCAAATTCGTTAAGTTAATCTTGCCTCTGCTAAGTGTTGCCGCAAGCGGCAACACTTAGCCTCTTTCTGTTGTGCATTCATTCGTTTATTAAAATCTCCTAATTTATCAGTTAACTAGCTGCTTATTTTATTGGCATGATGCTTGCTTTGCTATTGTCAGGTTGAAACTTTGACGGAGCAGTCTGTGGACAAATTCCTTTATATCTCCATGAGCGGCGCTAAGCAAAATATGAATGAGTTGGCGTTGCGTGCCAACAACTTAGCCAACGCAAATACCGATGGATTTAAGTCGGATATGGCGCAAGCCAGATCGATGCAAGCCTTTGGTGAAGGATTGCCGACAAGGGTCTTTGCCATGGTTGAAACCCCCTCCGCCAATTTTCGTTCGGGCCCGATTAAATCTACTGGACGCGATCTTGACGTTGCCATTAAAGGTGACGGTTGGTTTGCCGTGCAAGCACAGGATGGTAGTGAAGCTTATACCCGTTCTGGCAGTCTCAGTTTTGACTCAACAGGTTTATTGCATAACGACCGTGGTAATCCCGTGATGGGTGATGCCGGACCGATTGTGTTACCGCTGCCAATTGAAAAGGTCACTATTTCACAGGATGGGATTATCTCTGTTCGTCCTCAAGGTGCGACGACAGAAGTTGTCGAAGAGGTAGGAAGATTAAAGTTAGTAAACCCCGGCAATGCACAAATGATGCGCGGCGAGGATGGATTGTTCCGTTTGGTATCCGGTGATCCGGCGCCTGCCGATCCCAGTGTATTTGTAGAAAGTGGTGCTGTAGAGGGCAGTAACGTCAACCCCGTAGATGAGATGGTGTCCTTAATCGACCTACAGCGACAATTTGAATTGCAAGTGAAGATGATGAAAACCGCGGAAGAAAATGACCGCGCTTCATCCTCATTAATGCGGATTAGTTAGGAGATAAATTATGCATCCAGCGTTATGGATTAGTAAAACTGGCTTAGACGCACAGCAAACCGATATTGCGGTGATTTCAAACAACGTCGCTAACGCCAGTACTGTGGGCTATAAAAAAAGCCGCGCGGTATTTGAAGACTTACTTTATCAAACTGTTAACCAAGCGGGTGGGATCAGCGCCTCTAACACTAAGTTGCCAAACGGTTTGAACATTGGTGCGGGTACCAAGGTGGTAGCCACCCAAAAAATGTTTACCCAAGGCAATATGCTGACCACGGATAACTCGCTCGATTTGATGATTGAAGGTCCTGGATTTTTCGAAGTGCAGCTCCCCGATGGGACTACGGCTTATACCCGTAATGGTCAATTTACCTTAGATGATACAGGGCAAATTGTCACGCCGGGTTCGGGTTATGTGTTGCAACCTGCGATCACTATTCCTGAGGATGCAACCAGTATTACGGTCTCTGCTGAAGGGGAAGTTTCGGTAAAAACACCAGGTGCGGCGGAAAACCAGGTCGTTGGGCAGCTCAGTATGACCGACTTTATTAACCCGTCGGGTTTAGATCCTATGGGACAAAACCTATACACCGAAACTGGTGCGAGTGGTACGCCTATTCAAGGCACTGCATCACTTGATGGTATGGGAGCGATTCGTCAAGGTGCGTTAGAAACCTCTAACGTGAACGTGACCGAAGAGCTAGTTAACCTCATTGAAAGTCAGCGGATCTACGAGATGAACTCCAAAGTGATTTCGGCGGTCGATCAGATGCTGGCTTATGTGAATCAGAATCTATAGAGGCACATGATCATGGCTAGATATCTACTATTGGCTAGTACGCTCTTGCTGGCGGCATGTAGTTCAACTCCAAAGAAGCCGATTGCGGATGATCCCTTCTATGCCCCAGTTTATCCCGAAGCACCACCGACTAAAATTGCTGCAACGGGGTCGATTTACCAAGATAGCCAAGCGGCGAGTCTTTACTCGGATATTCGTGCCCATAAAGTCGGTGACATTATCACTATCGTGTTGAAAGAAGCGACTCAGGCGAAAAAGAGTGCCGGTAATCAGATCAAAAAAGGTTCTGATATGACACTCGATCCCATTTATGCCGGCGGGAGCAATGTGTCTTTAGGCGGTATTCCCCTCGATTTACGCTACAAAGACAGCATGAATACTAAGCGTGAATCCGATGCAGATCAAAGCAATAGCTTAGACGGCAGTATCTCCGCCAATATTATGCAAGTGCTCAATAACGGTAACTTAGTTGTGCGCGGTGAAAAGTGGATTTCAATCAACAATGGTGATGAGTTTATTCGCGTGACCGGTATTGTGCGCTCGCAGGATATCAAGCCAGATAACACCATTGATTCAACCCGTATGGCCAATGCGCGTATTCAATATAGCGGTACTGGTACTTTCGCCGAAGCGCAAAAAGTGGGCTGGTTAAGCCAGTTCTTTATGAGCGATTGGTGGCCCTTCTAAGGAGTCATATCATGAAATATAAACTCATTTTGGCCGTTGTTATGTTGGCGTTTTCGATGCCAAGCCAGGCTGAACGCATTAAAGATATTGCTAATGTGCAAGGGGTACGAAATAACCAGTTAATTGGTTATGGCTTAGTAGTGGGGTTGCCTGGTACGGGTGAGAAAACCAATTACACAGAGCAAACATTCACCACCATGCTTAAAAATTTCGGCATCAATTTGCCTGAAAATTTTAGACCCAAAATCAAAAACGTGGCCGTGGTTGCTGTGCATGCCGATATGCCAGCGTTTATTAAACCAGGCCAAGAATTGGATGTGACCGTTTCAAGCCTAGGTGAAGCAAAAAGCTTACGTGGTGGGACGTTACTGCAAACCTTCCTCAAAGGGGTTGATGGCAATGTATATGCGATTGCCCAAGGCAGCTTAGTGGTAAGTGGTTTTAGTGCCGATGGTTTGGATGGTTCGAAAGTGATTCAAAACACGCCAACGGTTGGCCGTATTCCTAACGGCGCAATTGTTGAACGCAGTGTGGCTACGCCGTTTTCTACTGGCGATTATTTGACGTTTAACTTACGTCGCTCGGATTTTTCGACCGCGCAGCGTATGGCCGATGCGATTAATGATCTGCTCGGCCCTGATATGGCGCGCCCGTTGGATGCAACGTCGATTCAGGTCAGTGCGCCAAGGGATGTATCACAACGGGTGTCTTTTTTAGCTACGCTCGAAAATATTGAGGTGGAACCTGCTGAAGAGTCTGCCAAAGTGATTGTGAATTCGCGTACTGGCACGATAGTCGTTGGGCAGAACGTCAAGTTATTACCTGCGGCTGTGACTCATGGTGGTTTGACTGTGACGATCGCCGAAGCGACTCAGGTGTCTCAGCCAAATGCGCTAGCCAATGGCCAAACAACAGTGACCAGCAATAGCACGATAAATGCGACTGAAAGTGATCGCAGGATGTTTATGTTTAATCCCGGCACGACCTTAGATGAATTAGTGCGCGCCGTGAATTTGGTCGGTGCAGCCCCTTCAGATGTCCTTGCCATTCTGGAGGCGTTAAAAGTGGCAGGTGCTTTGCATGGTGAACTTATCATCATCTAATTTCTGTCGGGAAAATCATGGAAAAGCTTTCAAGTTCATCACATTTTCTTGATCTGGGCGGGCTCGATAACCTGCGCGCCCAGGCTCAGAAAGATGAAAAGGGCGCTTTGAAAAAAGTTGCCCAGCAATTTGAAGGCGTTTTTGTGCAAATGCTGATGAAGAGCATGCGTGATGCTAATGCGGTGTTCGAGTCTGACAGTCCTCTCAATAGTCAATACACCAAATTTTATGAGCAGATGCGGGATCAGCAATTGTCCGTCGACTTATCGGATAAAGGTGTGCTGGGACTGGCTGACATGATGGTGCAGCAGTTGTCTCCTGAGTCAAGCCAGCTAACACCTGCATCGGTGCTACGTAATGATGGTGGCATGAAACTAGAACATGACGCTAAAGCCTTTAATATTCCTGTTCAAGCCCCATCGACTGCTGAAGCTATAAATAGCAACACTTCAGAACAAGCCGCACAAGGTGTACCTGCATCGATAGCGCGTCCAAATGTTGAATTTGAAAAGGCCGATGGTGTCACTTCTTCCTTAGACATTGACCGACCTGAACGCTTGTTGGCGATAGATACACCTAAGCCTACCTGGTCTGAGCAACCCTTATCACCGATAGAACCTGTTATCAGCGGCCAAATATTGCCGACAGTGGCATTTAGAGAAACGCAAAAGACGCTTAAGTTTGGTAGCCGTGAAGAATTTTTAGCGACGTTATATCCCCATGCCGAAAAAGCCGCTAAAGCCCTTGGCACTAAACCCGAAGTGTTATTGGCTCAATCGGCTCTCGAGACTGGTTGGGGGCAAAAAATTGTTCGCGGAAATAACGGCGCTCCTAGCCATAACTTATTCAATATTAAAGCGGATCGTCGTTGGCTGGGTGATAAAGCTAACGTGAGTACCTTGGAGTTTGAGCAGGGTATTGCCGTTAGACAAAAAGCCGATTTCCGGGTTTACAACGATTTTGAGCATAGTTTTAACGATTTTGTTTCCTTTATTGCTGACGGTGAGCGCTATCAAGATGCCAAGAAAGTGGCAGCGTCACCGACTCAGTTTATCCGTGCATTGCAGGATGCGGGTTACGCTACCGATCCAAAATATGCTGAAAAAGTGATTAAAGTCATGCAGTCCATCAGTGAAGAGCTGAAATCGATACTGCCAGGAGAAGACAAATGATCATTCTTCATAAGACATTAGTGTTGAGGAGTATCGCCTAATGGCTATCGATCTATTAAACATTGCCCGTACAGGGGTGCTCGCTTCTCAGTCGCAACTAGGGGTGACCAGTAATAACATTGCTAACGCCAATACCGCGGGTTATCACCGACAAGTAGCAACCCAAACCACCTTAGATTCTCAACGTCTTGGAAATGGTTTTTACGGTACTGGGACATATGTGTCTGATGTAAAACGTATTTATAATGACTATGCCTCGCGCGAATTGCGTATTGGCCAAACGACCCTGAGTGCGGCTGAGGCTAGCTATGGCAAGCTTAGTGAGCTGGACCAAATTTTCTCCCAAATTGGTAAAGTGATACCACAGAGCTTGAACGATTTGTTTGCAGGCTTAAATAGCTTGGCAGACTTACCTGCTGATTTAGGTATTCGTAGCTCAACCTTAAATGATGCCAAACAACTGGCAAATAGCTTGAATCAAATGCAGTCAACCTTGAACGGGCAGCTAAATCAAACCAATGATCAAATCACTGGGATGACTAAGCGCATTAATGAGATCAGCACTGAACTTGCTAATCTCAATCTTGAGTTGATGAAATCGCCTAATCAAGATCCGATTTTATTAGATAAGCAAGACGCGCTCGTGCAAGAGTTAAGTCAGTATGCGCAGGTGAATGTGATCCCCTTGGATAATGGGGCAAAGAGCATCATGTTAGGTGGTTCTATCATGTTGGTTTCGGGGGAAGTGGCGATGTCGATGAGCACGACGACGGGCGATCCCTTCCCCAACGAATTGCAATTGGTATCGACCATTGGCTCACAGAGCGTAAAAGCTGATCCTAGCAAGTTAGGAGGGCAGTTGGGGGCATTGTTTGAATACCGTGACCAAACCTTAATGCCCGCGAGCTTAGAGCTTGATCAATTGGCCTTAGGGGTTGCAGACAGCTTTAATAAACTGCAAGCGCAAGGATTTGATCTTAATGGCCAAGTTGGCGCAAATATGTTCAAAGATATTAACGATCCTCTAATGTCCTTAGGCCGTGTTGCTGGTCTTTCTGGTAATACAGGTAACGCGACCTTAGGCGTCAATATTGATGATACCAGTACCTTAACGGGTGGCTCATATGAGCTGTCGTTTACGGCGCCGTCGACCTATCAACTGAGAGATACGCAAACCGGCGCGATAACGCCGCTTACCTTAAACGGCACTAAGTTAGAAGGCGGTGCTGGATTTTCTATTGATATTAAAGCTGGCGCCATGGCCTCTGGAGACAGATTTGCCATTCGTCCAACCGCAGGGGCCGCGAATGGCATTGAAGTAGTGATGACCGATCCTAAAGGTATCGCTGCCGCGGCGCCCAAAATTACCGCAGATACTGCGAACTCAGGTAACACTCAAGTTAAGCTCACGCAAATTACTGACCGTAATGCGGCGAATTTCCCTGTAAAAGGGGGGGAGCTGACTATTCAGTTAAATACAACTGCCGTGCCGCCGACCTTTGAAGCCTTTGATGCATCAGGCGCATCACTCGGTGCTGCTGCGCCTTATACGCCACCGAGCATCAGTGCATTTGGTTTTACCTTTGAAGTTGAGAGTAGCGGCGCAGCCGCGGGTGACAAATTTACCTTCGATTTATCCTTCGCCGAGGGTGATAACTCTAATGCTGTCGCTATGGCTAAGTTGAGCGAAAGTAAAGTGATGAATGGGGGGAAGTCAACCTTAGCGGATGTATTTGAAAATACAAAAATTGACATAGGCAGTAAGACAAAAGCGGCCGAAGTGCGTGTAGGGTCTGCAGAGGCTATTTACCAACAAGCCTATGCCAGAGTAGAAAGCGAATCGGGCGTCAACTTAGATGAAGAAGCCGCCAATTTAATGCGTTTTCAACAGGCTTATCAAGCCTCTGCTCGTATCATGACTACGGCACAACAAATTTTTGACACCCTATTAACTTCAGTGCGTTAGGAGATTTAATCATGCGACTATCATCCGCGCAGATCTTTAATCAAAGCATTACGAGTGTACTGCAAAAGCAAACGGCAACTAGCAAGATCCTCGAACAGCTCAGTAGCGGCAAAAAAGTCAATACTGCGGGTGATGATCCCGTTGCGGCGCTAGGTATCGATAACCTGAATCAACGCAATGCCTTAGTCGATCAATTTATGAAGAATATTGACTACGCGACTAATCGATTAGCAGTAACTGAAAGTAAGTTGGGGAGTGCCGAAAATCTGGCATCTTCCATACGTGAACAAGTTATGCGAGCGGTAAACGGCACACTAGCGGATTCTGAGCGGCAAATGATTGCCGATGAAATGAAAGGAAGCTTAGAAGAGTTACTGTCTATTGCCAATAGTAAGGATGAATCTGGCAACTATATGTTCTCTGGTTACAGCACGGATAAAGAGCCATTTGCTTTCGACAACTCAACACCTCCCCAAATAGTTTACAGCGGTGATTCTGGCGTCAGAAATAGCTTAGTACAAACGGGTGTAGCCCTAGGGACTAATGTACCTGGCGATACTGCTTTTATGAAAGCACCAAATGGACTTGGCGATTATAGCGTCAATTATTTGGCCAGTCAGCAGGGAGAATTTAGTGTTAAAGCGGCAAAAATTGCTGATACATCAACTTATCTCGCTGATACATATACATTTAACTTCACAGATAATGGCGTAGGTGGCACAAATTTACAAGTGCTTGACTCTGCCAATAACCCAGTGGCTAACGTCACCAATTTTGATGCTACTACCCCCGTTAGTTTCAATGGCATTGAAGTTAAAGTCTCTGGTAAACCCAGTGCTGGCGATAGTTTCACCATGGAGCCACAGTCTGAAGTCAGCATTTTCGATACAATCAGTCGTGCGATCGCATTAATTGAAGATCCTAATTCAGCTAACACACCTCAAGGTCGATCTCAGTTGGCACAGATATTGAATGACATCGATAGTGGTGTCAATCAGATCAGTTCTGCCAGAAGTGTGGCGGGGAATAATCTGAAAGCCGTTGAAAGCTACAAAGATACTCACATCGAGGAACAAGTGTTGAATACATCTGCTCTTTCTCTACTTGAGGATCTTGATTACGCGTCAGCGATTACGGAATTTGCAAAGCAGCAGCTTGCATTGAACGCAGTCTCTAGCGTGTTTAGTAAGGTGGGTTCTGTTTCCCTGTTCGACTTTATTTAACAGAAAGCAAAGACCTATCCATCTGTAAGATAAATTGTTAAAAATTTAGCCAAGCTCCAAGCCTTGGCAGTATAACTAGGAAGAGGAACTCAACATGGCTATTACAGTTAATACCAACGTGACTTCGATGAAGGCACAGAAAAATTTAAATACCTCCAGTAGTGGTTTAGCAACCTCTATGGAACGTCTATCGAGCGGTCTGCGTATTAACAGTGCGAAAGATGACGCTGCTGGTCTAGCTATTTCTAACCGCTTAAATAGCCAAGTTCGTGGTTTAGAAGTAGGTATGCGTAACGCTAACGATGCGATCTCCATTGCCCAGATTGCTGAAGGTGCGATGCAAGAACAGACTAACATGTTACAGCGTATGCGTGACCTGACCGTACAAGCAGAAAATGGTGCGAACTCAACTTCTGATATTGATGCAATTAAATCAGAAATTGATGCATTAGCCTCTGAAATCTCAGCAATTGCAAACTCTACAGCATTTGGTAACACTAAATTACTGGATGGTTCATTTTCTACTGGTAAGACATTCCAAGTGGGGCACCAGAATAAAGAGGATATTACGGTTTCTGTGTCTAAAGTGACTGCAAGTGCTCTAAAGGTGCAGGCTTCGGATGTTAAGGTTTCTACTGCAGCCCAGAGAAGTACTTCACTAACAAATATTGATGCAGCAATTAAAGCCATTGATAAGCAAAGATCAAACTTGGGTGCGATTCAGAATAGGTTAGCTTATAACATTAGTAATAGTGCTAATACTCAAGCTAACGTTGCCGATGCGAAGAGCCGTATTGTGGATGTTGACTTTGCGAAAGAAACGTCAGTTATGACTAAGAACCAAGTACTGCAACAGACTGGGTCTGCGATGCTCGCTCAAGCAAACCAATTACCACAAGTGGCGTTGTCATTGTTGGGCTAAGCTTAAGTTAGCGTATCTTTTGTAGAGTACTTTTGCCTACTTTTTCTAGCTACGATTAGAAAAGTAGGCAAAGTTTTTAATTGAAAAGCTTTATCTTTATGAAAAAAAAGATTTTTTATAAACATAAAAATTTTTTAAAAATAATACTAAAGATAAAAAAAAGATGGCCGTTAAATATACTGTAACCACTAAGACCCGCCTGGCTTAAGCAGACAGGCAAGTTTAGATAAAGCCAGGTATAAAGAGGAAACGATCATGGCCATTACAGTAAACACAAACGTTACATCTTTGAAAGCACAGAAAAACCTAAATACTTCAGCAAGCGGCTTGGCCACCTCCATGGAACGTTTATCCAGTGGTCTGCGTATTAACGGTGCAAAGGACGATGCGGCTGGTTTAGCCATTTCTAACCGTTTAAATAGCCAAGTCCGTGGTTTGGACGTAGGCATGCGTAACGCAAACGATGCAATCTCAATTGCCCAAATTGCTGAAGGTGCGATGCAAGAACAAACTAATATGTTGCAACGTATGCGTGATCTGACTATTCAGTCTGAAAACGGTTCAAATTCTACATCCGATCTTGATGCTATAAAATCAGAGCTGGACGCGCTTGCAACTGAGATTACTGCTATTGCTAATACAACAGCATTTGGTAACACTAAGTTACTGGATGGTTCATTTTCTACTGGTAAGACATTCCAAGTGGGACACCAGAATAAAGAGGATATAGCGGTTTCTGTGTCTAAAGTGACTGCAAGTGCTCTAAAGGTACAGGCTTCGGATGTTAAGGTTTCTACTGCAGCCCAGAGAAGTACTTCATTAACAAATATTGATGCAGCAATTAAGTCAATTGATAACCAAAGGGCAAAATTAGGTGCTATACAAAACCGTTTAGCTTATAACATCAGCAATAGTGCTAATACGCAAGCTAACGTTGCTGATGCGAAGAGCCGTATTGTAGACGTTGACTTTGCGAAAGAAACATCGCAAATGACCAAGAACCAAGTGTTACAACAAACGGGTTCTGCGATGTTGGCACAAGCTAACCAATTACCTCAAGTGGCCTTATCACTACTTTAATAACATACTGAAGTATAAGGCTCTAAGGGAGGTTCGGCGACGGATCTCCCTTTGCCACATAAATGGTCATTAAAGTTATAGTGTTTGTTAGGCAGTTAAAGACAAATGCTTAAGATGGTGAGGTATCGCTATGGATATTAATATAGCAAGCACATCAATGGCGGCTTCAAACCGTGTTGATTTGGCTCAAGTACCACTGAAAGCACCTACGGCGGATGTTGAATTAAAACGCGATGCTGCCGTATCTGCGGTTGAACAGTCTACAGAGCAGAGTGCGGCAGAGAATGAACAAAATCCAAGAAAGTTAACTCAAGTGGCATCTGAGCTTTCTGATATGATGTCAATGATGCGTAAAGGACTTGCTTTTAAAGTAGATGAAAACTCTGGTCAAGCCGTCGTCACTGTGTTGGATAGAGATACGGGTGATGTGATTAGGCAGATGCCCAGTGAGGAAGCGCTCAAGTTAGCCGAAAAACTGTCTGAAGTGACTGGGCTTTTGATGAAAACAGAGGCTTAAAATTCACACAATTTTATATATCCGTTGATAGGTAAGAGGTTTATATGGCATTAACAGCGACAGGTATTGGTTCAGGGTTAGATGTTGATAAGATTGTAAAAGTATTAGTGGATGCTGAAAAAACTCCTAAAGAAGCAATGTTTAAAGCACAAGAAGATAGCATTAAAGCTGAGGTTTCTGCTATGGGAACCTTAAAAAGCGCACTGACGACATTTCAGGATGCCGTAAAAAAATTACAAACCGGTGAGGCTTTAAATCAACGCAAAATATCCGTTAGTAATAGTACATATTTAACTGCAACTGCTGATAAAACAGCTCAAACAGGTAGTTATGCTATTAAAGTTGAACAGCTCGCTGTCAATCATAAAATTGCTGGAACGAATGTAACTGATCCTGCATTAGGTGTCGGTGAGGGGAGTCTAGCTTTTGGGGTCAATGGTAATAATTTTTCCGTGGACGTATCGGCAACGGATTCTCTTGATGCGATAGCGAAAAAAGTCAATGAAGCACCCGATAATGTCGGTGTCACTGCCACCGTTATAACCAGTGACGCCGGAAGTCGATTAGTTTTTAGTTCCGATAAATCTGGCGAAGATAACCAAATCAGCATCACGGCTACAGATACCACAGGCTCTGGCCTTAGCAATATGTTTGATGCAATGAATACCACAACGCTTCAAGATGCAAAAAATGCTGTCCTCTACATTGATAATCAAAAAGTCACCTCGCAAACTAATGAAGTTAAGAATGCGATTACAGGTGTGACTTTACAGTTAACAGATGCTGATCTTACTAAAACCACTTCACTCAAAATAGAACAAGATAACGATGCAGTTAAAACAAACGTTAAGGCATTTGTTGATGCCTACAATAGCTTAGTTACAACGGTCGATAAGCTGTCATCCTACGATCAAGATACAAATACTGCAGCGGCATTGCAGGGCGACTCGATGATCCGTTCGATTGAATCACAACTCCGTAGTATTGCGAGCGAACGAGTGCCTACCGAAGATGGTGGTTCTATAGCTTTGTATGATATAGGTATCACAACAGATAGATATGGTAAGTTATCTATTGATGATACTAAGCTTGATAAAGTGCTTTCTGAGGATATGTCTAGTGTTGAAGCTCTCTTTGCTACACCAGAAAAAGGCTTAGCTAATCGGTTTTACGATGTTTCTGAAAGCTATGTTAAATCCCGAGGCGTGATTGCAGATAGAGAGACAAGTTATACTAATCAGCAAAGTAGGTTAGCAGAACAAAGAGAAGCTTTTACTCTTAAAATGGACCAGTTAACTGCCCGTTTAACAAAACAGTTTAATGCAATGGATCTTGTCGTAGGACAACTTAACCAGCAGAGTAGTGGTTTACTTGCTAGTTTAAACTCGCTTCCTGGAGCAGTTAAAAAGAGTTAGTAAGTAAGGAAACGTCTAGTGAAACAACTTAATGAACTTAATGAACTTAATATAACGCTCAGCGACACATTGAATCAGTTAACTCGCATCCCCGCAGAATATCCTCAAACTGACGAGTTGGTGTCAAATTTGCAGGTACTCGTTGGAGAGCGTCAACTTTTACTCAATGTATTAGTGGCTGATGCTAGCATGACGGACGCTGATTATCTTCAGTGTCAGCTTGACCTCACTAAAGAGTTCACTATTAAGGCAAATCACATCATGGCGGACAGGCAAGCATTATTACATGCGGGCAGTAAGAATAAGCGCCAGATTAGTGTTTACGAGACAATAGATTCAAACAGGTAGGTATTTATGAGAGGATCGCTGCAATCATATCGTAAGGTTTCGTTAGAAAGTGAGATCACTGTAGCTTCACCGCATCGAATCATTCAGTTAATGTTTGCTGGAGCGCTGCAACGTTTGGCACAAAGCCGTTACGCTATTGAGCAAAATGATTTGGCCAATAAAGGTATTTATATTAATAAAGCTATCGGTATTATTACTGGTTTAAGTAATAGTTTGAACATGGATGCCGGTGGGCAAATAGCAAAGAATTTAAGCGAGCTCTATGATTTCATGCTGCGCAAAATTTCAGAAGCTAACTTGAATAATGATGTGAAAGCAATAGATGATGTGTGCGATATTTTACGAACCATCAAAGAAGGGTGGGATGCCATCCCTATAGATAAACACAATATCTCTTCCCATACTGAAGAAGCTCGTTAACCCTACTTTTAAGTAATGAAAAAGACGCACCTTAAAGTGTAATGCCGTTCACTTAAGAGTGAACGGCATTTTTCTTTGCTCTAACCGGGAACTTGTTTTTGCTCATTTTAAGGACTCGTGGATATGCCCTTTCCCGTTTACCATCCAGC
>NZ_JAMDJP010000006.1:0-198558 GCF_023475945.1 Shewanella sp. 8A
CACCGATGCGGCCAATGACAGCAAAACTGTCGTTGAGGACACCGTCGCCAGCGGCAACGTGTTAACTAACGATGAAGCGGGCAATACCAGCGTGGTCAGCTTCACCGTCGCGGGCAGCAGTGTGGTGCATAACGCCGGCAGCAGCGTCGTGCTGACAGGCGGCACCTTAGTGCTCAATAGCAACGGTAGCTACAGCTTTACACCTAATGCCAACTGGAACGGTGCAGTTCCAGTCATTACGTACACCACCAACACCGGTGCCATAGCGACCCTGACTATCACGGTCACCCCCGCAGATGATCCAGTGACGATCATTAATACGGTTGGACCATTAAATGTTTATGAGTCGGCTTTAGCAAATGGCACCGGTAATCCGAGTACAGGACAAACATCTGCTCAAGGCAGCATGAGTATTACGGCTAATGATGGGTTAAATAGAATAGAAGTTACAAACTCTGTTGGCATAACCTCAACTTTAACATTAGCAACACTACTAAGTGCATCATTAACATCCCCAATTGTTATTGCTGGTGCTAATGGAACGCTTTACATTACTGGTTATAGCAATGGTCAGTTGCAATACACCTATACTCTTACCCATGCTCAAACTCATTCTACGCAAGGAAATGATACGCTTAATGATAATTTCCAAGTTAAGGCTATCGACACCGATGGTGATTTTGCGACAACGACAATAACAACGACCGTCCATGATGATGTTGCTACTGCGCATAATGATACTGACCAACTAGAAGTAGTTTTAGACTCCTTTAACTTCTCCGGTATTGTGGCAAATTGGACAACTATCAACGGCGGCTCAGATGTCAGGAAGTTTGATGGTCCTGACAATGATAGCGGCAAAGATCAAGTCCGCTGGGGTGATCCTGCGAGATATAATGGAAGTCAATCGGGATATGGTTTTGCTGACAATGATGCCGCCCTAAATGGCTCATTATCACTAAACCAAGATATAGTACTTGGTACTTTCACTCACTATAACTACCCGATTGATTCAGGCACATCTATCACATCTGCAACAATGCAAATCACTTTTAATGTGACTGATGCCTATGGTGTTACAACACCTGTAACTTTAACACTCAACTTTAGCCATAATGAAACGCCGAACGATGGTCCAGATCCTAGGGATATAGTGACTGTAGAGCAAACAAGTGTAACCTTTAATTACGAAGGTCAAGTTTACACAATGCAAGTCATTGGTTTTAAAGATAGTAATGGCAATATAGTTACTTCGATTTATACCAATGAAAATGATGCAACTAGCTATCAACTAGTGGTTCGTATGGTGGCGGGTAATGGATATACGTTGCCGCATACCGATGGCAATGTACTAACCAATGATACAACTGGTGCAGATACTGCTGTTACAGTCATTGGAGTTGCTAATGGTGACCATACAAATACGGGCGTATCGGGCCATGTAGGTACAACTATTAATGGTCTTTACGGCACATTGATACTTTATGCTGATGGAACCTATCACTATCAATTGACTGCGAGTGCAGATCTAATCCCAGCCTCTGGTGCAACAGAAACCTTTACCTACACTATGCAAGATGGTGATGGAGATAGATCAAGTGCAACACTAAAAATTAATGTGAGCCCCGTAAATGCTGATGGCGTCAACCTTGTCGATGCTAATGCGTTTACAACTCAAGGTTCTAGTTTGAATGATACTATCGTTGTGACAAATGGTGAAAACTCATGCGGCGGTGAAGGCAATGATACCTTAATTGGTGGCCTTGGTGATGATGTACTACGTGGCGATAATGGCGCAGACACCTTCGTATGGCGCTATGCGGATGCTGACAAAGGCACAGACCACATCATGGACTTCAATGTGAGTGAAGATAAGCTCGATCTGAGTGATTTACTCCAAGGAGAAACGGCTGGCACGTTAGAAAGCTATCTAAGCTTTAGCTTAAACAATGGTTCAACCGTGATCGATATCGATGCAAACAAGGATGGCACGTTCGATCAACATATTGTGCTTGATGGGGTTAACCTCTATAGCCAATTTGGTGCAACGGATAATGCGGGTATTATTAATGGATTGCTCGGAAGCAATGGTAATGGCCCACTCATTATTGATACAGCGCCACCAGTAACACCTGATGCACCTCAAGGAGTGACACCACTGACCGATCCACACAACAATATCATTCCTTAATAAAAAATCAGTTCGGATGGCCTATAGAAATATAGGCCATCATGACCGATACTTCTGATAAGTAAATAAAAAATCAAAGGATAGATAATTAGGTGCCTGTTACAGCGTCTGAAAAAGTTGAGCAGTGGACGATATCCGCATCACAGCGAGTAATTGTTGACCCACTGCTAGATTGTTTAGTGCTTCTGACTGAACATTTTGGTAATCCATGCTCAAGTGAATCACTTGCGGCAGGCTTGCCTTTGTCTGGAGCGGTATTAACACCCGACCTGCTTCCTCAAGCAGCATCTCGTGCAGGGTTAGCAGCAAAATTATCTCGTAAGGGTTTAAATGAGATCTCGCCGATACTGCTACCCTGTATTTTATTATTAAAAGACAAGAAAGCCTGTATTCTGCGGGAATTAGACCTCGAGTCAGATAGAGCAATCATCCAACTGCCAGAAACGGGCGGTGAAGAAAAACTCACCATTGAGTCACTTGAAACTTTGTATGTCGGCTATTTGTTCTTAGTCAAACAAGAATATCGTGGCGACATGGGGTTTGATGTCTATTTGCACGATAATAAAACCCACTGGTTAGTTCAAACCTTAAAAGACTCCGCGCCCATTTATCGAGATGCGTTAATCGCCTCGGTGTTGGTCAACATATTTGCCTTAGTTTCTCCCCTGTTTATTATGAATGTGTACGACAAAGTCGTACCTAATTTAGCTTTTGACTCCCTTTGGGTATTAGCGATTGGCGCATCAATTGCCTATTTATTTGACCTTGTTATGCGGCAACTTAGAAGCTACCTAATTGATGTGGCTGGGAAAAAAGTTGATATCATTGTCTCGTCGAAGCTATTTGCCAAAGCAATTGGTATTCCATTGGAAAAACGTTCCCCAAGCATTGGTGGTATGGCAAAACAACTGGGAGAATTTGACAATATTCGGGAAATTTTAACTTCAGCAACGATAACAACACTTGTCGATCTTCCTTTCGCACTCTTTTTCCTTATCGTGATTTATATTGTTGCAGGTGATTTAGCCGTGATCCCTGTCGTGGGAGGCTTGATCATTATCGGCTTTACACTTTATACCCAACCTAAATTAAAAGCGGCGATTGAAGAAGGTAATAAGTTTTCCAGCTTAAAACATGGGCATTTGATAGAAAGTCTTTCGGCGTTAGAGTCTATAAAAGCCAACGGCGCAGAAGGTATTGTCCAAAAAAGTTGGCAACAAATGATCGGCCATAGCGCTAACTGGCAATTAAGATCCAAAAAACTGTCTAACTCAGTCTCAAATTTCGCTAACTTTATTGTGCAATTTTCCGTTGTATGTGTGGTGATTTTAGGCGTTTATCGTGTGTCTGATAACGCTATATCTATGGGGGGGATCATCGCTGCGGTGATGTTATCGAGCAGAGCAATAGCGCCAATGGCACAACTTGCAGGACTGATGACGCGCGCCAACCACACAGCCAGTGCACTACGTCAACTTGATGAGTTAATGCAGCAAGAAGACGAATTTGAAAACAAAGGCCACCTAGTAAGTAAGCAGCGTTTAATTGGTAAAATTAATGCTGACCATGTTGGATTTAGTTATCCCGGTTCAGAAAAACCCGTGCTTCACCCGCTCTCATTAACCATCAACCCAGGTGAAAGGGTTGCAATTATCGGTCGTAATGGTTCAGGTAAAAGTACCTTAGCCAAACTTCTCGTTGGACTGTTCCAACCCACAACCGGTAGCCTACGTTACGATGGGGTCGATTCGGCACAAATTCATCCTAGCGATCTGCGCCGTAACTTTGGTTACTTACCGCAGGACGTCACCCTCTTCCACGGTACCATAAGAGATAACATTCTCTTTGGTACTCGCCAAGTTACAGAGCATCAACTTATCCGTGCAGTACAGCTTTCAGGTGTCAGTCAGTTCACCCATTTGGAGGCTGAAGGCCTAGATCAACAAGTCGGCGAAGGTGGCATGTCTCTTAGTCGTGGACAAAGACAAACCGTTGCCCTAGCTCGGGCGACTCTCAACGATCCGCCAGTATTGCTAATGGATGAGCCTACAGCCAGTTTAGATGCGAGAGCAGAACAACAGTTTATTCGCTCAATGCAAAATGTCAGCAAGGATCGAACCTTGCTATTAATCACTCACAAAATGCATTTATTACAATTAGTTGACCGTATTATTGTGCTTGAAAGGGGACATGTTGTTGCCGATGGTCCTAAAGCTGAAGTGTTAGAAAAACTCAATTTTGGCCTTGTAAATGGAGGCTCCAGACAATGAGTAAAAATCTAACGGCAAATGATTTAGACATGGTTGATGATGTTTACGGTGCCATGATGACAGATGCCCCAAGTGGACATAGGCTCATCATATGGGCGTTAGCTGCCATGGTTGTGTGTTTTCTACTTTGGGCAGGTTTTGCCAAACTGGATAAGGTGACAACGGGTTCTGGGAAAGTTATCCCTTCTTCTCAAGTTCAAGTCATTCAAAGTCTTGACGGCGGTATCATGCAAGAACTCTTTGTGAGAGAGGGTGATATTGTCACTAAAGGTCAGCCACTTGTACGGATTGATGATACCCGCTTTCGCTCCGATTTTGCCCAGCAAGAGCAAGAGGTCTTTGGCTTAAAAACCAATGCCATCCGTATGCGCGCAGAATTAGATAGCATTCTTATCTCTGATATGACTTCTGACTGGCGTGAACAAGTTAAAATTACCAAAAAAGCTTTAGTATTTCCCGATAGTATTCATGAGGCAGAACCCGCCCTAGTGAAAAGACAACAGGAAGAATATAACGGTCGCTTAGATAATCTGAGCAACCAACTGGAGATTCTGGTTCGTCAGATACAACAAAGGCAACAAGAAATCGATGACCTTGCCTCAAAAACGACGACCTTAACAACCAGTATGCAGTTGATTTCTAGGGAGTTAGAGCTTACGAGGCCTCTGGCTAAAAAAGGGATTGTGCCCGAAGTTGAATTACTTAAACTCGAACGCGCAGTGAACGATGCCCAAGGGGAATTAAACTCATTGAGACTGCTTAGACCGAAACTGAAAGCAGCATTAGATGAAGCAATATTAAAGCGCCGTGAAGCGGTATTTGTTTACGCTGCAGATCTTCGTGCACAACTTAACGAAACACAAACCCGTTTATCCAGAATGAACGAAGCACAGGTGGGAGCCCAAGATAAGGTTAGCAAAGCGATTATAACTTCCCCTGTAAACGGCACCATTAAGACTGTGCATATCAACACCTTAGGAGGCGTGGTTCAACCCGGAGTTGATATAGTTGAAATCGTACCATCTGAAGACCAGTTACTGATAGAAACCAAGATCTTACCTAAGGATATTGCGTTTTTACATACAGGCTTACCTGCAGTAGTTAAGGTGACTGCCTATGACTTTACCCGTTACGGTGGTCTTAAAGGTACAGTAGAGCATATTAGTGCCGATACATCACAGGACGAAGAAGGAAATAGCTTCTACCTTATAAAGGTAAGAACCGAAGAATCGAGTTTGATAAAAGACGATGGCACAGAGATGCCAATTATACCGGGGATGTTAACTAGCGTTGACGTTATCACCGGACAAAGATCCATTCTTGAGTACATTTTAAATCCAATTTTAAGGGCTAAGGACACAGCGCTCAGAGAGCGTTAAGCCTGTTATAAACCGGGAGGTTTGCAATGAAGACTTTAGTAAGACGACAATTTCAATGTTCAAAAATAGCGGTTCTGCTGTCAGCTATCTTGCTTCCACTATCGGCTCAAAGCCAAACGCTTGAGCAAGCGGTTGCGCACACGCTCGATACCAACCCAGATCTACGAGTGGCGTTTAACCGATTCAAAGCAAGAGAAGAGCAAGTAAATCAGGCAATTGCTGGCTATATGCCAACAGTCGATCTCACTGGTGGCTATGGCTACGAGCAGACGGATAGCGTATCAACCCGTCGACGCAAAAACGTCGGCGATGTTGATAGCAATGGCGTCGCGGAACTCAACCGCGGTGAGTTTGGTATTAGCCTAAAACAAATGCTTTTTGATGGTTTTTATACCAGCAGTGAAGTTGACCGTTATAGCTTTGAAGCCAGTGCAGACCAGTGGGCCTTACTTGCTGCTGCTGAAGATATGGCATTGGATGTCAGCAAAGTCTATCTCAACTACCTTCGTACTGATGAAGTGTTGAAGCTGGCTGAAAAAAATCTTAACAGCCATAAAGAAATTTATGATCAAATCAAGCAACGTACTGATTCAGGTCTAGGCTCAACAGCCGATCTATCACAAATATCAGGCCGTCTTGCAAGGGCAAATGCGAATGTGATTTCTGCTCGAAATAATTTGCTCGATGCTAAAGCGCAATTTATCCGAGTTGTGTCTGCCGACCCAGTTGACTTAATTCAACCTGTTCCAGATGCCGATATGTTACCAAAGGATTTAAACAGTAGCTTAGCTGACGCAGAGAAAAATCATCCTATCCTTAAATCTGCAGCAAACGATATTCGTGCTGCTGAAAATGAGCGTTCATCCACCCAAGCCAACTATTACCCGCAAGTTTCGTTAGAGCTAAACGGTAGCTGGAACAATGATGTGGGTGGCGAAGATGGCGTAAGTGCATTAGCGAGCCAAAATGTAGGTGGTTATAGCAACGACATCGTCGCCATGGTGCGAGTAAGATATAACCTCTTCGCTGGCGGTAAAGACCTCGCTCGTGAAAAAGAATCAGCCTATAAGCTGGGTGAAGCCAAAGAAATCCGTCAACGCGCTCAAAGAGAAGTCGTTGAAGGCGTCAATCTAGCTTGGAACGCCTATGAAATGTTAGCACCTCAAAAGCAATACATTCGTGACCATGTCATTGCAGCCAAAGATACTCAGTCCGCTTATGCGCAGCAATTTAACCTTGGTCAACGCAGCTTACTCGACTTACTTGATACTGAGAATGAATTGTTCGAAGCACGTAAGGACTACTTACAAGCTGAATATGATGAAATCATTGCCAAATATCGCGTGCTTAACGCGACAGGCCGCTTACTCGACTCACTGAAAGTGACGCGTCCGGAAGCATGGCGCGGAGAGCGTAGCTACGAAGGAGGAGCCAACCAATGAAAACCACTATCCTATTCCTTAGCGTGGCGCTTTTAGCAGGTTGTTCCATGCGTGATACAGTCAATATTGAAGATATGACAACAACTCAAGCATACGATCTTTCCGATAAGGATAGTGATGGAGTAGTTGAAGCCCGTGAACGCTGCAACGATACTGTTAAAGGTGCAGGCACGGATAACTACGGCTGTGGTCAGATCAAATCAATTAATGAGCGTAAGGAAATCAATGTATTATTTCCCAATAACTCAGCATACATTGCACCTGAGTATTACCCGCAAATTGAAGAGATCGCAATATTCTTACGTCAATACCCCACAACGAAGGTGACCATTGAAGGACACACAAGTCGTACGGGTACAGATGAAAGAAACTCGGTATTATCACAGGAGCGTGCTGATGCCGTTACCGCCGTTCTTGCCGAACGTTTTGGTATCGACAGAAGCCGACTCACCGCCATAGGATATGGCTCAAGTCGTCCAGTCGTTTTAGAACAGACACCTGAAGCAGAAATTCGTAATCGCCGAGTCGTCGCTGAAGTGACGGGTGATGACACCGCTACAGATATGAAGTGGACGATTTATTCCGTCGATGACACCAAATAAGGGCTAACAGAGTAGGTTATGAACGGCAGGCCAAAGGATATAAATGCATTTTTTCGCGCCTGCCGCTCAAGCCTAATTGCGTCTGCGTTGGGGATTAGTTGCCTGTATGCGGCACCTACCCAAACACTCGATGAAGCAAAAATCACCTCAACGCTAGAAAAACGCTATGGTGAGCGAGCAGGAATGCGAGCAAGAGCTTGGTTTAAAGTATTAGCAGAGGCAAACACGGTTGACGAAAAAGAAAAGCTATTGAAAGTTAATAACTTTTTTAACTTATTTCGTTTCGTTGATGATATAAAATTGTGGGGAGAATCAAACTATTGGGCCACTCCAATGGAGTTTATTGGAGTCAATGGTGGAGATTGTGAGGATTTTTCAATCGCCAAGTATTTTACACTGCTTCAATTAGGTGTGCCCGAGGATAAAATGCGGATCACCATGGTTAAAGCCACCAGTGTTAATCAGTATCATATGGTATTAGCTTACTATGATACCCCTTCCTCCATCCCTTTAGTGCTTGATAATCTTGATCATGTCATCAAACCCGCAACTCAGCGTAAAGATCTTATACCCGTATACAGCTTTAACGGTAAACAGTTATGGCTTAACAAAGAACAGGGACGAGGCGTTTTAGCTGGCTCGTCAACACGACTCGAAAAATGGAATGACCTAAACCATAGGTTAGGGGTTGATCGCTTAAGACAGCCCAAATTAAAACTGGAGTAGCACCCAAGATGACACTGTTTAGACAGATTTATTCGCTGCTTTTTAGCCTATTCTTGTTAGTAGTAGCAAGTCTTGGCTATGTGCAATTTACTGAGACTCAAAGCTTTTTGACCAAGCAAATGGAATCGGATCTAAACAATGCCAGTACCTCGCTTGGATTAATGCTAACTCCCGCGCTTGAGGCGGGTGATACTGCAGCCGCAGAAACCTTAGTCAACGTTATTTTTGAAGGCGGCTATTATAAAAATATTAAACTGACGTGGATGGTTGACGGTAAACAACAAGAATGGGCTAACCCTATTAAAATTGATGATGTACCTCAATGGTTTATCAATTTGAACCTATTTAAAACCATCAAAAAAGAAAGCACGATTACCTCAGGATGGTTACAGCTAGCTCAGCTTGAAATCACTGCGCACCCAGGATTTGGTTACCATGAATTATGGCGCATCATGTCCAATACTATTATCGCCTTTTCGTTGCTGTTTTTAGTCGCTATTTTTACCGCAAGATTAGGATTAACTTGGATTTTAAAACCACTACACGCTTTATCTGATCATGCTAAAAAGATTGCGGCTCGCCAGTTTGGGCCAGATATGCCTTTGCCTAAAACCACAGAACTCAAAGATCTCGTTACCGCGTTCAATAGCATGTCAGCTCAACTAAAACAGCTCTTCCAATCACTCGATGAGGAGGTAGGTACTTTACGCAAAAAGAATCTCACAGACCCAGCCTCAGGACTGCCTAATCGCCAATATGTGGTGAGCCGTCTCAATGGCTGGTTAAGCGAACCGAGCAGCGGCGCCCTGTTCTTAGCTAAGTTAGACTGGCTCGAAGAAGTTCACAGTAAATATGGCTATCAGGTTCGCGATGAAACCATTCGCCTATTGGCCGAAAAACTAGTCCAGCAATTAAATGAGATCACTCCCTCTGTGGTTGCGCGTATTGCCGCATTTGAGTTTGCCTTCCTTGTAACCGATGTAGAACATGATCAAATTAGCAAATATTTGCAAACGCTGATCCGCACAATCAATCAAGAAATATCAAAAGCAGGTTGTAAGCCCAATGAGAATTTTGCAATTGGGGTGGCTGAACGGATTGGCCAAATGAAGGTCTCCGATATTCTTGCCCAAGCAGACAACGCTCTGCAAAAAGCGCTCAAAGAGAATAAAACCTTCCATTGGTTCGAGACAACTGAACAACAACTTTTCACCCGAGAACAATGGCGCGACAATCTTAGCCACGCCATTAGCAACAAAAAGTTCAAGTTCCGTTGGCAACCTATCCAATTTTGTAATGGCGATGGCATGAGCCAAAGAGAGCTCTATTGCCAACTCGAGCTGGGTGATAAGCTCGCTCATGCTGGCCAGTTTATGCCTTACATAGAGCTGCTGTCACTCGGCTCATTACTCGATAAATGCCTCATTGAGACTGTCTACGAGCAAAAACTGCTTGAGCGTCATTACGAGCCTTTAGCGATAAACTTAACGCATCAAAGTATTAGTGATACACAGTTCCACGACTGGCTTAATCACTTCCTCCGCACGGCTCAACAGGTTGAACGGATTTGCTTTGAGATCCCTGAAGCGGGGGTTTATAGCGACTTAGAATCCTGTACTCGCCTTTGCAATATTATTAGGGACAATGGTGCTAAATTTGGTATTGACCATTTTGGTAGACAATTTGGCTCCATGTCTTACCTCCAAGAGCTAAGACCAAGTTACGTTAAACTTGACCAATCTTTCTCTTACTATGACGAAGCATCACATAATAGCGAGCTCTGCCGTGCGATTATCAATGTAGCTAGAGGATTAGATATTCAGGTGATAGTGACGGGAATTCAAGAAAAGGCTCAGCTAGAGCGCTTCAATGAGCTAAAAACGGATGCCTATCAGGGCTTCATTGTCCCGCCAGAAAATATCGACTAAATCGAATACCATTGATTAAGGCTCCTTCGGGAGCCTTAATTATTTGAGATGTTGCTAACGGCCTTGAATCCTCGCAGCACCATGTCATGCAATCACAACGAGCCAGCAAGATACGAATAGCAAAACAGTACCAAGAGACAAATACAAAAAAGCCTCAGTACTTCTTTCGAAATTCTGAGGCTTCAGTGTAATTGGTCGGTGATAGAGGATTCGAACCTCTGACCCTCTGGTCCCAAACCAGATGCGCTACCGGACTGCGCTAATCACCGTAACTGTTAACTATTTGCTTGAAAACTCAAACGCGCTAGTTATGCGAAGAATGTGGTCGGTGATAGAGGATTCGAACCTCTGACCCTCTGGTCCCAAACCAGATGCGCTACCGGACTGCGCTAATCACCGAAATTTACTTTAGCTAAAGAGAGTAAAACCCTCTGGTCCGCTCTTATCCAAAAATCTGGATGCGCTATCGGACTGCGCTAATCACCGAGATGTTAAATGAAATGGGGTGACTGATGGGGCTCGAACCCACGACAACCGGAATCACAATCCGGGACTCTACCAACTGAGCTACAATCACCACTGAATTTCACTTTACTGCTAACCTCAAGCTCACAACTCATTCGGAGAGATGGTGCGCCCAAAAGGATTCGAACCTTCGGCCTCACCCTCCGGAGGGGTGCGCTCTATCCAGCTGAGCTATGGGCGCTCGCCTTGGTTAGCGCCGCATATAGTATGGACAAATAGCCTTTGAGTCTATAGCTGTTTTGCACTTTTTTTACTGACTGCTCAAGTTTTGATACATTAGCATGCTTTTTCAGCGAAAACACAGTTAAAATATGACTTGGATGTTACGGTATTTCGTGCTAATTATAACGTTTGGCAACAATTAACGCAGAACTGATTAGTGAGTATCATGTTTAGGGATGAAGATGAAACTACCCAACCTCGAGCTCCTGAGCTTGAACGCTTAAAAAAAAGACTTAATCGCCTTAAATATTTGGCGCATAAGTACAAGCGGGCGGAGATCGTTCAAAATGCGTTACTCGAATTATCCCATATTGCCACTCAGGTTCCTTCCCTCGAAGAATTCTATTTAGGGGTTCACCACCACCTAAAAAAGCTTATTTCTGCTGATAATTTTTTTATCGCTACTCTCGATATCAATACCAACACTATTTCGGTTCCCTTCTTTGCCGATGAAAAAGATGCCCATCCTGCCCAGCTTTATCCCGAGCAATCCCTATCAACGCTGTTGCAACAAGGATTAACTGGTTACGTTTTTCGCACAGGAAAAACCCTACTATGCGATGAATCCAAGGTTGAAGAGCTGGTCGAAGCAGAGGAAATCGTCAATTTAGGTTCTCCTTGCCACCTTTGGCTTGGAGTGCCCATCAAGCATGAAGGCATAGTCACTGCCGTACTGGTAGTACAAACCTATGATACTAATGTCAGTTATGGCGATATCGAGGTCGAGTTAATGACCTTTATTTGTCACCATATTGCTGGCGTGATGGAAAGACTTAAGCACCAAGAACAGCTAGAGCAAGCAATACAACAACGAACTAAAGAGCTTAGCCAAGCCTATGACAAGCTCAAGCAAGAAGTGTATGAAAGACGCAGAGCCGAGCGGCTGCAAAAATCCTTATTTGAAATAGCAGAACTAGCAAGCTCTAGTTCAGATAATCCTGAATTTTATGCACAGCTACATAATGTGATTCGGCACCTTATTCCTGCCAATAACTGTTACATCGCACTGCTAAATGAACAAGGTACCCACTTAACCTTCCCGTTTTACGTTTCCCAATTAGGTAACAAACACCCTGGGACTCGGCCATTACAGGATGGGCTTACGGAGTATGTGCTCAAACACAAACGTCCACTACTGCTAGACCAGAATGATATTCATGGTTTGATTGCCTCAAAAGAAATTTACGCTAAGGCACCCGCACTTAATCACACTCAAACAATGCATCAATGGATAGGTATCCCACTGTTTATCCATGATGTAGTACGAGGTGCGCTAACCATTTATAGCTTTAGCATGACCCAAAACTACCAAACGAAAGACTTGGAGTTACTCACCTTTGTGTCACAACATATCGGTGCTGCTATCGAGAAAAAACTCGCTGCAGAGTCATTACGCCGCAGCTATGAAGAACTAGAGGAAAAGGTTGCAGCTCGTACAACTGCACTCGCTGAGCTCAATAAGGACCTAGAGAAAGAGATCCGTCAGCGCCGTAATATGGAAGCTAAACTCGTTCATGATGCCAAACACGATGCGCTCACAGGATTGCCCAATCGTGCGATGTTTATGGAACGTCTCAATCAGGCTATCAAACATGTTCGCCGCCATAGCCTAGAACAGTTTGCCCTGCTGTTTATCGACCTCGACCGCTTTAAGCAGATTAACGATACTATGGGGCATTTGGAGGGCGATAGATTCTTAATTGAAACCGCCACTCGCTTACGCGGCTGCATCCGTAGCAACGATACCTTGGCAAGACTCGGTGGCGATGAGTTTGTTATCCTGCTCGATACCATCAACGGCATCAACGATGCCCGTGATGTGGCCGAACGGGTCATTCAAAAAATCTCACAATCCTACAAATTAGGTGCTGTTGAATTCCATTCAGGAGCCAGTATTGGGATCACCATTAGCGGTAATAAGCTGGATACTAGTGAGTCCATGCTGCGTAATGCCGACACCGCAATGTACCAAGCCAAGGCGAATGGCAAAGGTTGTTATGTCATTTTTGACGATAGCGCGTCACAGCAAAAAATCCAGGATATTGCCTTCGAGAATGATTTTAAACAGGCGCTGCAAGCAGAGGAGTTACAACTCAATCTTCTCCCAATAGTTGATTTACAGACTCTACAACCCCATGCTTTTGAGTGTCGATTAATTTGGGAGCATCCCGTATGGGGAAGTATTCCGCACGAAGTTTTAAGCCAATTAGCTGAGCAAGCTAACCTCATGGTTGAGTTGGATAAGTATGCAATTAACTTACTGAATAAGCATTATCACCAGCTCGTTGTGAGCCATGGAGATAACCTTGATTTACACCTTATGCTTTCCAGTCAACATCTTAAACACAAGCATGTACTTCGTGGTCTTAAAAATGCGCTCAAACAAACTCAGCTTCCTCTCCCGCAGCTATGGTTATTTTTTAATGAAAAAGCCTTAGTTCAAGAAACAGAGAACCACATAAGCGGCTTTGAATTATTAAATAAGCAGGGGGTTAACTTAGGGATTAGCCACTACGGAAGCGGCCACAGTGCGTTAAACAGTTTGTTATTCCTCCCTGTAAAAGGCTTAAAGCTGGATGCGAATATCACGAAACAACTGCAAGATGAACAACACATAAAGCTGATGTCTGCCTATCAAAAGGCGGCCTCAACCTTAAACTTACAAACCTTTGTTGACGGACTTCATCACCCTGAGCAAATCAATATATTCAATGCACTAGGTTATCGCTTCGGCCAGGGTAGTGCCATAGCCCACCCTTTTACCTTAGTGGAAACCCTGCATCAGGTTTGCGCCTAAAACTGCAATTACATGATTAATTAAGACTTCTTAAACATATCTCTTAAATTCGAGATATGGCTGCGCCCGGTCTGCATTCGCTCTTGCTCTGTTTGCTGTGGCTTACGGTTTTCCCAAATAAGGTCATCCTGCGGTAACTCATGCAGAAAGCGGCTCGGCTCGCAGCGCATAGTTTCACCAAACTGGCGACGCTCACGGCAGAGGGTGAACCATAGCTCACGTTGTGCCCGCGTTATCCCCACATAGGCAAGACGACGTTCTTCATCAACATTATCTTCATCTATGCTGGTTTGATGCGGCAGAATGCGCTCCTCAACCCCCACCATAAACACGAAGGGGAATTCCAGCCCTTTAGAGGCATGCAGCGTCATTAATTGCACCTGATCGCCGCCTTCATCTTCGCTGTTACGCTCCATCATATCTCTAAGCGTTAGGCGGTTAACCACTTCGGGCAAGGTCATAGGTTCATCTAACTCATCCCCAGAGAGCATTTCCGTCACCCAGCGATACAACTCGGAGATGTTTTTCATCCGCATTTCGGCGGCCTTCGCACTGGTACTGGTCTCGTATAAATAGTCTTCGTAATTAATCTTACGGATCAATTGTTTTACGGCTTCAACCGGTTCTCCCCGCTCGGCATGCTCGCCCGTATCGACAATAAAGCGGCCAAATTGATACAAGGCTGACATGGCATTAGGTGGTAAATGATGATTCAGCTCAGGATCAAAAATCGCCTCGAACATGGAGATATGTTTCTCGTTGGCAAAGTTACCCAAACGCTCCAAGGTGGATGGACCAATACCCCGTTTAGGTAAGTTAACCACCCGCAAAAAGGCGTTATCATCGTCAGGATTTACCACCAGTTTAAGGTAGCCCATGATGTCTTTAATCTCGGCACGGGCGAAAAACGAAGTGCCGCCGCTTAGCTTGTAAGGGATACGGTTCGTCATCAACGCCCGCTCAAGTAGGCGAGACTGGTGGTTACCGCGATACAGAATTGCGTAATCACCAAATTGGGTACGGCCGACAAATTTGTGGCGAATGATTTCGGCGACCACACGCTCGGCTTCTTGTTCCTCATTGGCAGCAAACAGCACCCGCATCGGCTCACCATAAGCCAGTTCGCTAAATAACGACTTATCGTACACATGGGGATTGTTGGCGATAAGAATGTTCGCCGCCCGCAAAATGCGTTGGCTAGAACGATAATTTTGCTCAAGTTTAATCAACTTAAGCTTGGGGAAGTCTTTACCCAACAACACTAAGTTCTGCGGCTTAGCCCCGCGCCATGAATAGATGGACTGGTCATCGTCCCCCACCACGGTAAAACGCGCGCGCTCGCCCACCAGTAGCTTGACCATTTCATATTGGGAAGTGTTGGTATCCTGATATTCGTCCACCAGCAGGTATTGGATCTTGGTTTGCCAGCGTGTACGCACTTCTTCATGATGGCGTAACAATAGGGTTGGCAGCAGAATTAAGTCATCAAAATCCAAAGCGTTGTAGGCTTTCATATGCTGGGCATAACGCTGATACAACAGGGCGAACAACTGCTGCTGTTCATCCTTTGCCAGCTTGCGCGCTTGGTCGGGAATAATCAGCCCGCCCTTCCAATTGGAGATGCTGCTTGCCAAGGCTTTGAGTAAATCTTTATCTTCCTGTAATTCTTTTTGAGTCAGCTCTTTAAGGAGCGCAAGCGTATCTTGGTCATCGAATAACGAGAACCCAGGCTTTAAACCCAGCACTTTATGCTCACGTTTTACAATCTCAAGACCTAAGGTATGGAAGGTCGAAATCCATAAACCTCTAGCCTCTTTACGCCCCATAGACTGTGCGACCCGCTCCTTCATCTCGCGCGCCGCTTTGTTGGTAAACGTCACGGCGGCGATATTGCGGGCATTGTAGCCACACTTTTGCACTAGATAGGCAATCTTGTTGATAATTACCCGCGTTTTGCCACTGCCCGCGCCCGCTAATACTAAGCAAGGCCCAGAAACATAATGAACGGCATCATTTTGGGCAGGATTGAGTTTCATCGTCGCGCAATATCCAAACAAGTCTTCAGAAGGGGGATGGGATCATAGCAGAAGCGAAGGTTTTAAGGCCAACAAATCCCCAGATATCAATTGAGCAAACAATAGAAATGACTCGTCTCTTCAAATGAATAAGCATTTGAATATGACATCCTAAAAACCAGTCAAATATGCTGCAATCAGTGTGCAGGCAAGCTTATTACAAAATAACTTTCTTAAATCACACTTTTGCCATTTTTTGAGCTAATTTGTTGCTAAGGTTGATAATGCGCAGTAGAATTCCGCATGGATGAACGTTCATTCATAGATGTCGATATCGGAAAGCAGAATGGATAACAAACGTGACTTAATACTTCGCTCCGCCGAAAAAATCATTGCGACAGCAGGCTTACATAACCTTTCAATGCAAAAACTAGCAGTAGATGCAGGCGTTGCCGCAGGTACGATCTACCGCTACTTCAAAGATAAAGAAGATTTGATCATTGAACTGCGTAAAGACGTATTACAACAAATTGCCAGCAAGTTGCTTGAAAACATTAATGAAGGCAGCTTTGACGAAAAATTTCGCCGCCTATGGTTCAAGATTGTTGAACTGGGTCGTGAACAATCCCATGCAAATTTGAGTTTTGCTCAGTATTCCCACCTCCCAGGGGTAGATGCACCTGAGCACCAAGCATTTGAAAGAGAAATATTTCAACCGCTACACCAATTATTTGAGCAGGCAAAAAACCAAGGAATGATTCAAAAGCTTGATAATACCTTGTTGTTTTCTATCGCCTTTGAGCCGGCTATCGCCATAGGCAAACGCCTACGGCGAGGCCATTTGGAATGTACAGAAAATGAAATCCGGCGGGCATGTGAATTATGCCTAAAGGCCATTTCAATCAATCTTCAACTTTAACTCTAGGAATCTTTAGCACCATGAAAAAATGGACTCTAAGTATGCTAGCGATCGCTGTACTTGCCTTTGGCTCAGTGATCGGCTTTAACCTGATGGTAAAAAATAAAATCGCCGAGGCGATCGCCAATATGCCAGAGGCTGAGTTTCCTGTAACAGCCATGACATTAGATATGCAAAAGTGGCAACCCACAATTGATGCGATTGGCTTTGTTGAGCCGCATCAAGGGGTGACCATCTCCAACGAATTAGCAGGACGCGTCACCAGTATTAATTTTGAAAACGGTAGCCGAGTGGAAAAAGGCCAACTGCTGGCCGAACTCGATGCCAAAGTGGAAAGAGCCAACCTTAAAAGCAAAATGGTACAACTGCCCGCCGCTGAGGCCGACTTCAAACGCCTTTCAAAACTCTATGCGCAAAAGTCAGTCTCTAAACAGGATTTAGATAATAGTGAATCTAAATATCTGGCCTTACAGGCGGATATTGAAAGCTTAAAAGCCACTATCGAGCGCCGTGAAATCAGTGCGCCTTTCAGTGGTTTAGTGGGTATTCGTAACATTAACTTAGGTGAATATCTTCAGCCTGGTACCGATATTGTGCGTCTCGAAGATATCAGCACAATGAAAATCCGCTTCACTATTCCGCAAACCCAATTACCTCGTATTGCCGTAGGCCAAAAAATCCATGTGTTTGTGGACTCTTATCCTGAGCAACCCTTCGAAGGTGAAATTGCCGCGATTGAACCCGCCGTGTTTTACCAAAGCGGTTTGATCCAAGTGCAAGCACGCATTTCTAACGATAACGCCAAACTGCGTAGCGGGATGTTTGCCCGAGTATCCATCCTATTGCCAGAACTGAACGATCAGTTTGTACTGCCACAAACCGCCATCAACTTTACCCTTTATGGTAACTCTATTTACCTCATCAAAGAGGTCGAAGAAAACGGTAAAAAGCTGGCTAGAGTCGAGCAAATCAACCTGACGGTATTAGAGCGTAACGGCAATAACGCGCTGGTGAGTGGAGCGTTAAAAGCGGGAGATCGTATTGTCACCTCAGGGCAAATTCGCCTCAGTAACAACAGTAAAGTGACAGTGGTTGAAGACCAAGCCCTGACCCACTCCGACACTATGCCAAAGCTGTAATAGGAGCAAGATAATGCGCTTTACAGATATCTTTATTAGGCGACCCGTACTCGCCGCCTCAATCAGCTTTCTCTTGCTGCTGTTAGGCTTTAATGCCCTCAATAGCATGCAAGTGCGTGAATATCCGAAGATGACGAATACCGTAGTCACGGTATCGACCAGTTATTACGGCGCGGATGCAAATCTAATCCAAGGTTTTATTACACAACCGTTAGAGCAAGCGCTAGCGCAGGCCGATAACGTTGACTTTATGACCTCAGAGAGCTTTCTCGGCACCTCGAAAATTTCGGTGTATATGAAGCTCAATACCGATCCGAATGGCGCCTTGGCCGATATTCTCGCCAAAGTAAACTCGGTGAGATCGCAATTGCCCAAAGAGGCTGAAGATCCCAGTGTTGAAATGTCCACTGGCTCGCAAACCTCTGTACTGTATATTTCATTTTTTAGTGACCAGATTAACTCAAGCCAGCTAACGGATTACCTTGAGCGTGTCGTCAAACCCCAGCTCTTTACCATTGACGGCGTTGCTAAGGTGAATTTATACGGTGGTATTAAATACGCCATGCGTATTTGGCTCGATCCGGCCAGAATGGGGGCGTTTACCCTCTCCTCCAGCGATGTAATGCAAGTATTGCAGGCGAACAACTACCAGTCAGCGGTGGGTCAAACCAACAGTGTTTACACCCTTTTTAACGGCACCGCAGACACCCAAGTTGCTACCATCGAAGAGTTAAAACGCTTAGTGATCGGCAGTAAGGACGGTTTAGTCGTCCGTCTCGGTGATATTGCCGATGTTAGCCTCGAAAAGAGCCACGATATCTACCGCGCCTTAGCCAATGGCAAAGAAGCCGTGGTCATCGGCCTTGATGTCACGCCAACGGCGAACCCGCTTACCGTCGCGGCAGATACCCGCGCCCTATTACCTGAAATCGAGCGTAACTTACCGCCATCCATTGGTTCGAGCATTCTCTACGACTCCTCACTCGCAATTGATGAATCGATTAAAGAAGTGGTTAAAACCATTGGTGAAGCCGCGATTATTGTTATCGTGGTGATCACCCTCTTCTTAGGTTCGCTTCGCGCCGTGGTGATCCCCATTGTAACCATTCCGCTCTCGCTGATTGGGGTTGCCATCATCATGCAGATGTTTGGTTTTACGCTCAATCTCATGACCCTGCTTGCCATGGTGCTCGCCATTGGTTTGGTGGTTGACGATGCGATTGTGGTGGTCGAAAACGTCGACAGGCATATTAAGCTGGGTGAGTCGCCCTTTAGAGCCGCGATTATCGGTACCCGCGAAATCGCTGTGCCAGTGATCTCCATGACCATAACCCTCGCCGCAGTTTATGCGCCGATTGCCTTAATGGGTGGGATCACCGGCTCATTATTTAAGGAGTTTGCCCTTACACTCGCAGGTTCTGTGTTTATCTCGGGCATAGTGGCACTGACACTGTCACCCATGATGTGTGCCAAAATTCTCAAACCCCATACCGCACCTAATCGGTTCGAAATGGGAGTCGAAAACTTCCTCACGGGCCTGACTCGCCGTTACAGCAACATGCTAGATGCGGTGATGTTACATCGCCCAGTGATCGTCGCCTTTGCGATTATCGTGTTCGCTTCACTGCCTGTGTTGTTTAAGTTTATCCCGTCAGAACTGGCGCCCAACGAAGATAAAGGCGTGGTAATGATGATGGGCACGGCACCTTCGACCGCTAACTTGGACTACATCCAAGCCAATATGGGTTTAGTCACGGATATGATTAAGGCACAGCCTGAATCGGCCGCGTCACTCGCCTTCGTGGGCGTACCAAGTTCCAGCCAAGCCTTCGGGATCGCGCCATTAGTGCCTTGGAGTGAGCGGGATAAGAGCCAAAAACAAATGCAGGAGTTTTTTGCTAAAGAAGTGAAGCACATTCCTGGAATGGCGATTACAACGTTCCAAATGCCTGAGCTGCCTGGGGCGTCAAGTGGTTTACCGATTCAGTTTGTGATTACTACATCAAACTCCTTCGCCAGCCTCTTCCAAATCGGTACCAGCGTACTGGAAAAGGTGCAAAAGAGTCCCTTGTTTGTGTACTCAGAAATCAACCTTAAATTCGATTCAGGCACCATGAAACTGCATATCAAGCGTGACTTAGCCGGGACCTACGGCGTGACCATGCAAGATATCGGGATCACACTCGCCACCATGATGAGTGATGGCTATGTGAATCGCATTAACTTGGATGGTCGCTCCTACGAAGTGATCCCACAGGTGGAGCGTAAACTGCGGGCGAACCCAGAATCGCTGGCTAATTACTATGTCAAAGCCGCCGATGGTAAATCCATTCCGCTATCCAGCTTGGTTGATATTGAAATGGTGGCCGAGCCTCGCTCACTGCCGCACTTTAACCAAATGAATGCCTTGACTGTGGGTGGTGTAGCCGCGCCAGGCGTAGCCATTGGTGATGCCATCAGCTTTTTGCAAAATATTGGCGATAATGAGTTACCTAAGGGTTATAGCTACGACTTCCTCGGTGAAGCGCGCCAGTTTGTCACTGAAGGATCGGCACTTTATGCCACTTTCTTGCTGGCAATTGCGATTATTTTCTTAGTACTCGCCAGCCAATTTGAAAGCCTTAAAGATCCCTTAGTCATCTTGGTATCTGTACCGCTGGCGATTAGCGGCGCCTTGATTGTACTCGGGTGGACCCATGTGTTTGGCTTAGCCAAAATTAATATCTACACCCAGGTAGGATTAATTACCTTAGTGGGTCTTATCACTAAACACGGGATCTTGATGTGCGAAGTGGCCAAAGAGGAACAACTCCACCGTGGGCTATCTAAACTTGAGGCGATTAAACTGGCGGCAACCATCCGCTTACGCCCAATTTTGATGACCACTGCAGCGATGATTGCGGGTCTATTGCCGCTATTATTTGCTTCCGGCGCTGGGGCGGTAGCACGCTTTAATATCGGTATTGTGATTGTCGCTGGTTTATCGATTGGGACCATTTTTACCCTGTTTGTATTACCGGTGATTTATACCTATCTTGCTGAAAAACATGAGCCTTTGCCCGTGTTTGACGAAGATACCGACGGGCTAGCCCACAACAGCTAACCGCATCCAAGTAAAACCCACGTCCCTTAAGACGTAGGTTTTGCAAGGCGGTTTTCTTTTGAAAGCCAACGTACTAGGTTACAATCCACCCATTCAGTAAAGAGGCGGACAAGAAGATGATCAATCCAAAGAAAATCGAAGAAATGGCGAAGCAACTGAGCGATAGCCTGCCCAGCGGTCTTAAGCAATTTGCCGGCGAATTTGAAGAGCGCAGCAAGCAAGTGCTGCAAAATCAATTGCTCAAGTTGGATATGGTGTCCCGCGAGGAATTTGAAGTACAGCAGCATGTATTACTGAAAACCCGCGAGAAATTAGAAGCCCTGCAAGCACAAGTGAATGAGCTTGAGAAAAAGCTAAACTCCGCGGACTAACTTATAATGCGTGTTTGAAAGAGCACAGTTAGCGATGGCGCAGCTGTGCTTTTTTGTTTTAACACTTCAAGCATTAAGTCACTTAGGGAAATAATGCAACAACTCGCCAGCTACATCCTTGCTATTCAAGGCTATCCTAGCCCAGTGTCAGTGGTGAGCCACACCCAAGAGCAGCAAAGTTATCGAGACGATAATGCTGAAATGTGTGAATCTTTGACCTTATATCACTTCAACAACGGGGTTGTGGTCAGTCTGTTAAGCGAGCAAGATAAACAAGCTGATGAGCCAAACGCGGTTTGTGAGGATTATTGGTTGAGTTATCGAGTCGTCACCGCCAATATCGCGATTTCGCCGCAGCAAAAGTCCTTTAGCAATCTCTGCCAACAAGGCTTTTGGCTTAAGATGCAGCAAGGGCTTAACGAGTAAGAATAGCCGTCGGCGCTTAGACCTAGCGCCAGAGTTCGAATCGTCAGGGAAGAAAGCCATGGATATCGCAAGCACCACTTTTAATCAGGACTATCTGCTTTGGGGATTATTGCTCCTTGGCGGCCTGCCACTGCTCAGCTATCCCTTTGTAGTCCTCGCCAGCCTGATGGGACTTGCCAGCCGAACCACGATTAACGTGCACTGGTTTTACCGGCTGATGAATAAGAGTTTTCTGTGGGGAACCCTTGCCTATCCCTTAGTGTACATTCCCTGCTACTGGCTCGCGCGGGCGGAGAACAGTTCATTATCCTTAGCCTATGCCACCCTGCCGCTGCTCTTTTTAGCACTGCTGTACCTGTGCTTTCGCTGGATGGATGTACCGCCTAAAGACAAACGCCCAGATAATGACAAAGATCCCGATTAGATCTTCTGCTGCCGTGCGTATAGTTGTTTAAATTCCTTATGGTTAGCCTTCACCAGTTTCCAGCGGCTGCAACCATTAAAACGCGCATACTCAGTAACTGCCGCCTCAAATGCCGCACAGAAGTCATCATCCATGCCGCTAAATCCCTCTTCTAAGGTCAGCTGTTGTAATAACAGTAAACCGCTTTGCCGCTCGGCTTTCACATCCACTCGACCAACAAAGCAGTCACGCCACAAAATCGCGAGGGAGTAATAGCCATATTGGCGTTTTTCGGCGGGCACATAGACTTCAATTTGATAATCAAAATCAAACCATTGCTTTAATCGCTGCCGCTGAATTAATAGATTATCGAAGGGATTGAGTAACCAGACTCGGTTGGGCATTGCAGCGGTTAACTGCAACTCGGGGCGATAAAAATACCATTGCCCTTCAGCCTTAAAGCTTGCCAACTCACCTTGAGACTGCATAGCGGCTAATTGCTCATTCACATTAGCTTTTATGCCTTTGCGCAGATAAGCGATTTGCGCTGCCGAGCCAAAGGCATGGGCATCGAGATAACGCTTAATTAAGTACCGAGCAAACTCGATCTCACTCGGCGCTTGGGTATCGATATGACTTGGGAGCACGCGCTCAGTCAAATCATAGCATTTTTGAAATTTATCCCTGCGCACCACCATTAACTCGCCGCGCATAAACAGTTGTTCCAGCGCCTTTTTAGCGGGTTTCCAGTCCCACCAGGCACCGTTTTTGCCTTCAGTATGCTCAAAGTCACTGGCTTTAAGTGGCCCTTCGGCGCGAATGCGGGCGCGCACTTCCTGCATCACCTTATCGTCTGGCTCAAACCAATGTTTGCCGCCATTTTGCAGCTGTTGTTTACGTTGCAAACTAAAACGGTAGTCGGCAGTGGGTAAATAGGCCGCCGCATGGGACCAATATTCAAAAATCTCGCCCAGTGCCAGCGCAGTATCTAACATCTGCGGTTGATACTGTGGTATCCGGCTATGCAACACATGGTGATGCGCCCGCTCGACCACATTAATCGAATCGATTTGCACATACCCGAGACGGCTAATCAGCTCACAGACCGAAGTCTGCGGTTGTAATAAGCCCTGCTGTTGCATATTCAATTGCAACCACTCACGGGGTGAAAAAGGACTCGACATAAATTCTCCCAAAATGCTCAAAAACAATTGCGCCCTAAGGTTGATGCCATGACTGACCGATGATCAAAAGGATAATCCTCTTACTTTTGTCGGATATTTCGTAAACTTAGCGTGAATTTGTCAGCTCGCGTACAACTTGAGTTAACATATGGCATTTCCTCGCTTAGGGCTATCGCTTACCTCGAGTCAAACAACTCCCTCTTACAAAGGTTAGCCCCTCATTAAGGATTGATGAATGAATATCTATTACCGCGAAGCCAAACTCTGCGGCCGTAAAACCGGCAATGGTACTAAACTGCCATTTTTAATGAATATGCTGTACTCACTCGGAGAAAAGAATGGCGAGTTACAACCTTTCAGCATCGACGATATTAAGGCAGTCTTGTTTAACCAACATCAATCGATTGGCTGCTCCATCAAAGCGCCTTTACCCATAGTCTCTTGGCGCAGTGAAGCCATTTGGTACGAGCTATTCAAAGGTGAAGCGCCCGTGTATCTGCCCCAATGCATCACCTTTAGCAATGGCGCAATCGACTATGCGATTGTCGTGATTGGCGATGAGTATGAGCTACGTATTTGGCCGGACTGCAATAATCGTGAGCGTGAAAAACACCAATGGTTTTCACACCATGCCGCCGTCTACTCCGAAGAAATCGATGTCTTTAAAGAATGTCTTGAGACGCTACTCAAACATATCCGCAAGGAAGATGACTTTGAGGCTAAACACCCGAAATTTGGCAAACAACGCACCAGTTCAAAATAGGTTTTAGCGCACTTAAAGGCGATTGCCATAATTTTGCCACTATTGATCAGCAACTTGCCCGCAACTTCCGTGGGCAAATCTGCTTTAATACCCGCCGTAATATCGAGTTAGCCCAATAGTATGCAATGGCGACTCGCGCGTATTTCATAGGGAATGAAATCCATGTTTAACATTATTTTCTGGGTGCTCACGTTACTGAGTTTGGCGCTGTTTGGCGGCGCTATCTATTTAGTGGCGCGCGCACTCCTTAAAAAACTCAATCGTGATCAAGGAACCGATATGTCAACACAAGAGCCGTGGGCAGCAACTACGACAAAGGGAACGGCAAAAAACACCACGCTATTAAAGGCCTTAACCATTGGCATACTGTCGATTGTGGCCTTGCTACCGCTCGGGATCATTATGGATATGACGTCCGATCGCGAAATGCTTTACAACAGTGTGGTCGATGAAATCGGCCGCTCATGGGGCGAGCAGCAAACCCTCTCAGGTCCTGCGCTAGTGATCCCTTATAGCTATTTTGTGATGCAGGAAGAAGTCAGTAACGACGGCAAAACCCGCCACGAAGTGAAGCGCACCTATCAAGATGAGCTGGTGATTCTGCCGAAAAAGCTCACTCTCGATCTAGACCTAAAACATGATTTCCGTACCCGTGGTATTTATCAATCGCTGGTGTATAACGCGGCGCTTAAGGGGCAGGCTGACTTTCGCTTAAATCGTTATGACATTCCTAACCTTATCGCCTTTGATAACAAAAATGCCCGTTTAGTCTTTGGTGTGTCATCAAACCAAGCAATTGATAAAGTAGAAAAGATTGAGGTGACAGGCGATTCAGTCTTACTCTCTGGCTCGCTGATGTCGGGCACTGGCTTGACGACTGGCGGTCTAGAGAAAGGCTTTAACCAAGGGATCCAAGTCGGCGAAGCAAGTGATTTTAGCGTGAACTTTGCCATGACACTGCGCGGCTCTCAGTCGATTAGTGCCCTGCCATTAGGCGAGCAAACCTTGTTGAATATCCATGCCGACTGGCCGCACCCGAGTTTTAAAGGCTTACTCCCAGCAGAGCGCGAAATCACTGCCAACGGATTTACCGCCAACTGGAATATCAGTCACTTAACTCGCAACTATCCGCAGGAGTTTATTAAGAGTAATCAGTCGACGCTTACCGAAGTCGTAGCCAATGCCATGTTATTTGAACCTGTAACCCATTACGGCAAGATTGAGCGCTCAGTCAAATACGGCCTGCTGTTTATCGTACTGACTTTTATCATGTTATTTATCTTCGAGCTGGGTCAAAAGACCAGCCTAAGCACAGTGCAATATATGCTGGTTGGCAGTGCGATGGCCCTGTTCTACCTGCTGTTACTGTCACTCTCGGAGCATCTTGCCTTCCTGCAAGCCTATCTGATCGCCGCCTGCATTCCTGTGCTGTCGGTATCCGCTTATGTGGGCAGTGCCACCGCTAGCGTTAAACGTGGCGCGATAGTAGGCACTATGCTGGTGAGCTTGTATGCGGTGTTGTACTCAATACTGCAATTAGAAGATTACGCCCTACTGATGGGTACTGGCTTGTTATTAGTGGTTTTACTGATTTTGATGTTCGTAACCCGTCATCAACCCAAGGACACAGTGCAATAGCACCTACCGCTCCACCCTTGAAGCCCCCGACAGCGCACTTTTTGCTGTCGGGATTTTTTTATTGGCAAGACCACATGTGACATGTAGCCTATTGCGTTTACTCGGAGGCGAATATTTTGACTCATCCAGCCTATCTTCTACGTCGTTTGGCGCTTGTATGGTTACTGCTAGCAGCGATTCCAAGCCTACTGTTACTTACGCAAAATCAATTATTTCCGCTGCTCGATCTACAATCGCCCTTAGCCAGAGCCTTGTACTGGCTAACCACAACCGGCACAGCGCCCTATGGTGTTGCGACCGTTTTAGTCGTGTTGGCGCTTGCCTATTGTTATATGCCTAAAGCATTATTTATTAACTTGTTTTTAGCCATCAGCCTAAGCCAAGTATTAAGCCTAAGCACTAGCCATGCCCTTAAAAGCTTTTTTAAAGAGCCAAGGCCCAATCTGGTGTATCTATCTGAGCAAGCACTCCCAGATGATGCACAGTTAACTCCGCAAACCTTCTATCAACTCGCAAAACCAGAACGCTCACAGGCCATTGCTGAGGCGCTGACCGAGCTGCAAACGAGAACCTCAGCGGTAAAACTGTCCCCAAAAATCCACCAACATTGGGAAGATGAAATCGGCTATTCCTTCCCGTCTGGACACACCATTTTTGCCGTAACCTTAGTGCTAACCGCCAGCTACTATCTGCTTTTAGCGGGTTTACCTCTATTCACCAGTGCGTTATTGGTTTGGGGATTATTGATGGGCCTAAGCCGTATGCTACTCGGCATGCACTGGCCGCAGGATGTGCTCTTTTCCACCCTACTGGCCGCTATCATCAGCAGCTTAAGCATATTTTTGGTCAGTAAAATGCGTCTATTCACGCAAAGGTTTGCGAAAACCTCTTCGCAATAACGCCTAGACCGACAATTCGCCATCAGACCTTTATACCAATCGTATTAAATATCTGTTCATTCAGCGGGAGTTAAACGCGCTTTAGACAAGGCGAAGGCTTGAAGGCATAGTGGTGCTCTGTCGAAAGCCTTAAACGCAGTATAAAGCACGTTCAACCCCGCCCTTCGGGAGCCTCACAGGCATCCCACTCCGGTGTTGCATTGACTTAAAAGGGAATGACCATTTCTGCGTCAATGCGCCTTGGATTGAAATGCCTGTGAGGCTCTGAACTGATTAGATATTTAATGTGATTGGTATTACACAAGATTTTTGGCAAACAGCGCTAACACTGGCAAACTAGGGGTAGAGTCCGCTACCCCTAAACTTTCCATGACTGAAACTCACCCATATAAACTCGACCAACTCGATTTAACCATTTTGCGTTTACTGCAAACCCACGGCAGGTTGTCAAATCTTGAACTGGCAACGAAAGTCGGCCTGTCGCCGTCCCCTTGCTCACGCCGCGTTAAAGCCCTAGAAGAAGCGGGTTATATTGCCGATTATGTCACGCGTCTGTCAGCGGATAAATTCAACCTACATTTGACTGCGTATATCCATGTAAGGATGGAAAAACACACGCCTGCAATCCTCAACCAATTTGAAGCCAATATACTAGGCTACGAAGAAGTCCAAGAATGCGCGCTGATCACAGGTTCTGAAGCCGACTATCAACTCAAAGTGTTAGTCCAAGATATGGCGCACTTTCGTACTTTTCTGTTAGATAAACTCACCACCAATGTGCATATCGCAGGTGTGCATTCCAGCTTCGTGTTGAAAAAGGTCAAGGAGCACACGGCCATCCCCTTAAGCCATATCACCATTGAATCCTAAGTGCAGTAAAAGTGGCGGCTTCTGCGATAGCGTGAGACCAATGCAGCTCTGGTTGCAGCGTCGCTACCCCAAGCAGCTCATCCTGCGAAAGGTATTTTTGGCGATAAGATCACAATTTATTAGGTTTTTACTATCGCAATTAATCGCTAAAGCGAGGCAGTCAGCCTCCGCCACGTGCAACATAATCTCGGACCTCACCATAAATAAAAATTTAACACCAAAATTAAAGAAAAATACGAATAATAATTGCCGATTAACATCAATTTAACGCACTAAAATTGCGTTGAACTTCTTATTTATCCGCCTAAGATACGCCTTCTTTTTACGGGAGGCACCATGCAATCGGCCAATACAAATTCGACTAACCATTTCAGCTCACGCTTAGGTTTTATTATGGCGGCAGCCGGCAGTGCCGTTGGTGTCGGCAACATTTGGGGATTCCCCACCCAAGCGGCCACCCATGGCGGCGGGGCCTTTTTGCTGGTTTACCTGGTACTGATTTTTATCCTAGGCATTCCCATGCTGATGGCTGAACTTATGATTGGTCGCCACGGACAAACCAACCCCGCCGATGCCATGGGTAAACTCGGTTGCAACTCGCTCAGCCGCAATTTAGGCAAGACAATAGGATTAATTTCTATCGTAACAGCAGGGTTGATCTACACCTTCTACAGCATTCTTTCTGGCTGGTTTGTGAGCTACGCCATCGCCCCAATTGCCACGGCTATGGGCTCGCACGATACCACCACTTGGCTAGTGGATTTCTCGCTATCGCGCAATCTGGTATTCACGCTAATTTTTAGCGCGCTGGTATTTTTGGTATTGCTGCAGGGCGTACAAGAAGGTATAGAAAAATGGTCTAAACGCTTAATGCCGCTATTGTTGATCATGCTGATCGCGGGAGTGGCCTATATCTTCACCCTCAATGGCGCGAGTGAAGGTATTACCGCACTATTAACGCCTAACGTTGCCAAGGCTATCGCGCCAGATACCTTGCTGAGCGCACTCGGACAAACCTTTTTCTCACTCACCATAGGCACTGGTGCCATGATGGTTTATGGCAGCTATTTGAGCCAAAAAGAGAATATTGCCAAATTAACCATCTGGGTTGCCTTTACCGATAGCGGCATCGCCTTTCTCGCCGCCTTTTTAATCATCCCAGCCATGTATGTGGCCCAGCATAATGGCGTGCAGATTTTTAGTGCGGAAGGCAAGTTAATCGATTCGGATGCATTGGTGTTTACTGTTTTACCCGCCTTATTCTCAACCCTAGGCGACACAGCCAACCTCATTATTAGCGTAGTGTTCTTTATGCTGCTGATCATCGCCGGCCTGACGTCAGCCATTTCCATCGCCGAGGTGCCGACGAGTTATGTGATGCAAAAATGCGGATTCAGCCGCCAACGTGCCACCTTGATCATCGGCCTATTGTTGACCTCATTATCCCTATTACTGGCGGTATTTTTTGAGACGCTATTTAGTTTCACTATCATGCTAACCACGCAAATGGCCCAACCGCTGGTCGCCCTCGGTATTGCGATTTACTTAGGTTGGATTTGGCGCCAAAGCCAGTTACTCAAGGCGATAAGTGGACAAGAGGGTGTCGATGCCACCGGGCTTTTCTGGCGTATTTGGCCAAGGTACGTGAAGTATATTTGCCCAGTACTAATCATCGCGATCGCGATCAGGCAATTTGTGTAACCTCTTTCCAAACGCTAACAATCCATGCTGAGTTCGGGGATTGTTAGCTCCTCATCAAAAAACTAAGCCCAACCTTTTATTCTGTTTAAATATATAATGCCAACCAACTTAAAAAACACCTAAGGTATAGCACTTTATTTTTGTATAAGTATAATCAGCCCCCAATGGGAGCAATTGAAATTGATTTCCTTTAAACGTTGCAGATTAATTTTGCAATAGACTTTCATATAAAATGGATTTTATTATGCTAGCGTGGCTCATCTTGATATTAATAACGATTGTTCCAGTAAAAATTGGAGCTGAGTTATTTGAAGCAGAAAACAAAAGTATTATACATTGTGGTTTAGCCGTTACGATTGGAACAATACTAGCATTCACAATAGTTATTGCTATCAAAGGATTGCTTGGGCTAATTGTGACATACATTGCAATATCAGTAGTTTACAGCAAAATCTTTCAACTATCCTTTGGTAAAGGTTTAACTTTTACATTAGTAGTATTTGTAATTCAATTAGGAATAGTACAAGGTTTAACTGATTTTGGCCTCCACCTTATTTCTCCATATATTAGCACCTCAACATAACGAAAAATCAGCACTATAAAATATAATCTACAAATAATGGCCCTAGTAGTGAGTAACTTAATTGCAGCTCGTCTCGCAACGACTGTATAGCCATATTAGTAAAATAGTCAAAGTAATGATAAGCGATTTTTCAATCAATAACGTTGAACTACTGAGGGAAGGCTGGATTGACGCGAAAGGGAATGTAAGCAGCCTTAAGAGATAAAGGCTGCTTTTGAAGGCGGACAGATTACTGCTCGATACCCACGATTAACCAAGGCGCGTTGGCTTGCGTAAGGTTACGCTCTAAATGCCAGATTTCCTTAATGTCTTCTTCGACACCTTCAACCGTATCACGGTAGCGGCCGCTAAATTTAACACTCACTTCCGCCAGATTAGCATTGTGTGTCGCGCGGACCAGTTCAGCATCTAAGAACATCACTTCTGTATGCTGTTCGCCAACGAGCTCACGGCGTTGGTTGCTGAGCTCATTAAAAAGCTCAATCGAAACATACTCTTGAATTTTGCTTAAATCGTTTTCGTTCCATGCTACTTGCAGGGTTTTGTAATGACTACGCGCGCCTTCTAAAAAGCTAGGTAAATCAAACCCCACAGGCAAATGGAAAGGCACTGTGCTCGCCGCTTGAGCAAAACCATTGCTGCCATTGTTTGCACTGCTAGCAAAACCGGTTTGTTCCACTTGCTGGCGTTGCAGATTCGGATTAGGTTGACCCGCACCTGCGTAGGCAGGTCTTGGCTGGGTACTGGCTTTTGAAGCCATCAGAGTACGGACAATTTTAAACAGCACGAATGCCAACAGCGCGATAATCAAAATATCCATAAATTGAATATTTTCAAAACCTTCGCCCATAAATAGCGCAGCCAATAAGCCACCCGCTAATAAACCGCCTAACATGCCGCCCATCATACCTTTCTTGCCCGCAGCAGGTGCTGGCGCAGCGGTAGGCGGGGTTGTAGGGGTATTGGTTGCCGCAGGCTGAGCCGGCGCCGTTTGATGACTTTTGCCAATAGACTTATTACTGCCGAATTTTTTTGCTTCTGCGACGGGACTAGCAGCCAAGCTAACCGCAAAAATCATCGCCAGCATAATAAATAACTTTTTCATTTATAAGTTCTTTGTATGTATGACCAGAGGTGCAGGCATCATAGCGGGATGACATTATATGTCAACAGACAAAGCGGAACATAAACTGACAAACTTCGTTTGTTCTTCTAAATCAAAGTCAAAGTCGTGGGGCTTCGTCCCTAATTGTTCAACATGACTCGACTAAGAATGCGACAAAAGACACGTCAGTTCTGACTATGTAATGTGAGAAATGATTAAGCACTGTCATTCCAGTGACACGCAGCAAGCACATCCCTGTGTGCTCGACCGTGACATCCCTGTCACGAACGGTCACTTACATGCCAGTGCTTAATCCCGTTAACTATTGTGCATCCTGATAGTCTGAACTCCGAAACCCAATACTAAGGTCAAAGTTAACATTTAAGCAGGCATAGCTTTTGAACATCGATATAGAATAATCACTATGAGGAAAGATATACATATTCTATTTTTTGACTCTGGGAGCAAAAGAGAAGTGTAGTATGTTCGATAATATCCTCACGAACTTCAAAGCAAACGTCCGAGGGCGAGTTCAATTGTTGTCAGGATTAAGCCCAGTACAACGCTAATAGCGGTCAAAACCGAGCTAGAGAGAGTGGTTGCTGCATGGTGAACACAATCGAAAAATAAATTAAAACCCTTTATTACAATAACTTACCAATTTATCACAGATGAAATCTAATTTAAATAGTTACAAAAGGAATTGAACACCTATGATCTACAGCACCACTTTCAGTTTACTACTCAATGAGTCTTTACTAGCTAAATCCGCAATATCAGATGGATTAAGAACACTTAAACAAGCTGGGTTCGATGATGTATATCCAGGCAAATTTTATTCTTCATTTTTTCATCTATCTATTGGGTTAGAAAGACTAATGAAGCTTGTGTATGTAACTGAGTACATGCTTTGTAATGAGATGAAGCCACCAAATAATGATATTTTAAAGAACAAGTTTTCTCATAAATTGAAGGACCAATACCAAACTATAAAATCTATAGGAGAAAAATATAACTTAGCTGATGGAAGTTTTTTTGGGGAAGATGACTACATACACGAAATGATCATTCACCATCTACATGAGTTTGCATTAAGCGCTCGGTATTATAACTTGGATACATTGACTAACAGTAAGAAGAGCGATGAAAACCCGCTTAACAGTTGGTATCAAATTATTTGCGAAACTTACCTTAAGGAAATATCAGAAAGTAGAAGAACAAAGATCTGCGCTACAACATACCAGCGTTTAGACAAAGAGTTTATCAATGGCAGCAATGGATTTTATACCGGACAAATGGATTTTGATGGTCATCCACTAACAATTGCTGACGTTGAGTTCAGGCGTATCTATACAGAGTTAGCATTACCGCACACAGCTTGGTACTGTTTGGAAATCATTCAATCCATACTAAAAGTTCTCGATGAAATTCAAAGAAAACTTCAGGAGAAAGAACCATCTACTGAGAAGCGCGTAATGAATATCCCTTACTTTAATGAGATCTTTACCACGTTTATATTTCTGCATAGAAGTGATGCCCTCAAAAGAAAAACTTTCGATTAAAAAGGAGAAAATAAGTTTAACGAGAAGAGTTTTAACGAGCCGCCCGTTATTAATTATCGGAATGCTCTAATTGTAAATAACAGACTATCAGGCATACCGATGGCTTAACTGGATTAAGCACAGTCATGGAAGTGACCGTTGGCGGCATGGATGCCGCCGTCGAGCCTATAGGGACATATTCACGGCGTGTCACTGAAATGACTGTGCTTAATCAATATATCCGGCACTAAAGAACGGTACTGTCTCTATAAAAAATCCCCGCATTACGGGGATTTATAAACTATCAAAAACAGCTAAAACTAACTAAGTTACAAACACTTTCCATCCGATGAATCATCGGAAGAAAGTGCTCGGCTAATACTGCCGAAGATTGCGGTTAAAATCCCGATGCCCACATCCATCTGCCGGGCATTGCTATCATCACCGCTGGCCTCGCGTTGACTCTGATTACCTGCTGTACCTCGCACAAAATCACAACTGGCATTGCTCATATTGCTGGAAGCACAACCACTTAAGATCAGAATCAAACCGCCAATCAACAAACGTGAGCTAACTAAGCGCAAACTCACTCTGCGTAACATCCTTATACGCGAAACAGACATATTAGTTCAGCACCTCTTCTAGGGCGCGCAAACAGAGCGCGACATTCTCACGACGGGCACCAAAGCCCATTAGACCGATACGCCACGCTTTACCTGCAAGTGCACCAAGACCAGCACCTATTTCAAGGTTGTAATCCTTAAGTAGACGCGCACGCACCGCGGCATCATCAACACCTTCGGGGATATAAATGGCATTAAGCTGTGGCAAGCGCGAATCTTCAGCGACCACAAATTTCAGGCCGAGCTTTTCAAGGCCGGCGCGCAGCACTAAATGCATGTCTTGATGACGTTTCCATGCATTTTCTAAACCTTCGGCCGCCAATAAACGCAGCGATTCGTGCAGGGCATAAAGCGCATTAACAGGCGCAGTGTGGTGATAGCTACGCTTACCGCCGGCACTGGTCCAATAGGCCATGACCAGACTTTGATCGAGGAACCAGCTCTGCACTGGCGTTTTACGGTTTTTAAGCTTTTCCACCGCAGCGGGTGAGAAAGACACGGGCGATAACCCCGGTACACAGGAAAGGCACTTTTGGCTGCCAGAATAAATGGCATCGATGCCCCATTCATCGACCCTTAACTCCACGCCACCAAGGGAAGTCACCGCATCGACAATCGATAAACAGCCGTATTGCTTCGCCAGCGCGCACAGGGTTTTAGCATCACTTAACGCGCCTGTTGAGGTTTCGGCATGCACAAAAGCAAGGAATTTAGCATCGGGGTTGGCCTTAAGCGCCGCTTCAACGGCTGCAGGGTCGACTGGCGTACCCCATTCGTTATCCACCAGCACCGCAATCGCACCAACGCGCTCGACGTTTTGGCGCATACGCTCACCAAACACACCATTGCGGCACACAATCACCTTTTCGCCGGGTTCGACTAGGTTCACAAAGCAGGTTTCCATGCCCGCACTGCCGGGGGCCGACACTGCCATCGTCATTTCATTTTTGGTCTGAAACGCATATTGGATCAGGCTTTTAAGCTCATCCATCATAGCGACAAACAATGGGTCGAGGTGACCGACGGTCGGTCTTGCCTGTGCGGCTAACACTTCAGGATAAACATCCGATGGACCTGGGCCCATCAAAATGCGGCGAGGGGGATTAAAGGCAGAAAAATGCGGTGCAGGTAACATCATGTCTCCTTAATGCGTAGGGTCGAGGTCTGACTATTATTAGAGCATTCACTCTTGATTTGTTAAACCAAATTACCACAAAAAGGGGCGCCTGTGCGCCCCTCCTTTAGCCTAAGTTGTAACCTAACGCTAAGTGACTACACAGGCAGGTTGTTTTTCCCTTTTCCGGCATTCAAAAACAGCTGATAAGCAGGGCTTTGCGTCTCTTCTTGATAGACAAATCCCAGCTCAGTTAAAAACTGCTGAAACGGCAAGGCATCGCCCTCGGGCACTTCAAACCCCGCCAGCACTCGGCCAAAGGCTGCGCCGTGATTACGGTAATGGAATAAACTGATATTCCACTTGCTCTGCAAGGTGGTTAAAAACTTCAGCAGCGCACCGGGATGCTCGGGAAACTCGAAGCTAAATAGGCGCTCCTCTAATGGCTCTGGCGGATGACCACCGACCATATAACGCACATGCAATTTCGCGGTTTCATCACCGGATAAGTCCTGCACCTCAAAGCCATGGTCTTCTAAGGTATTGATAATTTGTTCTAGCTCACCCTGACCTTTGGTTAGGCGAATACCCGCAAACACCACCGCCATATCGCGGCTGCTAAAGCGATAATTAAATTCGGTCATCACCCGCTTTTCGAGCAGCTCACAAAAACGCAGGAAGCTCCCTGGACGCTCGGGCACTTTAACCGCCAGCACCGCTTCTTTTTGTTCACCCAGCTCGCAGCGCTCCGACACATACCGCAGGCTGTGGAAGTTCACATTCGCGCCACTTAAAATCGCCGCCACCTTCTCGCCGCGACCACTCTCACCTGTAGCATTGGTGCTGACATATTTTTTAAGCCCAGCCAAAGATAAAGCACCTGCGGGTTCGGCAATGGCGCGGGTATCCTCAAAAATATCTTTCACTGCTGCGCAGATTTCGTCGGACGTGACCGTCACCACGGCATCTACACACAGCTTGGCGACACGAAATGGCTCGGTGCCGATACGCTTAACCGCCACACCATCGGCAAATAAACCGACTTGCGCCAGCGTCACCGGCTCGCCCGCTTCCATCGCCGCCTTTAAGCAGGCCGCATCTTCAGGCTCAACGCCAACGATTTTAACCTGTGGCATCACCGCCTTGTAATAAGCAGCAATCCCAGCAATTAAACCGCCACCGCCCACGGGCACAAAAATCACTTCAAGGTCGCGCTGCTGTTGCAGCATTTCTTGGGCAATGGTGCCTTGACCAGCGATAACAGCTTCGTCATCGAAGGGGGCGATATACACCCGCCCCTCCTGCTGCGCCATTGCCATCGCAAAACCATTGGCTTGATCGAAAGCTTGGCCGTGCAATACCACGTTGCCACCTAAGCGGCGAACCGCATCGACTTTAATATCCGGCGTGGTTTCGGGCATCACAATCACCGCATCCACACCACGACTGGCCGCCGACATTGCCACGCCTTGGGCATGGTTGCCCGCCGAGGCACACACCACGCCGCGTTGGCATTCAGCTTGGCTCAACTGAGCAATGCGGTTATAGGCGCCGCGCAGCTTAAAGGAATGCACAGGCTGCATATCTTCGCGCTTTAAAAACACTTGGCAGCCCAAACGCGCCGAGAGTTTATTCAGGCTCGAGAGTGGTGTCACTTTCGCAACGTCATAAACCGACGACAAAAGGATTTTTTGCAGGTAGCTTTGCGCAAGCTGACTCTTTTCTAAGGCAGAAGTGGCCGACTGCGCCTTATCGGACTGAACTTGAGAAGCCTGCGTCTCAGCCTGCTCCGTTTGCGACGATGCGAGAGATAACATATCAGTCCTCCAACTTACTGCGATCGCGCACCGCGCCCTTATCGGCACTGGTGGCAAGCATGGCGTAGGCTTTAAGTGCCATCGACACATAACGCTGACGCGAAAGCGGTTTCCACGCCATTGGCCCACGGCCGAGCATGGTTTCACGGCGCGCAGCCAATTCGGCATCACTCACAGCGAGCTTGATACTGCGCTTAGGAATATCGATTTCAATGCGATCGCCGTTTTCAATCAAGGCAATCGTGCCGCCCGCCGCCGCCTCAGGCGACACATGGCCGATGGATAAGCCGGATGTCCCACCAGAGAAACGTCCGTCGGTAATTAGCGCGCAAGCCTTGCCTAAGCCGCGGGATTTTAAGTAACTGGTGGGGTACAACATTTCTTGCATGCCTGGGCCGCCTTTTGGCCCTTCGTAACGAATCACCACCACATCACCCGCCAGCACTTCGCCACCTAAGATGCCAGCGACTGCATCGTCTTGGCTTTCGTACACCCGAGCACTGCCGATAAAGGTCAGGTTAGACTCATCCACACCCGCCGTTTTAACGATACAGCCATTGTCGGCAAGATTGCCCGACAACACGGCCAGACCGCCCTCTTGGCTAAAAGCAAATTCGCGGCTGCGGATACAACCTTCTCGCCTGTCATCGTCCAGCGATGGCCAGCGGCAGTCTTGGCTAAAGGCTTTAGTGGTGGGAATGCCAGCAGGTCCCGCCATAAAGAATTGTTTTACGTTGTCATCTTGGGTTTGCATGACATCGTACTTGGCGAGCACCGACTTGAGATTGCCGCCCGCATCGGCAGCAACATGTGGCACATCGGTATGCAGTAGTCCGGCGCGGTCTAACTCGCCTAAGATACCCATCACGCCACCGGCGCGGTGCACATCTTCCATATGGTATTTAGCGGTCGACGGCGCCACTTTACAAAGGTGCGGCACTTGGCGCGACATACGGTCGATATCGTCCATAGTGAATGCCACGTCAGCTTCCTGCGCCGCAGCCAATAAGTGCAACACAGTATTAGACGAACCGCCCATGGCAATATCCAGCGCCATGGCGTTTTCAAAGGCTTTAAAGCTGGCAATGTTGCGCGGCAGTGCCGAGGCATCATCTTGTTCGTAGTAACGTTTGGTCAGTGCCATCACGCGGCGGCCCGCTTCTAAAAACAGTTCGCGGCGGTCGCTATGGGTCGCGAGCATGGAGCCATTGCCCGGCAGCGACAGGCCTAGGGCTTCGGTTAAACAGTTCATCGAGTTGGCGGTAAACATGCCCGAACAGGAGCCGCAGGTTGGACACGCACTACGTTCGATCTTGGCACTATCTTCATCGCTCACACTCGAGTCGGCCGCGGCCACCATGGCATCGACTAAGTCGAGCTTAATAAGTTTGTCCGACAGTTTGGTTTTACCCGCTTCCATCGGCCCACCCGAAACAAATACCACGGGAATATTGAGGCGCAGCGCCGCCATCAACATACCGGGGGTGATTTTGTCGCAGTTAGAGATACAAACCAGCGCATCGGCGCAGTGGGCGTTGACCATATACTCGACGCTATCGGCGATCAGTTCCCGCGAGGGCAGACTATAGAGCATGCCACCGTGGCCCATGGCGATACCATCATCGACAGCGATGGTGTTGAATTCTTTGGCAATACCGCCCGCCTCTTCGATGGCGCCCGCCACCAGTGAGCCCATATCTTTTAAGTGCACATGGCCGGGAACAAACTGAGTAAAGGAGTTGGCAATCGCAATAATCGGCTTACCAAAATCATTGTCTTTCACCCCTGTGGCGCGCCATAGCGCACGGGCACCCGCCATATTGCGGCCTTCGGTACTGGTTGCTGAACGTAACTTTGGCATTGACTCTATCCCTTATCTCAAATCGAAAATCGTGCCCTTAGGCCTTGCTGCAGCGCTAATACCCGCAGCCACTGGATGCTTATGCGTGTACTTTTTGTTGCTGCAAGTTTAGCGGTAACAGTACCTTACATTGAGTGACATCAATCAATTTATTCAATTGATTGCTGAGCAGCTCGATGGCGCGCTCGCTGTCCACTTCCATGTCCAGTGACAGGCTCGCATCGTCGTTCATCCGCATCTGCATTTGGGTGATCGTAAAACCACGATGGCGAGTCACGCGCAAAACACGCTCAAGCACTTCGGGGCGTTGTTGAACCGTTAATTCCAGAGAGTGGATCATGTTTGTTTCTCCATTTCGTCCATCATATCGCTGTTTGATGCGCCAGGGGGCACCAGTGGCCAAACGTTAAAAGCATCGTCAATTGCAACGTGTAACAAATACGGGCCCTTAGCCGCTAACATTTCGGTTAAGGCCTCCTCCACTTCATCGGAAGAGAAAATCGTGCGGCCGGGAATATCAAATGCAGAGGCCAATAACACAAAATCAGGATTGTCAGACAAATCGGTTTCGCTGTAGCGCTCTTCAAAAAACAGCTGCTGCCACTGCTTCACCATCCCCAGTTTTTGGTTATCAATCAGCAGGATCTTCACCGGTAATTTGCGGCGCTTGATGGTGGTCAGCTCCTGCACGTTCATCATAAAAGAGCCATCGCCAGACACTGTGACCACAGTTGCATCAGGGCGAGCCACTTGAGCACCGATAGCAGCGGGTAAACCAAAGCCCATAGTGCCTAAACCTGCGCTGGATAAATGATCTTCAGGGCGACGGAACCACATATGCTGGGCGACCCACATTTGATGCTGGCCCACATCGCAGCACACTACGCTGTCTTCGGGCAGTTTATTGGCTAAACGGCGCAGCATAGCGGGAGCGTAGATTAAACTGCCGGGATGTTGATAATCCCATTGGTGTTTGCGGGCAAGATGTTCCACTTCAACTTGCCAAGGAGTGATATTCAGCGCCATAGCAAGGGCGGGGAAAATCTGGCGTAAATCACCGGCAATGGCAACATCGGGCTGGCGTAATTTACCGAGCTCAGCGGCGTCGATATCTAAATGAATGACTTTGGCTTTATTGGCAAAAGTCGCTAAACGACCTGTTACTCGGTCATCAAAGCGCGCACCCGCAACCACTAATAAATCACAATCCTGCACCGCAAGGTTAGCCGCCTTACCGCCGTGCATACCTAACATGCCTAAATAACCCGGCGTACCATGGGCAATACTGCCTAAGCCCTTTAACGTGGCGACCGATGGCATACCTGTCGTGTTGATAAAATCCCGCAACTGATCGACCGCCCCTGCCATACCTACACCGCCCCCCACGTACAGCATAGGTTGCTTTGCTTGCGCCAACAGCGCACGGGCAGCGTCGATATCACTCATCTCGGCTTGGGGTTCATTAGTCACGGCCAGTAACGGTGTGCGGTATTCAAGGTGAGCGATTTGGATATCCTTGGGGATATCCACCAGCACTGGGCCAGGGCGACCCGATGCAGCGATTTCAAAAGCTTGGTACAAGGTCGGGATAAGATCATTTACATCCGTCACCATAAAACTATGCTTGGTGCAGCTTAGCGACATCCCCAACACATCAATCTCTTGAAACGCATCTGTGCCTATCACGGCGGTTGAGACCTGACCCGTAATCGCCACCACAGGCACTGAATCCAATAGCGCATCGGCAAGTGAAGTGATTAGGTTGGTTGCGCCTGGGCCAGAGGTGGCAAAGCACACGCCGGTTTTACCACTGGCTCTGGCGTAACCTACGGCGGCAAAGGCTGCGCCTTGTTCGTGGCGGCTTAAGAGATGTTCGACAGGGCTTCCATAGAGGGCATCGTAGATTGGCATAATGGCACCACCTGGGTAACCAAATACTGTGGTAACACCATGTGCTGCCAACACTTTTATAACCGCGTCTGCGCCTCTTATCATCTGCCCTGGTTCCATATTTTCTCTCGCTACCTTAATTCTGAATTGTCGAAAATCGACTCGTAATCTGTGCTGGTTCGAAATGTAAGTCCCAAAACCTGGGGCCTGAAAACGAAGAACCCCCCGGTCCTTTCGGAGCGGGGGGTTCTTTCGAAACTTTTAACCTTTTAGGTCTACCAGTTTGCCATGCGCCGCCCCCGCTGTGATTTAATAATCACGACGGTAATAATCACGAGAATGAGCTTGGCAGCTTGGTTAAACATCAATATGGATTCCTAATCGGTATTCTATATGAGTATCGCGTTAATTCTTGCGTCCCTGACTGAGACGGCTTACGGCAGGAGGCTTACCCCGCCGCGAGCTATTAGCTTTACCATAAAGCGACAGCCAAACACAATAAAAAATTTTCTAATGTCAAAAAAATTCAGCTTCCCTGCCGAGACAATGCAAAACAACAAAGTAAAACGTTAACAAAATCGCGTTAGTGGCGAAAAACGCCGACTAACCCATGTCAGTTTTGCCCGCTCGACAACCAACGAAGCAGGAATCAATTTGTCACGCCAAGCCCCACATCCTTAGGGGCTCGGCTTTTATCCATTAAGCTCCAACAATACTTTTCATATCAGTCATATAGCCACGAAGTTCGGCACCGATATATTCCACAGCTGTGTGGCGAATCGCATCGTTAATCGCGATTAATTGCAGATTATCAACACTATTAGAACTATCCTTCAGACCCGCACCTAAATACTCTGGCGACATGGCATTCACATAGTCACGCAGCAGTGGTACTGCAGCATGGTTGAACAGATAACAACCGTATTCTGCGGTATCCGAGATCACCACGTTCATCTCGTACAGACGTTTGCGGGCAATGGTGTTAGCGATCAGCGGTGTTTCATGCAGTGACTCATAGTAAGCCGACTCTTCAACAATCCCCGCAGACACCATAGTGTCGAACGCCAGTTCCACACCCGCTTTGATCATCGCAACCAAGAAAATACCCTTATCGAAATAAGTTTGCTCGTCGATATGTTCGCTCGAAACAGGCGCATTTTCGAAGCCCGTTTCGGCTGTTTCGGCGCGCCAACGCAGCAGGTTCGCATCATCGTTAGCCCAGTCTTGCATCATAGTGCGAGAGAACTCACCGCTGATGATGTCATCCATGTGCTTTTCAAATAATGGTTGCAGGATTTCTTTTAAATCTTCTGCAATTTCAAACGCTTTAATCTTGGCAGGGTTAGACAGTCTGTCCATCATGTTGGTGATACCGCCGTGCTTAAGCGCCTCGGTCACGGTTTCCCAACCTTGTTGGATTAACTTAGCGGCATAGCCAGGCTCAACACCATCGGCCACCATTTTTTCATAACCTAGGATGGCACCCGTCTGCAACATACCGCAGAGGATCGTTTGCTCACCCATCAGATCCGATTTTACTTCAGCGATAAAAGAGGATTGCAACACGCCAGCACGGTCGCCGCCTGTGGCGCTCGCATAGGCTTTCGCGATGTCTAAACCATCGCCATTTGGGTCGTTTTCGGGGTGCACTGCAATCAAGGTCGGCACACCAAAACCGCGTTTGTATTCTTCACGCACTTCGGTGCCTGGGCACTTAGGCGCAACCATGATCACTGTAATATCGGGGCGGATCTGCATGCCTTCTTCAACGATATTGAAACCATGGGAGTAAGACAGAGTCGCGCCTTGCTTCATCAGCGGCATAACTGCACTCACTACATTGGAATGCTGCTTATCGGGTGTTAGGTTCAGCACTAAATCGGCGGTAGGGATTAGCTCTTCAAAGGTGCCGACTTTAAAGCCGTTGTCTGTAGCTTTTTGCCATGAGGCACGTTTTTGGGCAATGGCTTCAGGACGCAGGGCGTAAGCGATATTCAGCCCAGAGTCACGCATATTCAGACCTTGGTTAAGGCCCTGAGCACCACAGCCTAAAATCACAATATTCCAATCTTTGATGTAATTGCAGCCATCACTAAACTCAGAGCGGTCCATAAAACGGCACTGGCCAAGTTGTGCTAATTGTTGACGCAAATTCAGAGAGTTAAAATAGTTAGCCATCTGAGATACCACCTTTCAGTCGGGAATTGGGGACTCAACCAATATCAACCTATTGTTAACGATTGGTTGTGATTGAAATCACTATAACCTATGGCTATCGTTGCTTAAAATGATATATTCGAAACCTCATATTGCGTTTTTTGCAATGTCATTTTCAGTTTCAATACCGCAGATAAGCGGCCAATAGGACGAGGTTATGGACATACGCACCCTCAAATTGTACCTACACTTATGTGACAGTTTGCACTTTGCCAAGACGGCGGAGCAGATGCATGTCAGTCCCTCGACCTTAAGCCGCGCATTGCAGCGGCTCGAAGATGAAGTGAACGCAAAGCTGTTTGAGCGGGATAACCGCAGCGTGACCTTAACCCATGCGGGACGTGAGTTTAAATTGTTCGCCGAGCAGACGCTGCACCATTGGCGCGACCTGCGGCATAGTATTGATCTTAAGCAGGATGTACTGCGCGGCACCTTAAATCTCTATTGCTCAGTCACCGCCGCCTACAGCCATTTGCCGCAATTATTGGAGCGTTTTCGCCAAGAGCATCCCTTTGTCGAAATTGCGCTTACCACGGGAGATGCGGCTAATGCACTGGCCGAGGTACAACAAAATCGTGCCGATATTGCCATTGCCGCGCTGCCGGATCCTTTTCCTGCCACACTGCATTTTGCCAAGATTGATGATGTGCCGCTTTCATTAATCGCTCCCACTATGCGCTGTGCGGTGCAGCAACAGATTAACCAAGCTCAGATAGACTGGTCACGAGTACCTTTTATCATTCCTGACCATGGACCAGGGCGACGACGAGCCGATAATTGGTTCAAACAGATGGGGATTAGTCCGAATATTTATGCCCAAGTGTCGGGACAGGAAGCCATAGCATCTATGGTGGCACTTGGCTGTGGCGTGAGCATTAGCCCTGAGGTGGTGATCAATAACAGTCCAGTACGGGATCGTATTCAGTTGTTACCTTCGCCAGTCAGTATTGCTCCCTTCGAACTAGGCTGTTGCTGTAAGGTCAAACGCTTGGACGATCCGATTGTCAATGCGTTTTTAGAGGCGATTTAAGCTTACAGGAGATAAAACGGGACTGAGTCCCGTTTTCCCTACTTTATTACGCTAGATTAGGTATCTGGCGACTGTAATTTATCATTCGCCTCAATACGCGTCACCAGCAATTGGTCGACCTTGTAGGCGTCAATATCCACCACTTCAAACTTATAACCGGCGTAATTAACAAAGTCGGTGCGCTTAGGAATTTTGCGCAGCATGTACATCATAAACCCGGCAATGGTTTCGTAGTTTTGGCTGTGAGGAAACTCTTCAATACCAAAGGCGCGCATGACGTCGGTAATCGGTGTCACCCCATCCACTAACCAAGAATTACCATCGCGGGCAATAATTTGCTCTTCGCTTTCGTGTAGCGACCAAGCGCCCATCACCGCACGTTGTAAATCGTTGGTGGTCACAATCCCAACCACAAGGGCGTATTCATTCATCACCACGGCGAAATCGGCGCGGCTATTTTTGAAGTATTCCATCGCCTCAGAAAGACTTAAAGTGTCAGGAATAATCAACGAAGTATGGACAAGGCTGGTGTCTTTTAAGGTAATTTTTTCGCCGTTAATCACACGGATCAACAGCTCCTTTGCGTCAACAAAACCTTTGACCATATCCAATTGGCCATCGCAGACCAAAAACTTAGTATGGGGATCTTCGGCAATTTTACGCTTGATATCCTCCTCGCTATCTTGCAGCAAGAAATACACTAAGCTCTCTCGTGCTGTCATGGCAGAAGTGACTGAAACGGTCTGCATTTCAAACACATTTTCCATCATTTGTTGCTCGCCCTTGTCGAGCACCCCCGCTTCAGCACCGGCATTCATTACCGCATAAATATCATCGGAGGTGATTTCGTCATTTCGAGCCGTTGGAATTTGTAGCAGCTTAAAAATCGCGCTGGCCATACCATTAAAAAACCAAACTAATGGTCTTAACACGGTAATACAAAAACTCATCGGGCCAACAACGGCCAAAGCAACCTGCTCTGGCATCGCCATCGCGATACGCTTAGGCATTAAATCCGCGACCAAAATAAAAGCACTGGTAACAAGCACAAATGACATCACAAAGCTCACCTGGCTCAGCCAAGGATCGGCCAACCAAGGTGAAAGGAATTGATAAAAATAGGGGCGAAATGCTGATTCACCCACAATACCACCCATGATGGCAACAGCATTCAAGCCTATTTGAACCACAGTAAAAAAGCTGCCGGGATACGACTGTAAATGCAGCACTTTTTCAGCTCTGGCATCGCCCTCATCGGCTAACTGACGTAAACGGATTTTCCGTGATGCGGCCAAAGCAATTTCCGACATGGAAAAGAAACAACTTGCACCAATTAAACACAATATAATCATCACGTTATCTAAGAGACTCATGTAACACCTTTTATTTCACACTTGACTTACTTGCACCAACCCGCGCAGTGATTTTCGCGTGCCAGTTAAATATTACCCAGATACAGGGTTGAAATGTCGCGATAAAGAGCCAGTACAGCAAATAACCCTTTGCTACACTTTAATAATCGCCATTGAGCTTAAAGAGTATGATGCGTTCATTATATCCGCTAATCGCTTTACTATGCGTGATTCTGCTCTCGCCTGTTACCTATGGCGCCGATGAGCTTTCCCCATTTAGGTTACGCTTTTGTGTCGAAGAGACTGAATATCCACCGTTTAATTACTTTGTTCGACAAGATGGTATTAAGACTTCCACGCTTAGCGGCTACGACATTGACCTGCTAGAGCGCACCTTTAAGCCCATTGGAATTGATTATGAAGTACTGGCTTTGCCTTGGCTCCGCTGTTTAAAAGACGTCCAAAATGGCAGCATAGATGCTGCGATGAGCGCATCGCTCAACCGACAAAGAGCGACTGATTATATCCCATCTATCGCTTATTATTACCTCACTCCAAGTTATTTTTATTTAAAAGCTGAATTGGACCCGCTGTTTCATATCGATGATATCAATCAATTAGCTCACTTTGGCAAGGTTTGCGGCATTAAAGGATTCAACTACGATAATTTTGGCTGGCGTAAAGAGACTCCCCTTAGCGAAATACATTCCCTAGGACATTTACCGGAAATGCTACTAAAACAAAGATGTAAGTTCTTTCTCGCCCGCAAAGAAATACTGGCGGGCACGCTAGCTTTGGCGCATGCTGCACAACTCCCTCAAGCACTAGCATCAAAGATCTCTCCTAATGCTCAGCAAGAAGCGTTTTACATGCTGATTTCTAAACATTCAGCCCATAAGGAGCTGATTGCTCATGAGTTTAATCGGCAGGTAAAAACGATGCAGGAGAGTCATCAACTCGAAACCCTCTATCAATTTCATATTCAAAAACTTACTCACGGGGACGATAAGGGCAGTAATTCGCTTTAGGGCCAATTTGTGGGTGGTTACGACAGGTTTCAGGGCGTTGGTGATAAATAGTACAGCGGCGAGTTTTACCATCTAGATATAGGCAATCATCATTCGCCATACGGGAAAGGGTAAAAATCGCCGTTTTATGGTTATAGTTGTCAATAATACGCGCTTTTTGCAGGCGCTTGGCAATCGCCTTAAGATCGCCTTCGGCTTCAAAGTCATCCACCAAACCCATGCGCACTAAGTCACTTACGGTCACTTCAACGGGCAAAGTACAACAAGTTGCATGGCAGGTATCACACAGGCCTTTGCGATATTTTTGCCAAGTTGATAAATCATCAATATTAAAAATCGATACCGAATTTACCGTATTTTTGCTCCGTTTTGACACACCAAAACCTTCAGATAAACAATAAAGGGCAGCAATTATAACAGGCCCCAAATAGAAATAAATCTGTGGTCACAGACGGAACCAAGGCTTGACTAATACAAGCTCAAGAATGAGCTAGTGCTGTTTGAGGCGACTCCATCACCACTGTATTGCGACCACGCTCTTTAGCGCGATAAAGGCAGATATCGGCACGGCGTAATACATTCGAAATGGTGAGTTCATTTAATGCATCCGGCGGTAAATACACTCCACCAATACTAAGAGTAATCTTACCGGTAGGTGCACCCAAGTGCGGAATATTCAATGCAGCGACTTGATTGCACAGTTGGGTAGCAATGGCTTCCAATTGGATTGGTGTGATTTTCGCTAAAACAACTGCAAACTCTTCGCCACCAATGCGAGCTAGCAGCGCATTGGGTGGTAAAATTTCACAGCCTTTTAAATCCTGAGCCACTCGCCTAAGTACAGCATCGCCTTCAATATGCCCGTAGTTGTCGTTGTAACTCTTAAAATAATCAATATCCAACATCAACACACCGACTGCTGTGTTGCCATGGAGTAATGTGTCGAGTGTTTGTGTAAAGGGGCGTCGATTGCTCAGCCCAGTTAACTCATCGGTTTCAGCCATAACTCTGAGTTGCGTATTCACCGTTACCAGTGCTTGCTGTAAGTTAAGCATCTGTCGCTCTTTTTCTTCACGCAGCAATAACTCGTTCAGCGCTGCGGAAAACTGAGTCAACATCACTTTTTTTTGTTTAGTCCAATTTAGTGGTCGAGAAACCATTGAGAGCGATAATAGCCCGACAATTTCATCGGCATTTTTCATGGCAAATGCGGCAATAGAGCAAATACCAATACCTCGAAGTAACCCGTATTCTTCAGGCGATGTTTGCTTCAATGAGTCGACATTCTCGATAACTAATGTCGATTCCTGCTCAAATTTTTGTGCCAGCAAAGTAACAACATCCGCAGAAATACTAATAATTTCAGATACATTAGATTCACTAGACCAAACGCAACGGTAATTTACCTGTCGTTGGCTAAACTCTATTAAGCTTACCCTTTCGACATCAAATAATCGCCCGATTTTACGGCAAACCTCAGTGAGGTTGTTGTCTAAGTTAAGGGTCTCCACTGTTAAAAATTGCAATGATATTTCAGCTAACAGTTGGCTAGCTTGGGACTGCCAATTGAGCGCTTGAGTCCGCTCATCAACTAAACGTGCTAACTGACTTTGCTGTTGCTGCAATGCACGCTTTTGGCGTTTATTAACCGCGAGATCGTTGCGAATTCTTTGATACATAGCCTGAAGCGATTGAGCAACATGACCAATTTCATCAGGATTTCTCACCACACTATCGGGTACGGTTAACTTAGGTAATGCATTCAGATTTATCTGGTTAGCAAACCGCTCCAATTCCGATAAACGATTGGTCACCAATAAACGCACCAGCGTAAGGATAAGATAAATCATCAGTAAGGTTTTAAGCCCATTGCCTAAGACAATAATGATCAATTGTTGCCATAATTCGTAATAGAGTTTGTCCGTATCCAGCCCGACAGTCAGCATACCAATCTGTTGTTCCTGATACATAATTGGGTAACGAAACAGAGTTTGTCGAGAATCCTTAGCGTGAATCGCCTTGCCCAACTGCATGGCTACGCCATCGATACTCTCTAAATTGACACTCGACACCATCGGCATCATGCCCAAGCCTGAAAGCAAATCAGATAACAGACCATGGTCCACATCCCAAAGTGACTTAGCAATAGTGGGTAAGATCGATTCGGAATATTCACGAATATCGGCAGTTGTATTATCAATGCTTTCTTGATAATTCCAGACTAACTGCACCAGCATGGTCAGGACAGCAAAAAATGAGCTCACCCCAATAATAGTGAGCGTCATTCTATGACTGATGGAATGATTACGATGCTTCATGAATACCTATTAATTACTGTTGTGATAACTTATCCACTATTTGTGTCTTAAAAATCCCAGCCCAATCCCTTGCAACTAACTTCTGATAAAAAGCTGAATCGGGATTAAGTACCCTAAAGAGTTCTATATCCTCATAGGAGGAATAACGTTGGGTCTCTTGGTATTGTTTGAGCTGAATTAACCCTAAAGCACCCGCTAAAAAATGCCCACCTCCCAGAGCACTCACTTTACGTTCTTGGCAGAGCGACAAAATCTCAGGGGAAGTATTAATCGAACTGACCAGTACATCACGTCCAGGTTCAAGGCCCTTTTCGCGGAGTGCTTTTACCACTCCGATAGCCATTTTATCGTTCGCCGTCCAGATTAAGGTTAAATCCGGATAACGGCTGAGCAAGGTTAATGTTTGATCATAAGCAATATCTTCACGCCATTGACCATATACCGTTTGAGTAACAATAACATTGGGTTGCATAAAGAAATAATCATTAGCGCCTTGAGTTCTTAACACTGATGCGGGCGTAGATTTATCGCCCGAGATTAATAAAACCTTAGCCTTTTTATTTTCTAAACGACTTAGCAAATTTTTAGCGGTATCAGCACCAATAGCATAGTTATCTGGGATAATCGCTGGTAATAAATAAGTTTGCCAATGTGGATCTGCCAATAAGTGTTCTCGCTCGGCGACAGAAATATCATTTAAAATCAATTGAACATATATGGGATACTGATAAAGCATCTGCAACATTTTTATCGCAGACTGCTTCTCATTCACTAAAATAATATGAGTAGGAAGTGATGGGTGAGATTTTAATAACGTTTCTAATTGAGCAATCATTTTAAAGTGATTGCGATCTGAATGTATGATTTGCAAATTAATATCAAGCTTTGATGAAGCCACCTGCATTAATTTATCGACATCACCCCAAAAGCTATCCGTAACCGCGCCCGGATTAAAAAAAACCACATCCAATTTAGCCCACGCAGGCAAAGCAAAACACAGTATGCCTATCCATAAACAACGTAAACATAATAGATGCAAAGGCGAGTACTCCTCGACCGTGTTTCCCCGCATGTGATCCATCACAGAGGTCACTTTATTATTATCGATTCACAACCTTGTTACCGCATAATTACCAAAACAACTCAATGGCAACCAACACTTCGATTAAACCACAAAATAACAAAAAGTGTACTTTATAATAAAGAATATTAATTTTCGCTCCTGTTTTAAGCTCGAAATTATAGAATATTCATTTAATATTAATAAGATAACTCGACGTATAAGATAAGAGGCTATTTTTAATCCCAATATTAGGGCGTGTTGACGTTTCGAGATTAGATTTTGTTCGTTCTGGCAAGTTCGTGCTCGCGAAACGAGGAATGATGTGTAGTTATTCTACTCAAATGACGAGCGGCTCTTATGACAGAAAGTAAGAGCAAGAGCTTGCCAGACGACCCCTTCTGGCAGCATTTGGCTGGCTTTTCTGCCGCGTTATCGTCCGTTTATGTAGAATAACTACACGGCACGGACTTTGCCTTGCATAAAAGCCAGCCTAATTGCTGCAAAAATAACCCTGAAACGTCAACACGCCCTAATCATTCAGCCTCTTTACATAGCGCACTTAACCACAGTCGATCCCCCAAGATTGCCTTACGTTTATTCTCTGTTAGTATATGTATAAATTCACAGTGATTGAGTGCTAACGACTTGCAGCAATTGGATCTTGTTCCGATCACCGAACTCAAGGGCGTCGCCAAAAGAGTCGCGGAAAAACTCGCCAAACTCGGCATCACAACAGTACAAGATCTGCTGTTTCACTTGCCCCTGCGCTACGAAGACCGCACGCAAATCTATCCCATCGCCGCACTCATGCCCGGAAATTACGGCACCATTGAGGCCGAAATCCAGTCGACTCAAATCCTTCAAGGCCGTAAACGTATGCTCGTCTGCAATGTGCGTGACAATACTGGCAGCATGAGCCTACGCTTTTTTAACTTTTCAATGGCGCAGCGCAATGCGATGCAAAATGGATTAATGATCCGTGCCTATGGCGAAATTCGTCGCGGCAATCATCAAGCGGAAATAGTCCACCCCGAATATAAAATCGTCTATCCGGGTGAGGATATTCACCTAAGCGATACACTCACGCCGATTTATCCCACCACCGAGGGCTTAAAACAGGCGAGTTGGATTAAGCTCACCGAGCAGGCACTTGAATTATTAGAAGATGGCGGCTTGACCGAGTTATTACCCGCCCATTTGCAGCCGAACAATTTGAGCCTAAAACAGGCGCTGCAAACCCTGCATCGCCCCCATGCGGGAATTTCACAATTTGATTTAGAGCTTGGTCAACACCCCGCGCAGCAGCGACTGGTGCAGGAAGAATTACTCGCCCACAACCTGAGTATGCTTCGTCTCAGGCAACGCAGTAACCTCGACGCCGCCGTGACCATGCATGCCACAGGCCAGCTATTAAATCCCTTTCTCGCCTCACTGCCCTTTAAACCTACAGGCGCGCAGCAACGTGTCGTTGCCGAAATAGGTAAAGATTTAGAGCAACCGCACCCCATGATGCGCTTAGTGCAAGGGGATGTTGGCTCAGGCAAAACCTTAGTCGCCGCCCTCGCCGCCCTTCAAGCGATTGAAAACGGCTATCAAGTGGCCATGATGGCGCCCACCGAATTACTCGCCGAGCAGCATGCAGCTAACTTTGCCGCGTGGTTTGAACCACTAGGATTAAAAGTCGGTTGGCTTGCGGGTAAGCTTAAAGGTAAAGCTCGGGCGCAATCTTTAGAGGATATTGAATCTGGCGCCGCCCAAATGGTGATCGGTACCCACGCCATCTTTCAACAGCAGGTTATCTTCCAAAAGCTTGCCTTAATCATCATCGACGAGCAGCACAGATTCGGTGTCCACCAACGGATGGGGCTAAGGGAAAAAGGCATCAATCAAGGGTTTCATCCCCATCAGTTGATTATGACGGCAACCCCGATCCCACGGACGTTAGCCATGACGGCCTACGCCGATTTAGATACCTCGATTATCGATGAGTTACCCCCTGGTCGCACGCCCGTTACCACAGTCGCCATACCCGATTCGCGCCGTAATGAAGTACTCGAGCGCGTCCGCAACAGCGTGATCACGGACAAGCGCCAAGCCTATTGGGTCTGTACCTTGATTGAAGAATCCGAAGTCCTCGAGTGCCAAGCCGCCGAAGATACTGCCGAAGAATTACGACTATCGCTGCCGGAGCTGACCATAGGTTTAGTCCACGGCAGGATGAAAGGTGCTGAAAAGCAACAAATTATGGCGGACTTTAAAGCGGGAACCATCAACTTATTGGTGGCAACCACAGTAATTGAGGTCGGCGTCGATGTCCCCAATTCCAGCTTGATGATTATCGAAAACCCCGAACGATTAGGGCTTGCACAGCTGCACCAACTGCGAGGACGAGTAGGGCGCGGTGCCGTAGCCAGTCATTGTGTGTTACTCTACAAGGCGCCGCTGAGTCAAACCGCAAGTCAGCGGTTGAATGTCCTGCGGCAGAGTAATGATGGTTTTGTTATCGCACAGAAAGACCTAGAGATACGTGGTCCCGGTGAAGTGTTAGGCACTAAACAGACAGGGCTAGCCGAACTTAAGATAGCTGATTTAGTTAGAGATCAAGCGCTTATACCACATATCCAAAAGCTTGCGAATCATGTGATGTCGCAAGCACCCGATGCGGTTGATGCCATTATTCATCGTTGGCTTGGGCATAGGCAACAATATGTCCAAGCGTAAACCTTAAGCTAACCCCTTCAAGGTAAAATAAATTCAACCTGTTCAGCTAACCGCTATGGACAAGCGCGTGTAAACTTGCAAAATGAACTTGCAACCTAAAAGGCGGCACTTGCACTTTAATGTTAGCTGCATGATATTCACCACATTACCTTGACACTGAAGCGAAGGATGTAAAATGCAAGTTAATCAAGATGATAGAATTACACCTCAAGAGACCTCGTCTAGCAGCAATCGCTTTGCATTGATTGCGATTGTGCTCGTCATCCTGCTCTCTGCGGCAGGTTATTACTACTATAGTAAAGATGACTCACCCAAACTCATTCCTAATGCACCGATAGTACTACCAGAGCCACCATCGTCAGAACCGCTTACTCTGGAAACAAACCCGGAGCCTGAAACCACTCCAGTGGAAAACGTAACACCACAAACGACCACGACGGAAACTGACTCAACCACTACCGTTGAGCCTCAAGCGCCCGTAGAAACGGTGCCAAACTTGCCTGAGAGTGATGCTTTTGTGCATCAAAAAGCACTGGCACTTATCAGCAATAATGTCGTAGGTTCATCCTTAGTCACACAAGATTTGATCCGTCAGTTTGTAGTCTTCGTGGATAACTTGGCGCAGGGCGAATTGACCCGCAAAGTCAGCCCAATTAAGGGCCCTGAAAAACTCTTTACCGTGGCGGAAATCACTAACAAAGTGTATTTAAATCCAGAGAGTTACCACAGATATGATGCCTACGCGACCGTCATTGCCAATATGGATGAGCAAAGCTTAATGCACACCTACAAGCAACTCACGCCGCTATTTGATGAAGCCTTCGCTGAACTGGGTTATAGCAACGCCAAATTCAATGACAGAATGCTACAAGCAATTAAGGTAATGCTCGCAGCGCCAATTATTGAAGAGCCCATTGAGCTGAGTTCAATTAGCGTCAACTATCGCTTCGTTGATCCCAATTTGGAAGCCTTACCCAGTGCCCAAAAACTGCTTGTTCGTATGGGACCAGAGAACACTCGTAAAGTGAAAACTGCACTGCGTAAAATGGAAAGCCAACTCGCACAATAGATTGATATTCAATCAATAGTGGCATTATTAATAATAAACAGGCGCCTCGAGCGTCTGTTTACTATTGATATCAGAGCCTGTTCAACTGAGGTTAAGCCACTTAGTCTACACTCCCTGTCTTTATCCCGTTCTGAAAACTATGTTAGCCAACAGTGACAAAGCAAAATCTCATTGCATTTTATTAACCTTGCATATGCAAATGACTTCATTAAAACTAAGGACTTAGTGTAGAATGTGCCGTTCAATAAATGGGAGAATTGTGTTCGTTCATCCAACGAGCAAATAGCGATAAGCCAGTCAATTCATTAATGTTTTCGCTTAGTTAGGGATAACTAAGACAGCTTTAAATAGTGTCGAGGCAAAGTAGTGCAACTCAGATTCAGCATCCTCTCTTGGGGGGCGTGGGCTCCAAACTATCCGCAGCATGATGACTGGCAAACTTGGTGCAAGCACTCGGCTGAAACGACCAAAGAGGCTTCCCCCACTGACAGCATATCTCCGGCACTTCCCCAAGTGCCAGCCATGCAGCGTAGACGCTTTAGCCGTTTAACAAAAATGATGCTGGATGTCAGTTTTCAATGTGATACGCCACCAAACTGCCGTTCGATATTTGCTTCCCGCCACGGCGAACTGCATCGCACAATTGGCTTACTCGAAGATATTATCGCTAAGCAACCGCTTTCTCCCTTAGGTTTTAGTCAATCCGTGCATAACACCGGCAGTGGTATTTTGGGCATTTTACACAATAACACCGCCCCTTCTACCTCAATTGCCGCAGGCACTGAAACCCTTTCCCAAGCCATGGTGGAAGCTTTCGCCCAGCTACATCAATCAGCAGAGCCGTTATTACTGATCTTTGGCGATGATCCTGTGCCACCGGTATACGATGAGTTTACCCAAGAGTATGAACTCCCCTTAGCCTTAGGTTTTACCCTCGCGCCTGCTTGTCATCGCTCGTCCGTAAAGCTCACGCTAAGCCAACTGACTCAAGCACAGCAACAAGTCACTCCTGCGCTGTCCTACGGCATGTTGATCCATGCTCTAGCGACCTCACAAAACATTGCTGGCTGTTTATCCCATTGGCACTGGAGCGTAGAACATGGCTAATCCCGCTCCACAGGGGGCACAGTTCAATGTCGCTTATACGCTGCCCGAAAAACGCCGCACGGGAATCAACTATATTCCCCGTTGGCTCGGTGGCGTCAGTTGCTATATTGCCTTTGGTTTAGGTGGACTGTTAAGTTCGCTCACTATATTGCCGTTACTGCGTTTTTGGCCCGGCACACCTGAGGCGAGGATTATCCGCGTGCAAAAAGCCGTGCACACTATGTTTAAAGGCTTTGTCGCTATGTTGACGTGGGCTGGGGTGATCAACGTTAGCACCCATAATGCCGAGCAGTTACATAGCGCCAAAGGGGTGATCGTCATCGCCAATCACCCGAGTCTCGTCGATGTGGTGGTGTTGATCAGCCTCATGCCCAATGCGGGTTGTATCGTTAAACAAGGCCTTTGGCGTAATCCGTTTTTACGTGGTGTGGTTTCCTGCGCAGGTTATATCCCGAATCGCGGCGCAGAGTTGATGCTCGAAGATTGCCGCGAAGTGCTCGCCAGAGGCACTAATTTAATTATCTTCCCTGAAGGTACGCGCACAGTATTTGGCTCAATAATTAATGAATTTGCCCGGGGCGCCGCCAATATTGCCATTCGTACCCAAGCCGATATTTTACCTGTGGTTTTGCGCACTAATGTGCGAGGTTTGACAAAGGAACAGCCTTGGTATGAGATCCCAAGGCAGACCATGGGGATGGCCGTCGAAATCGGCAATCCAATTCCTCACCAAGCCTATCAAGCCCCTTTGGGTGAGCATGCGAAAATGGCCCGACAATTAACTCGGGACCTTGAACAATATTATCAACAACAACTCGAAAATAATTATGACTTTACACAACGAAATTAAACAGTTAATTATCGACTGCCTCGACCTAGAAGATGTCAGTATTGATGATATTGAAACCGATGCGCCGCTATTTGGTGACGGACTCGGACTCGATTCTATCGACGCCCTCGAGTTAGGGTTAGCCATCAAGAAAAAGTTTGATGTCAAAATCGAAGCCAACTCGGATAGCACTAAAGCACATTTTTACAGTGTGGCCAGCCTTGCTAAATTTATCGAATCACAGCGCCCATAGGAGAGGAAGATGCAAAACCGTGAACAAATCCTCGCTATGCTGACCACGATTTTAGTGGATGAGTTTGAAATCGATGCCGATGCGATTACCCCTGACGCCAATCTTTACGAAGAGTTAGATCTGGACAGTATTGATGCCGTCGATCTGGTGATTAAGCTGCAACAACTGACAGGCAAAAAAATTCAACCCGATGAATTTAAATCAGTTCGTACCGTCAATGATGTGGTCAACGCCATTGAAGGCCTAGTAAAAGACTAATGCGCGTCCTGCTACAGGTGCTCACCGCACTCGCGCTGATCGCCTACCCAGTTGCCGTGTATTTGGGGCTAAACTATCTACCCGCAGGCACAATCGCCCTAGTGCTTTGCCTGTTGTTAGTCGTGCGTTTAATGCTGCAAAAGCAAAAGGTTAAGACATTAGCCTTGCCTTTGATTGTGGGGATTGCGCTCACTGCTGGCAGTTTTGTGGCAAAACGCAGCGACTGGCTGTTGTATTACCCCGTGGTGATTAATCTCACCATGTTAGCCCTGTTTAGCTACTCGCTATACCAAGGCCCAAGCATGATAGAGCGGCTCGCGCGGTTAAAAGAACCCGATTTGCCGGATGAAGCCATAGGCTACCTTAAAAAAGTCACCCTACTTTGGTGCGGCTTATTTATCCTTAATGGCTCAATGGCGGCCTATACCGCCGCATTTACCAGCCTAGCAACTTGGACCTTGTACAACGGTTTGATTGCATATGTACTCATGGGACTGCTCCTCGGTGGGGAATGGTTATATCGCAGCTTTTGGTTGAAGAAAACATGACACAGCTACTCAAAAACTGGTTAATCCAGGGGCCATTCGCCCAACAACTGATCAGCTTTAACCACCATGACATAGTCACAGGTACCTTGTTTACCAATCAGGTGACCCATTTTTATGAGCAGCTGCGCCAAGCGCCTGAGCAAAAATGGCTACTGGCGAGTGATACCAGCGATCTGTTTGCCGTTGGCCTGTGTGCCGCACTCTTGGCAGGCAAAGAAATTATTTTGCCGCCCAACACCCAAACCGGCACCTTGAGCGAATTAACACACCAATTTGAAGGCATATTGTCCGACAAACCATTGTGCGAGAGTCACGCCTTTATCCTATTGAATAAAGAGCTGAGTCTGCCAACCAAACCTTGGCCCAAGAGCGACACCTTTGGTGAACTGGTGCTGTTTACCTCGGGCAGCAGTGGCGAGCCTAAGGCCATTCGCAAGAGCTTAAGGCAGCTCGATGCCGAAGTGACTGTGCTCGAGCATACCTTCGCCGAACATTTGCCCCATTGCAGTGTGGTCTCAACCGTGTCCCATCAGCATATCTATGGCTTGCTGTTTAAAATCCTCTGGCCCTTAGCCGCCAGTAGACCCTTTTTAAGCGAGCAAATTGAATATCCAGAGACCTTAAGCTACTACACTGCGCTGTTGCCTAATCTGTGTTTGATCAGTAGCCCGGCACAATTATCCCGTTTGCCCAAGGCACTGGAGCACGAACGCCAATTACGTTCTCCCAGCTTAGTCTTCAGCTCCGGCGGCCCCTTAAGTTTCACCGCCGCCCAAGGTGTCGCCCAATGTTACGGCCATTTACCCATAGAGATTTTTGGTAGCACCGAAACCGGCGGTATCGCCTATCGCCGCCAACATGAGGCCGATGAACCTTGGCAAGTGTTTGAACAAATTACCATAGACCAAGACGCTGACGATGGCGCCCTGCTGCTAAAGTCACCCTATTTGGCCGACGATCAATGGTTACGTTGCGAAGATAAAATCGAACCGACAGCCAATGGCCAATTTAGACTCAAGGGCAGGCTCGATCGCATCGTTAAGATTGAAGAAAAACGCCTGTCGCTGGCGCAAATGGAGACCTTGCTCTGTAGCCACGCCTATGTCGAGCAGGCTGCCTTGGTCGTATTGCCCCAGTTTAAATCCCAGTTAGGAGCCGTCATTACCCTGTCACCATTGGGCCGTAGCGTGCATCAAGAGCAGGGAAAACTCAGTATCAACAATGCCTTAAAAGCGCATCTACTGACCCAGTTTGAACGAGTAACCTTACCGCGCCGTTGGCGTTACCCCGACACCCTACCGTTAAACACTCAGGGTAAGCGTGTCGCCGCCCAGCTAGTTGAGTTATTTGACCATGATTAAGTCGAGTTTACCGCCGATACTCACATCAGAGTTCGGCCCTGATAGCATCGAATTACGCCTGCTGGTCGCCGCCGATCTCGAATATTTTAACGGCCATTTCCCCGAGCAAGCCGTACTCCCCGGCGTGACCCAACTCGATTGGGCCGTGCGCTTAGGTTGCGAGCATTTTGGTTACAACGCTGCGGTCGCTAATTTAGAAGTACTAAAGTTTCAACAGCTTATTCTGCCAGGGCAGGAAGTGACCTTAGTCATCAGTCACAATGCCGCCAAGGAAAAACTCACCTTTGCCTACAGCGATGGCGACCACCGCTATGCCTCAGGCCGTATCAGCTTTGCCAGCAAGCAAGGTGATGGAGCGGCGCAGTGACCGACGGAATGAACGACATAATGTTAGCCCCGCCAAGTGATTTAATGGGCCCAGTCCCAATCAAGCTGGCACTGGTGATCCCCAATTACAATCACAGCGCCGCTATCGCCCAGACCTTGGCCGAGCTCGCCACTCTTAATCTGCCCTGCTATTTGATTGACGATGGCAGTAATGATGAGACCCGCTATCTGCTGCAATCCTTGGCGGAGCAACACGATTGGGTGACCTTGCTGCAACACCCCTACAATCGGGGCAAAGGTGCAGCGGTGATGACAGGGCTTCGCCGCGCCTATCGCGATGGCTTTACCCATGCGCTACAGGTCGATGCCGACGGCCAGCATAATTTAAGTGATATCCCCGCCATGCTCGCCAAGGCGCAGGCCAAGCCGGATGCACTGATCTCGGGTAAGCCCGAGTACGATGAGTCCGTGCCCAAGGGGCGACTCTACGGCCGTTATCTCACCCACTTTTGGGTATGGGTCGAAACCTTAAGCTTTGATATTCAAGATTCTATGTGCGGATTTAGGGTGTATCCCCTAGCTGCCACCGAGCGTCTCTTCAGCCAACAAGCACTCACAGAGCGGATGGATTTCGATATCGAAATCCTAGTAAAACTCTACTGGCAAGGGGTAGAAATTCTGTTTCACCCCACCAAAGTGATTTACCCCGAAAACGGCGTCAGCCACTTTCAAGGTGTGGCCGACAATGTGCGTATCACTAAACTGCACACGCGGCTATTTTTTGGCATGTTAAAACGTCTGCCGCAGTTGCTGCGCCGTAAACAAGCGGCGAAATCGACGTCGTCTGCTCATACTGCGACCCATTGGTCAGCCATGAAGGAGCGCGGCAGTTATTGGGGCATCAAACTGTTAGTCGAAAGCTACCGCTTTGGTGGCCATTGGCTATGCCGCGCCATTATGTATCCGGTGATTTGCTACTTCTTCCTGACTGGCAAAGTCAGCCGCGAAGCCTCATTGGATTTCCTGCGCCGCGTACAGCACCTCGAGCCACGGCATCCTCAGTTAAATCAGCCCGTTGGCTGGCGTGACAGCTTAAGCCACTTTATCGCCTTTGGTAATGCGGCGCTCGATAGAATCGATGCTTGGTGCGATCGCATTCAATTAAGCCAAGTGGATTTTCCTGACCGCCAAGTGCTGGCCGATCAGCTAGAAAGCGGCCAAGGTGCCGTGCTGCTGGTGTCCCACTTAGGCAATCTCGAGCTGTGCCGCGCGATTTCAATCCACCAGCGCAAGGTCAAAGTCAATGTCATGGTGTTAACCAGCCATGCCGAAAACTTTAATAATGTACTCAAGCAATTAAACCCTGATAGCACGCTGAATTTGATCCAAGTGACCGAGCTAAATCCCGCCACCTCCATGCTATTACAACAAAAAATTGAAGACGGTGAGTTAGTGGTGATTGCAGGGGATAGAACCTCATCCCACTCCCAAGGACGCGTGGTATACGCGCCATTTATGGGTGAAGAGGCGGCCTTCCCGCAGGGGCCATTTATTTTGGCCGGACTCTTAGATTGCCCTGTGTATCTGATGTTTTGCCTGCGCGAGCAAGGGCGTTATCGAGTGCATTTAGAACGCTTCGCCGAGACACTTAAAGGCCCACGAGCGGGCAGAATGGAACGACTCCAACAGGCCGTTTATCGCTACAGCGAACGCCTCGAACACTATGCAAGGCGTGAGCCTTTGCAGTGGTTTAACTTTTTTGATTTTTGGCGGGACGATAGCAAGGTCAACCGCGCGACATCCGCCCACAAAACGACAGCAGCACTCCCGGAGCAGGAGCGCACTACAGACAGGACAGAGCATTTATGAGCCACGCAGTTACTCAAACGACAACCGTTGAGTCGCCAATCGAATTTGGCCGTCAGTTACTCACATTAGAGCAAGTCGTTGCCGTGACAAAGGGCGCCAAGGTCAAACTCTGTGATGATGCCGATTATCAGGAATATATCCAAAAAGGCGCCCGCTTTATCGATAGTTTGCTGCACGAAGAAGGCGTGGTCTACGGTGTCACCACAGGCTATGGTGACTCTTGCACAGTGAATGTGAGTCTCGACTTAGTCCACGAGCTGCCACTGCACTTATCCCGCTTCCATGGCTGTGGCCTAGGCGAAGTCTTGAGCGTGATGCAGGCGCGCGCCGTGATGGCTTGCCGTTTAAACTCCCTCGCCATCGGTAAATCCGGCGTAACCTATGAGCTATTAAAGCGCATCGAAACTTTGCTTAATCTCAATATCGTGCCAGTGATCCCAGAGGAAGGTTCAGTCGGTGCCAGTGGCGATTTAACGCCACTGTCTTATCTCGCCGCCGTGCTAGTTGGCGAGCGAGAAGTGATTTATAACGGCGAGCGCCGAGCCACCCAAGAGGTTTACCGAGAGCTGAATATCACGCCCCATGTGCTGCGCCCCAAAGAAGGCTTAGCCCTGATGAATGGCACGGCAGTGATGACAGCATTAGCCTGTTTAGCCTTTGATCGCGCACAATATTTAGCGCGTTTAGCCAGCCGCATTACCGCCATGGCGTCGTTAACCCTCAAAGGCAACTCGAACCATTTCGACGATATTTTGTTTGCTGCCAAACCCCATCCAGGGCAAAACCAAATCGCCACTTGGATACGGGAAGATTTGAACCACCATGTTCACCCGCGCAATTCCGACAGATTGCAGGACAGATATTCCATCCGCTGCGCGCCGCACATTATTGGCGTGTTGCAAGACGCGCTGCCCTTTATGCGCCAATTTATCGAGACCGAAGTTAACAGCGCCAACGACAACCCGATTGTCGATGCTGAAGGCGAGCATATTCTCCATGGCGGCCATTTTTACGGCGGGCATATCGCCTTTGCGATGGACTCCTTAAAAAATACTGTGGCCAATATCGCTGATCTGATTGATCGCCAAATGGCATTAGTGATGGACCCTAAATTTAACAACGGTTTACCCGCTAACCTTTCGGGTTCGACTGGTGCACGTCGCGCCATCAACCATGGCTTTAAGGCGGTGCAAATCGGCGTTTCAGCTTGGACGGCGGAAGCACTGAAACACACTATGCCCGCGAGCGTTTTCTCACGCTCAACCGAATGCCATAACCAAGATAAAGTCAGCATGGGCACTATCGCCGCCCGTGACTGTATGCGTGTATTACAGCTGACAGAACAAGTCGCCGCCGCAGCCCTGCTCGCCATGACCCAAGGCATTGGTCTGCGTGTTAAACAAAACGAGTTAGACGAAGCTTCACTGACGCCATCGCTTGCGACCACGCTCGCCCAAGTGCGCGCTGACTTTGAGCCATTAGTCGAAGACAGGCCGCTCGAAGCCGTGCTGCGCCAAACCGTTGCGAAAATCCAAGCGGGCGAATGGGAAGTGTGCCGATGAAAGCCTTGCTCTGCATAGAAATGGACATGCAGGTCCCCTTCCACGATGTGGATTCGATGGGGATCACTTGGCATGGTAATTACCTGCGTTATTTCGAGATTGCCCGCTGCAAATTACTCGACGAGTTAGGCTACAACTATCGCCAAATGCAGGCCTCGAACTACGCTTGGCCGATTATTGATGTGCAGATCAAATACGTTAAGCCCAGCACCTTCGAGCAACACATTACCGTGCGCGCCGAGTTGGTCGAGTGGGAAAATCGTCTAAAAATCAATTATCAAATCCGTGATACCGCAACGGGCGAGCGTATTACTAAGGGTTATACCATTCAGGCGGCGGTGGATATGACGAGCCAAGAAATGTGCTTTGTGACGCCAGAGGTGTTTCGCAGCAAAATCGCACCGCTGCTGGCAAAGGTTGATAACGAATGAATGTCCTCCTCAAAACCTGGTCGCGAGCTAAGTGGGTGCAATGCGTCTGCCAAGGCGCACTGTTAAGCTGCATGCTGCTTGGCTCTGTGCAGGCGCAAGACCTTGCTAATCCTAACCTTACAGAAGCGAGCCAATATCAGCCCCTGTTTAACCAAGGAGCCGATAACGCCGCATTACTCGCCCTCAGCCAAAAGCTTAACCTTGGCGAGACAGTACGCGGCCACTTTGTGCAATCCCGCCAACTTAAAGTGTTAAAAAAGCCCCTCATTAGCCAAGGTCAGTTTGTGTTCGACAAAGACCAAGGGCTGATTTGGCAGCAGCTTACGCCCTTTGAGTCCTTGCTGATTTTAAAAGATAAGCAACTTATTCAGCGAGATAGCCAAGGACGAGTGCAAGTCAGCAGCGCCGATGCTTCGGCAAGTGCCGCAGCCATGGGGGATTTATTACCCAGTCTGGTGAGTGCCATGCTGGGCGGTGATATTTCAGGATTAAGCAATCATTTTGAACTGCACTTCTTAGCTCAAAAAACGTTAACGAACGAATTAGCTAAGGAAAACTGGCAGCTAGGATTAACCCCTAAAGATCCGCTGATGAAAAAAGCCATCGCTAATATGGTGCTCGAAGGCAGCGATACTCTTCATGCCTTAGTGCTGCTCAGCGCCGCACCCAACGTGAGTCCGCAGGATATCACCCGTATCGATTTTCGCGAGCTGCGCCAAGGTAAACTGAGCGACGCCGAATTAGCCCAGTTCTCAATCGCGCTAACTCAAAAAGTTTCTCCACGGGAGACTGATCCTCAAGAGAGCAAGGCAAAATAATGGCGACCAAGATTGCCACGCGCATAGGTCACAGGCTGATGCACACATCAAGCAAATTACGCCTTGCGATTTGGCTGTGTCTGATGCTGGCGGCGAGCCTGTGGACGCTGCAACTGTGGCAAAATGGAGCTAAGGTTCAAAGCGATATTCTCGCCATGTTACCCCATCTGCAGCAGGATGCGCTCACAGCGCGCGCCCTCGAGCAAGTGGAGTCAACACTCGCCGATCAAGTGTATCTTGCCCTGATTGCCAAGGATGAAACGCAAGCCATTGCGGCGGCAACGCTCCTGATGGAGCAGCTTAAGACTCAAAATACCGCCTTTACCGATATTCGCAGTGCCGACATACAAATGGGTGAAGCCCTAGGCCAATATTATTTTCCCCATCGATTTAAGCTATTAACCTCAGAGCAAGCCGATGCGTTAACCCATAATGGCCTCGATAACTTGGTTGCCTCGGCCACACAACAGCTCTACAACGCCTTTAGTTACGCCAATAGCCAACTGCTCACTCAAGATCCTTTGCTGTTATTTCCCGCCAATTTGCTCGCCCTCGCGCCCAGCTCGAAACTGAGCGCTAGCCAAGGGATTTTACTTGCTCATCCACAACGTGTTGATACCAAACAAGGTGTTAATAGCAGTGAAGGCGTGGCCGCTATTGTGATGGCAAAGGGCAAAGACAGCGCCTTTAATCCCAATGCCCAACTCATTCAGCAAGCAGCGTTAACACAAGCACTTACTACAGTCACTGAGCAATATGCCGGCATACAAGTGTTACAGGCGGGCGCGCTATTTCATGCTATAGAAGCAACGAATACCGCTAAGAGTGAAATCTCTGTCCTCGGTCTCGCCTCTTTGCTCGGCGTAGTGTTATTGGTTTGGCTGGCGTTTCGCTCCGTGATGCCACTCTTGCTGGCGATGGTGACCATAGGCAGCGGCTTGCTGCTGGCGGTGACCTTTACCCTAAGCGTATTCGGGGAGCTGCATTTACTTACTCTCGTCTTTGGCACCAGCCTGATTGGGATTGCTATCGACTACAGTTTCCACTTTTACTGCGAGCGGTTGAGCGATCATCAGCGTAGCGCGCAGGCGACCGTGGCCTATATTTTCCCCACTGTGTCGCTCGCCTTTATCACCAGCGCCTTGGCCTATGTCGGCATTGGCCTCGCGCCGTTTCCCGGTATGCAGCAGGTGGCGATTTTCTGCGCCTCTGGCTTACTCGGCGCCTACCTGACGTTAGTGCTGGCTTACCCACTCTTAGCGGGCAGCAAGTTACCTTCGGGAGAGCGTCCGCTAAATCTTGCACAGGCCTATCTTACAAAACTCACCGGATTCTCAAACAAACTGGTGTCGCCATGGGGATTGAGTCTATTCACCTTAGTGTTCGTAAGTGTTTGTCTGCTGGGTATCAGCCAACTTAAGGTGGATGATGATATTCGCCATTTACAACAAAGCCCTGCGAGCGTGACAGAGCCTGAAGATAAGCTCAGAAAACTCCTCAGTGGTGGTACCGATAACCAGTTTTTATTGGTGCGCGCATCGAGTGAAGAAGCCTTACTGCAACGGCTCGAAGCCCTTAGCCCACAGCTCGATGCCGCCATAAAACAGCAAGAGCTGGGCAATTATGTCAGCCTCAGCCGTTACCTACCGAGCAAGCAAAAGCAAGATGCAGCGTATCAATTACAGGGCGAGATTTACCAGTCGCAATTAACCACAGTACTAAGCAACATTGGCCTTGATGAGAGCCTAGCGCCAAACCTTTCTGCGGCCTATCTTGCTGCTAAAGACAGCTATATCACCCCGGCGGATTTTTTCGAACTGGGCTTTGGTAAACAGCTAGCGCCACTTTGGCTTGCACCACTGGGATTAGCGCCGCTTGAACACTCAACGGAGCCAAGGGCCAGTGCAGATAATACAAACCTAGGAAGCGACAGCCATGGCGCCATAGTGTTGCTCGGTGGTATTGAAGATATTGCGGCTCTTAAAGCGCGCTTTGCCAAAGATCCACAAGTGCAACTTATTGATAAAGTAGCGGATATCTCCACCGTGATGGGGCATTATCGCCTGCTCACCCTTAAATTATTGGGGCTAGCACTGGTTATCGCACTCTTGCTATTTAGCCTAAGTTTTGGACTCAAAAAGGCCACTGTGGTTGTCGCCGTGCCAGCACTCGCCGCGGTACATACCTTAGCCATTTTAGGCTTAGTCGGCTCCCCCTTAAGCTTATTCCATGCGCTGGCGCTGATTTTAGTCTTCGGGATTGGGATAGATTACAGCTTGTTTTTTGCCGCCGCAGCGCAACATGGCAGGGCGGTGATGATGGCGGTGTTTATGTCCGCCTGCTCGACCCTATTGGCCTTTGGCTTACTCGCCTTTAGCCAAACCCAAGCTATTCATTACTTTGGATTAACCCTATCCCTCGGCATAGGCTTTACCTTTGTACTTTCGCCATTGATTTTGACCACTCGTCAGGTTTTAACCACCAACAAGGTCTCGATACCTACAAGGAATGTTATTTAAATGTCCACATCTACTGCGGCTAGCGCCACACAGTCTCACTCCCTTTGCGTCGATGTCGCCATTATTGGCGCGGGCCCTTCAGGCTCGATTGCCGCTAGCCTGCTACATAAGCAAGGCAAACGTGTCATCGTGCTCGAAAAACAACACTTTCCGCGCTTTTCGATTGGTGAGAGTTTGCTGCCCTGCTGTATGCAATTTATTGAAGAAGCGGGCATGTTAGAGGCGCTGAATGCCGCGGGATTCCAATATAAAAATGGCGCGGCCTTCCGCCGTAATGGGGTATATACCACCTTCGACTTTACCGACAAATTTACCCCAGGGCCGGGAACAACCTTCCAAGTACAACGGGGAAACTTCGATAAATTACTCGCCGATACTGCGGCAAGCTTTGGGGTGGAGATCCGTTACGGTGAAACCGTTGAGGCGATAGATTTAACTGCCGCGCCACGTTTAACTGTGCGTAACGAGCAGGGTGAACTTTATCAAGTCGAGGCCAAATATGTACTCGATGCCAGCGGTTTTGGCCGCGTATTACCACGGCTGCTCGACCTCGAAACGCCTTCCTCACTTCCTACCCGCAGCGCCATCTTCACCCATGTGGAAGATAACATCAGCGATCCCAACTTCGACCGGAATAAGATTTTAATTAGCGTCCACCCGCAGCATCAGGATATTTGGTACTGGTTAATACCCTTCAGCAACGGCCGCTGCTCACTTGGTGTGGTGGCTGAACCGCAATTACTCGCGCGCCTTGAAGGCGATTTAGAGCAGCAGTTAATGACCATAGTCAAGGAAGAGCCCGGCCTTAACGCACTACTTGCCAATGCCAAAGTCGCCCAACCCTGCGCGACGCTCAAGGGCTATTCCGCCAACGTATCGCGCCTTGCCACCGATAAATTTGCGTTGCTGGGCAATGCCGGTGAGTTCCTCGATCCGGTGTTTTCATCGGGCGTCACTATCGCGATGCAGTCGGCATCCATGGCAGCAAAATGCGTGACCAAACAACTAAATGGTGTCACTGTAGACTGGCCTGCCGAATACTCAGCGCCGTTAATGCAAGGGGTGAACACCTTCCGCACTTACGTGCAGGCTTGGTACGATGGCCGCTTCCAAGATGTGATTTTTTATGAAGATCCGAATCCTAAAATCAAGCAGATGATTTGCTCGATTTTGGCGGGCTATGCGTGGGATGTGCAAAATCCCTTTGTTAAAGAATCCGAGCGACGTCTAAACATGGTGGTCGAGCTATGTCGGCAGGATGCTGAACTCACGACCACCGAACCAGCAATCAGCGAACTCACAATCAACGAATTAGCCGAGGTGTAATTCGATGCGCTTAAGCCTTAACGCCAAAGGTCGCCCTAACGCCAAAGGTCGCACAAAAGCGATAGTGACAGTTGCCCTAATGCTCCCAAGCCTAGGCTTGATGGGCTGCAGTGAGCTGCTCTATCGGCAAACCTGCGTCGGATTCACAAAAGATATGCGTTATTGCTTAGCGCCACTGCCACAGCATTTTGGCCCCGCAACGGATAAACCGCTTACCAAGCCTCAGGCAAATGCGCCCCAAAGCCAGACTCAAAGCCAGAGTCAGCAAAACGACAGCAAAACTGGGGTATCTTCGCCCCAGTCCTTTAGTCAGAAGGTGAGCATAAAAGTGGGCGATAACACCCATGAGCTGCTCACCCAGCTTGAACTTGAAGGGGAACGCATGACGCTGGTTGGGCTCGCTCCGCTAGGGCAAGCGTTGTTTACCTTGGTTTACGATGGGAATACACTCAGCAGTGAGCAGAGTCAGCTACTCGGGAATGAGTTTAAAGCCGAATATCTGATGGCGATGATGCAACTTATCTATTGGCCAGAACAGAGTATTCGTAGTCATTTAGAAGGTGGAAGTTTAGTGACAGGGCTATGTGACGCCATCCCCTGCCGCCAGTTTTATAGCCAAGACACGCTTATCAGTTACAACGATAACCAAACCCAAGTGATACAAATTCGTTATCAGCACCAAACCGACGATACCCTTTGGCAGGCACATATTAATTTAACCATGCCGCAGGCAAAGTTTGAGTTAGAGATACAACCGATTTAATCGTCCTTTGACAATGCCATAGGCACCCGTTAACCGCCAATCGATATGAGCCTTTAGCATTGCTCGCATCAAAGGCCATAGGTATAGCAAGCAGCAATGAATAACAGAGTCGCCATTACACAGATTGGATTGTGTACCCCGTTAGGGCAAACGCCCGAGCAGGTGTTAGCCCGCTTGATTGCAGGCGATACCAGTGCCATGCAAACCAATGACACCCTATTATTTGGGGAGTCGACACTGGTTGCGCCCGTCACTGAGCCATTACCGACGATACCTGCCGCACTGGCGCAATTCGATTGTCGCAATAATCAGTTACTCCTTGCTGCCGCACAGCAAATTACCGATACGGTCGAACAGGCGAAACAGACATATGGCGCCGACCGCATCGGCGTGGTCTTAGGTACTAGCACATCAGGGATTTCGAAGGGCGAAGCCGCCTTGGCCTATCGCAATCAACACGGCCACTTCCCCGCCGATTACCATTACTTTCAACAGGAATTAGGCAGTACCAGCGATTTTTTACGCCAGTTATTTGCGCTCCAAGGTCCCTGCTACACCATTTCGACCGCCTGCTCCTCTAGCGCTAAAGTGTTTGCCAGCGCCAAACGCCTACTTGAAGCCAAGCTGTGCGATATGGTGATTGTCGGCGGTATCGACAGCCTGTGCCAACTCACAGTTAACGGTTTTCACGCCTTAGAGTCGGTTTCCAAGGGGCATTGCAATCCCTTCAGCACCAATCGCGATGGCATCAATATCGGTGAAGGCGCCGCGCTATTTACCCTGACCTTAGCGACAGACAACACAGCAAATGAAGCCTGCGTATTACTCGCTGGTATTGGCGAGTCGAGCGATGCGCACCATATGTCGGCGCCGCATCCTGAAGGCGCAGGGGCGATTGCCGCCATGCAGGCCGCGCTTGATGATGCACAAATATCTGCGCAAGATATTGATTATATAAACTTACATGGCACAGCAACGCCTAAAAATGATGCAATGGAAAGCCGCGCCGTACTCTCGGTATTTGGCGACACGCCGCCCCCTGCAAGCTCAACCAAACCGCTGGTCGGCCATACCTTAGGCGCTGCGGGCGCGATTGAAGCCGCATTTTGTTACCTTTTGCTATCACAGCATAATCACAGCTTTGCCCTGCCGCCCCATAGGTTTGATGGGCAGCAAGATCCACAGGACCCAAGCATTGCGCTAGTCGCGCCCATGCAATTTGCCGAGCATGGCAAGCTTAACTATGTGATGAGCAACTCCTTCGCCTTTGGCGGCAGCAATGCCAGCCTGATTTTTTGCCGTAAAGGGGCTTAAGATTGATGTCCAGTTCTATCGATACCGCAATTTCAGCCGCCGAGCCGATTTGGCTGCAACACTTAACCGAGCAGAATATTGCCGATTTTATTCCGCATCGTGCGCCAATGATCTTGATTGATAAGATTATTAGCCATCAGCCGGATGTGCTCGAAACTGAAGTGCTGATCACTCCGCAGAGCGCTTATTTTGACGAGCATCGTCAAGCCGTCCCCAATTATGTGGGTATCGAATATATGGCACAGAGCATTGCCGCTTTAGCGGGCGTTGAGGCTAAACTGCGTCACGATAAAATCCGCGTGGGATTTTTATTGGGATCGCGTAAATTAGCCTTACACACGGCGCAATACGAACTCAATCGCTGCTACCGCACTCAGGTTAAACGCCTCTATCAGGAAGAGTCGGGACTGGCGGTATTTGATTGCCAGATTTATCTATTGCCCGAAGCGGGAGCGCAGCAAACACCACTGTTAGTGGCCGAGGCCAATGTGAATGTGTTCCAACCCCAGGACACCCAAGCGTATATCGCCTCAAGCCAGCAGGCTTAATGCCATGAGGCATGCTTGGCAGCAACAAGTCTTATCACAAAAGGATTTAGCCCTTTGATGCACAAACAACTCATCGAGCATCAAGGGTGGAGAAATAAAGATGAATAACAGAGTATTAGTCACAGGTTCGAGCCGCGGTATTGGCAAAGCCATCGCCCTTAAACTGGCTGCGGCAGGTTATGATATCGCGCTGCATTATCACAGCAATCAGGCCGCAGCCGATGCTAGCGCCGCAGAGCTTCGCGCCCTTGGTGTTAACGTCAGCCTCTTAAAGTTTGATGTTGCCGACCGCGTTGCCGTCAAAGCCGCCCTTGAGGCCGATATCGAGGCTAATGGCGCTTATTATGGCGTGGTGCTTAATGCGGGCATCAACCGTGACAATGCTTTTCCGGCGATGAGTGAAGCCGAATGGGATAGTGTAATCCACACTAACCTCGATGGTTTTTATAATGTGATTCATCCCTGCGTTATGCCTATGGTGCAAGCGCGCAAGGGTGGACGAATTATCACCTTGGCTTCCGTTTCCGGTATCGCGGGTAACCGTGGTCAGGTCAATTACAGCGCCTCTAAGGCCGGATTGATTGGCGCGACTAAGGCGCTGTCCTTAGAGCTGGCCAAACGTAAGATCACCGTAAACTGTATCGCCCCAGGTTTAATCGAAACCGATATGGTGGCGGATATTCCTAAGGATATGGTCGAGCAGTTAGTGCCGATGCGCCGCATGGGTAAACCCAATGAAATCGCAGCGTTAGCCGCCTTTTTAATGTCGGACGATGCCGCCTATATTACGCGCCAAGTGATTTCGGTAAATGGAGGCATGATCTAAATGACCCAGCGCAATCCATTAGGCAGACGTGTCGTCGTTACCGGTATCGGCGGTATCAGCGCCCTAGGCCATGACTGGCCAAGTATCGCAAACCGCCTTAAGGCACAAAAAAACTGTGTCGTGACGATGGCGGAATGGGACAAATACGACGGACTAAACACTCGCCTCGCCGCTCCCGTGACCGACTTTGAAGTGCCAAGCCATTATTCGCGCAAAAAAATCCGCTCCATGGGACGCGTCTCGATTATGGCGACTCGCGCCAGCGAACTTGCACTTATCGATGCAGGACTCTTGGACGACCCTATCGTCACTTCGGGAGAGATGGGTATTGCCTATGGATCTTCCACTGGCAGTACCGATCCCATTACCGCCTTTGGCGATATGCTCAAAAATGGCGATATGTCGGGCGTTACCGCCACCAGTTATATCCGCATGATGGCCCACACCACAGCGGTAAACGTGGGGGTTTTCTTTGGCCTTAAAGGGCGCATTCACACCACCAGTAGCGCCTGCACCTCAGGCAGCCAAGGCATAGGTTACGCCTATGAAGCGATTAAATATGGTCTGCAAACCTTAATGCTCGCGGGTGGTGGCGAAGAACTCTGCCCCACCGAGGCCGTAGTCTTTGATACGCTGTTTGCCACCAGTACCAAAAACACGACGCCAGAATTATCGCCACGCCCTTTTGATGCCCAGCGTGATGGCTTAGTGATTGGCGAAGGCGCTTGTACGCTAGTACTTGAAGAGTTAGAACACGCCAAAGCGCGCGGCGCGAAGATTTACGCCGAGATCGTCGGCTTTGGCACTAACTCCGATGGTCAGCATGTGACACAGCCCAATAGCGAGACCATGGAAATCGCCATTCGTTTAGCCCTTAAGGATGCGGCGCTCACGCCCGACGCCATTGGTTATGTGAATGCCCACGGTACCGCCACCGACCGCGGTGATATTGCCGAAAGCCATGCGACCCACGCGGTATTCGGTGCGGATATGCCGATTTCATCCCTTAAAAGCTACACCGGCCATACCTTAGGCGCCTGCGGCGCGTTAGAGGCTTGGGTCAGCATTGAGATGATGAATACGGGTTGGTTTGCCCCGACGCTCAATCTCGACAATATCGACCCAGAATGTGCCGCTCTCGATTACATTCGCGGCGAGCCACGTACACTCGACACCGACTATGTGATGAGTAATAACTTCGCCTTTGGTGGTATCAACACCTCACTGATTTTTAAACGCTGGAAAACGACATAAGGACATATCAATGAAACCATTAGTTGCAAGCATTTTACTCGGTATCAGTTTACTGGCCTCACCCACATGGGCGCAGGATTATACGGTTGAAACATATCAAGAAATTTTTAAAGGCGACAACCAATTTAAGCAAAAACAAGCCATCGAAGCCCTGACGCTTGCCGGATTATCCGATCCCGCCATTTACGATGTGTTAGAGGCCAAACTTATCGCATCGCTGCCACAAGCCACCGAGAAAAATGCTATCGACTATAGCGCCTGGTTAGTCAAAGGGTTAGCTTACTCAGGGAACGATAAATACAGCGGCACCATCAACAATATTATCAATGGCGACTACCATAAGAAGCTGAAAAAATACGCCACCCAAGCGCTTGAAAATCTTGACCAGTATAAAAAATGGAATGCTATTTTAGGCGATAAAAGCCAATATGTGGCCGAGCAAAGTACTAAAAATAATGCCTATGCCAACGCCTTTAAAAGCAATGATTTAGAGCTAATGCGCCTCGCAGCCAAACGCATGATGGACGATCAAAACTACGATGACTTTTTGCTAGAATGCCTGAGCGTTGAGCTGAAAAATCCACGTTTGATGAGTAACGACAAGTTAGCCATCGACACCTACGCCAATATGGCCAAGGCCCTCGCCGCATCGGGTAATACCCAATACCGTGAAGTGATTGAAAACATAGCCAACAATAACCCTAACAAAAAGCTGAAAAGTTACGCCGAGAGCTATTTGAAGAAGTACTACTAATCACTTGGGATGAGCAAAAGCGTTAACAACAAGCCGAGAATCATCTCGGCTTGTTGATCTCATTGTGTAAGCTGATCATGGTACTGACTCGACGACACGGTGAATATAAAACTAGGATTTCAAAGCTTATAAACGAGAGCCATGGATGGTGAACTGACCGTTAAACACGGATGTTGTTCCCGAGGATGCAGGGGCGGTCGCCTCGCCAATCACCATCCAATTCTGCCCGTCCTATTTTGCCAATGGTGCAACTATTTCGGTGCAGTTATTGATTTAACTAAAGGGTCTGAATTAAATGATATCCGATACTCATTTCCCCCTTTAGCATTGTTTGTAACCATTAAATAGTTTACATAACCAGACTTATTCATTGGACTATTATTACTAACGCTAAACTCATTGTAGAAATGAGTAAAATCATCTGGCTCTGAAAATATAAAATATCCAAAACAGATTTTATTATCACATGACACACGGTACTCATTTAGAATAGAACTATATTTTGACTTATTTAAAAACTCACTAATACTGTTCTCAAAAACTATTGTTTCAAACGACTTGTCTGGCATTGTCGAGAAAACATCTATAATTTCGTAAAAGTTAGCTGAAGCCAAAATTGAATTTAGCTTAGTACTATCAACAACATTGTCATCACTAACTATCCCTGTATCATAACCTCCATTAAGCTCCATTTTATGCTCAGCCAAAGAGTGCAAGGAACTATCACTTGTTCGTGGCTCTTTTATATTTTTTAACACATCAAAATTAACATTAGCATAGTTAGTATCATCGACCAAAACGATATGGCTATCTTTCATAAAGGATGTATCGTTAACACTAGCTTCATTATTATTTTCAAAAAAATACAATGTAATAAAAATTAAAACGAGTAGAACAAATAAAAAGAAAACGCTCTTACTTAACATAACAATCCCTGTAGTTTTAGTAAAAATTAAAACACTAATATAAGACAATAACATAATATGTTTTTGCCTTGCCTTCAAACAAAAGTAAGCACAAGCTTCCTTGCTCGCCTCTCGATAAAACCAAGGGATGAAGCATCATCCCTTTTAGCAAAGACTATTGGCCTACCCTTTGCTTCGTCACCACAGCGTTTTACCCCTAAAAACAACCAAACGCGATAACGCTATGATGGATAAGTGACAACACAGGGAATTTTAATCTTGAGAGCAACAATGAAAATAATACTAGATGATCTAAAAGGGCCTGAAATTGCAGCACTTTTAACTGAGCACCTTGAAGATATGCGAGCAACCTCGCCGCCGGAAAGTGTGCACGCATTAGACTTGGATGGCCTGCGCCAACCCAATATTCGCTTTTGGACACTGTGGGATGGCCGAAATCTGGCGGGCTGCGGTGCACTAAAATGGTTAGATTCCGAGCATGCGGAGATCAAATCGATGCGCACCGCCGCCACCTACAAACAACAAGGGATAGCTTCTAAGGTATTGCAGCACTTGATCAATGATGCCAAAGCCGCAGGTGTGCAGCGCCTCAGTTTAGAAACTGGCTCAATGGCCTTTTTCCAGCCCGCACGTTCTCTCTACGCTAAGTTTGGCTTCGAGCTGTGTGGCCCCTTTGCCGATTACACGCTCGACCCCAATAGCCTGTTTATGACCAAAAAGCTCTAGGCCTCTGCACACATCAATCCACTAAGGTAGCAAACCTCAGTCTAGACCTAGCCACAGCTAAGCTTTTGCCTGTTTAGTTGTGGTTAAGGCGCGATGCTTGTGCCAGTAATGCATTAAAAATCCGAGTAATAATCCCCAGAAGGCGCTGCCAATCCCCAATACACTCACACCCGATGCGGTGACGAGAAACGTAATCACCGCCACTTCTCGCTCGTCGTTATCCGCGAGCGCTGCGGTTAGACTGTTACCTATGGTGCCAAGCAGCGCTAATCCTGCAATCGCGAGCACTAACTCCTTCGGAAATGCGGCGAAAAGGCCAACTACAGTGGCGCCGAGTAAACCAGTGATAAAGTAAAACACGCCGCCCCACACTGCCGCCCAGTAACGGGTCGCGGGATTTGGGTCAGCTTCTTTACCCATACAAATCGCCGCCGTAATGGCCGAGAGATTAAAAGCAAAGCCGCCAAAGGGGGCAAACAATACGCCCATCAGACCCGTCACAGTAATTAATGGCGAGATAGGCGGGCGATAACCATGGCCGTGAAGCGCTGCCACCCCAGGCATATTTTGTGAGGCCATAGTCACCATAAATAAGGGCAGCGCCACGCCCACTACGCTGGTGACAGAAAACGCAGGCGCTATCCATACGGGAGCCGCGAATTGCAGCTCAAGCTTATCGAGTTGCAGTAGATCCAATTGATAACTCATCCCTATCCCCGCTACGAGGGTGAGCAACATAATGTAACGCGCCGCAAAGGGCTTAAGCACAACAAACACTAATAACATCAATAGGATTAAGCTCAGTTGAGTCTGCATGGCTTGGAACAGTCCTAAACCAAACTGCAGTAAAATCCCTGCTAACATGGCCGAAGCGACAGACTGCGGCATGATACGAATAAGCTTATCCATCCAGCCTGCCAAACCGCAGAGGGTGATCAACAAAGAGCTAATCAGGAAGGCACCGACGGCTTCGTGGATACTCAATCCCGCCAGGCTGGTGACCATCAACGCCGCCCCGGGGGTCGACCATGCCGTAAGCACCGGATTTTTATAGTAGAGAGACAGGCCAATACTGGTGAGCCCCATACCGACACCCAAAGCCCACAGCCATGAACTCATTTGTGCCGATGTCGCACCCACAGCATCCGCCGCCTGCAGGATAATCACCGCCGAACTGCTATAGCCCACCAGCACGGCAATAAAGCCCGCCGATATTTTTGATAGTCCCAAAGCCTCGCGCCACATCATCCCTACTCCTAATCCTACCTTTGCCTCGAGCATCGCACCATCTTGTACGCTATAACGCACAAGGTGGACAAGATAGCACCTGTGCGTTATAACGTACAAATAATTTTTTAAGTATCAGACCACAATGCAGACCATCAACAGCTATCTTGCCGCGACCCTAAAACAACTGCGCAGCCAAAAGGGTTGGAGTTTAGATAAAGCGGCACTCGAGACAGGCGTAAGCAAGGCCATGATAGGCCAGATTGAGCGCGGCGAATCTAGCCCCACTATTGCTACCTTGTGGAAAATCGCTAGCGGTTTTAATACCTCACTCTCAACTTTTCTGGAGCCGACACCCGAGAGCCAAGGCGCGGTCTTTCGTAACGCCGATGCATTACGCCAAAAGCCTGCAACCGACGGCATGTTAGTGGCGTCGCTATTTCCCTTTGAGCCACGCTTTGGTTTTGAGATGTTTGAACTCACCCTATTACCGCACTATGAGCGTCTCTCCGAGCCCCATGAGGCGGGCGTGACCGAGCATGTGATCGTGCTCAGCGGCACCATGGAGGTATTAGTCGATGGCCAGTGGCAGCCATTACAGCAGGGCGAGGCCGTGCGCTTTGCCGCCGACAAACCCCATGGCTACCGCAACTTAAGCGATCACCCCGTGGTGTTTCATGATCTTATCCACTATCACAGGGAAGCGCCTGCCACCGAGTAACGCCGACAAGCCAAGCACCCAACAGATTGCCGCTTGCGCTCACCAATTCATTAGAATAAACTTATTGAAAATTTTCTAATCATAGAGGCAAAGCTATGTTTCAATCTTTACTGGCTAAATTATCTGGTAGCAGCAACGGTGAAAAATGTTGGCAATTGATTGATCAAGGTGCGCGCGTTATCGATGTGCGCTCACCAGAGGAGTTTGCCTCAGGTCATTTGCCTCAGGCCATCAACGTGCCGCTGCCAACACTCGACCAATGGTTGCATCAGGTTGACAATAAACAGCATCCGTTTGTGCTTTACTGCGGCGCAGGTATCCGTGCCCAAAAGGGCTGCGATATTCTCAAAGCCAACGGTTTTGAATGTGTGATCAACGGTGGTTCGCTAAAAGATTTAGTCTGCTGCCAGCCAAGCTAAAACCTAAGCAAAGCAACCATGCGTGAGGAGGTGCAGATGACAACAAAGTGCCCGCACCCAACTAGCGGCGAACAACCGCCGCAGCCCAAAGTGGTTCGCGAAACCCGCTACAGCGTAAGCCATAACCGTGGCCAAGCAAGCACTAAGGTTCGCTATATCGAAACCAGCGCTATCTCCCTTGGCTGCAAACTGTGCGAATAATTGTGTTCTGCGCAAACAAAAATGCCAGCATTTATGCTGGCATTTTTTATTATCTTTACTATTAAACCGCTAACTTATCGATACTGGCTTTAGCTTCGCTGATACCTTTTTGGTTGGCTTCTGGGCCCATGTTCAGCGCTTCAGCATATACCACTTCCACGTCGGTGATACCGATAAAGCCGAGGAAGGTTTTTAAGAAAGGCACAATGTGATCGGTTGGGCCATCTTTATGGGCGCCACCACGGGTGGTGATCAACACGGCGCGTTTGCCTTCTACTAAGCCTTTAGGACCGTTTTCGGTATAAGTGAAAGTCACACCGGCACGGGCCACAAAATCAATCCAGTTTTTCAGTTGGGTTGGAATGTTGAAGTTGTACATCGGCGCGGTGATCACGATTGTGTCGTTCGCTTTTAACTCTTCAACTAAGGCGTTCGACAGGTCGAGCATCTCTTGCTGACGTGCGGTTAACTCAGCGCCGCCACGTAGGCCAGAGGCGATTTCGCCATCAACCATTGGCAACACATCTTTACCCGCTAAATCGCGAACTGTGATGGTCGCGCCTTGGTCTTCCCATTTACCGATCAGGTGGTCAACTAACAAGGCAGATTGTGAATAACCGCCAAGAATACTGGATTTTAACACTAGGACTTTAGACATAATCTGCTCCGAAAATTGAAATTTGGGGGAGTCTTTCAGCTTGCTCTCGACTCTATGGGCTTAGTTTATTAGCCCATAAAAAAGAAAAAAAGCGGATAAAATTTGAGATTACTTTCTAAAAAATAGAATGGTTGAATTAAGGGCTAGCAAAGCTAGCCCTTAATTTATGGAGATGCATCACTCGAACTATTGAGCAAAATAATAGTTGTATTCACTGATTAGCTGGGAAAGCTCAGGCGAGTTTTGAATATCAACCATAAACTTATCAGTCGTGGTCATCGCCCATGCCAAACTCTCTTTATCTAGGCTATACATTCCCTCATTGGAGTACATGTTGTGAGCCTTGGTAAAATTTTCACGGTAACTGACGCTGGCAATCACCTCATTGTGAACCCTAAACTCATACGTCAGCACCAAATCATTATTGGTCACCATAGGTAACAGCCCTAGGGAGCCACCCGCTAAAATCGCCGAGGTTAGCCCAGCGGCTTCTCCCCCTGCTGTAGGTTCCATTTTATAGGTCACAATCAGTTTTAATGGATTGCCGATATTCTCTTTATCCATTTTTTCAAATAATGGGATGCCCTTGAGTTTGTTATAAAAGTCAGTTGAATCAATGGTACTAATAAAAAATACTGGTGGAAGTACCGTAGTTTGTGCTTTAACAAATGGGCTAATGAGCAACAAAGCCAGTATCAAAATACGAAGCATAAATAGCATTGGAAACATCCTTATTGATAGCAATTTAGTTGAACAACAGCACCAAGTGCTGCCGCATTTGCCGTTCGAATATCGCCCTTCATATTGGTTTCAACCGACTGATAACTAATGCGGTGCTTATCTAAAAAGCGGGCAGCATATTTTGCATCAAGGGCAAAGTTAACATTCTGCGGCAATGCACCCGATTCACGTAGACTCGTCACATTTAAGGTACTGACGGTAATACCTAATAGTTCCCCACCGTCAGAGACAACTGGGCCACCACTTGAGCCGGGCTGGATCGGTGCCGAAAACTGGAATTGCCCCACCGCCCCCTTTAATGCCTCGCGTGAGCTGATATTTCCGCGCGTTAAATTGGGAGAGGCCGCCAATAATCCCTGCAAGGGATAGCCAACATTGGTAATCGCCTCGCCCAAGAAAATCTCTGTACCTTTACGCAATGGTAAGTATTGCTCCACTGGCGTACCCGTACTCACGACCGCTAAATCCAATAAGGTCGAGCTAGCCTCTACGGCCGCATCAAAGGATTTACCGCCAACATTCACCTGTGTCACCATGCAATTTTTGAGTACATGGGCCGCAGTGACAATTTGCCCCTGAGGATTAATATAAAAACCTGTTCCTGTACTGACTGGCTTTTGCATATTTGCCAGCAAATTCGCCGAGACATCCTTCATTGCATACTGTGCAGGATAGGAGCTAGCCGACGGCGTCAACGTGTTTAGCACATCGACAATCACTAATTGAGTCGCACGCAATGCGGCGTTATAAAGACCTAAACCATCCCCTAAATAACCAATATCTGCCTTAAAGGATTTTTGCCCTTCGCGAATGGGCTTATCGGAGCCATTAAATACCCGATAGCTCATGATCATTTCTGCTTTACCCGACTCAAATTTCCACTCAGGATCGATATCGATCAGCAGTCCATACTGACTCGCTTGCGTGCGGTCTAATAACTTAGCATTTGAAAAATAAGCACCAAAACCATCCTTCACGCCATCACTGAGTGATTTTCCTGGATCGACCCAAATATTCCATTTCTCTAAATAAAAACGGTTATTTAACTGCGAATGGGGCAAATAATAAGCAACACTCACATCCACAGGGAGCGTAATAGCTTTATTTAGCACCACACCCTTTGGTAATTTATTGGCATTTAACTTGGTATTGGCGCAACCACTGAGATGAAAACAAAATAGAGCAATAAGCACACAGGAGAGAAATCGCATCGGTTATCCTTAATATCAATGCAAATAGCGCCATACAGCATAAACGTGATAACCGTACGGACCATGGCGTATGCAACTTAAGTTGCATTAAGCCAAAGATTCTATTGCAAGTTAAAGGCAACATCAACGATGAAAATTTACAAAAATCAAACAGTCGCAACTATTTTTTAATGCTTGGAATACTAATATACAGGCCAGAAAACTCAGCGCAGAGCAGGTCTTCACAGTAAAGCTTAACCACAAGTCGAACTTTGGCTTTTCGCCCCACAGATAAGCCCGCTAAACTGGCATCCTGCCATACCACACGTGCAATAGGTTGATTGCGAATGGGCGCTAAGTAACGGATATGGGCATCGGCTAACACTATGTCGCCATCCACATTGAGGAGTTGCTGTTGCAGCCATACCATGCCCCAACCTGTGAGGGTCATAAGGGTATAAATGCTGCCCGCAAACATGGTGTGATGCAGATTGATATTCGGCGCGAGTGGCGCACTCACGCTCAATTCACCATCAGAAAATGACAGCGGCGCTATCTGCATAAACTCACTCACAGGTATAGTGCGGTGCCAGGTCTGGCGTAATTGGTTTAATAATTCGTCCATGTGCATGTCCTTACTGCCGTTGGCACACTGTCCTGTAGGTTAAACCTGTAAATGGAAGGTCACTGGGCCATCGTTGACGAGTTCAACCTTCATATCAGCAGCAAATTGCCCTGTTTCGGTGGTCACGCCCTTGGCGCGGCAAAAGGCGACAAACTCTTCATACAGGCCAAGCGCTTGTTCTGGTGTGCCCGCCCCCGAAAAGCTCGGCCTTAGCCCACGCTCAGTATCAGCGGCCAAGGTAAATTGTGATACCACTAAAAGCGAGCCTCCCGCTTGAGTCAAATTGAGATTCATTTTGCCGTTTTCGTCGGAAAACACTCGATAACTCATCACTTTAGTAGCTAGCTTTTCCATCTTCTCGCGGTTATCTTCCCGCTCAACCCCAAGTAAAACTAACAAGCCCTTATCAATTGCACCTATGGTTTGATTATCTACAGCCACACTGGCGCGGCTGACTCTTTGAATTAAAGCGATCACAACTTTTCCTTTAAATTAAGACTTAACAACGGGCATCAAAGGAATTGGGCGCAGATACTGCTCAATTCCCTCCGGCAAGGACTTAGCGATTTCAGCCAAGCCGCCATCGGTCCACAGCATAAAACGGCGAAGCTCCTCGATTTCGACCTTATCAGCAAAGGTCACAGTACCTTGGATTTGGATCACCGCACCTTGCTCGCGCAATACAAATTTAGCGAAGTTTAGCTTGGCGTTTAGTTCGCCAATCACCGCGGGCAGTTCAGGGCTGGCCTGCAACTGTGGATGCACCGCATAAAAACGGTTCATCAGAATACGGTCAATCCCCGCAGCATTTATACTGGGTTCGAGCATAAAATCATTATTGCCAAATTGCACCGCAACCTTATCCGCCCCGACTTTGGTGGCTAAATAGTTGGCATTAATTAAGGCCTGATACAAAGCATCAGCGGCGGCCTCATTGGTCATTCCCGCCAATTGCACCACTTTAGGCGCCACAGGGGCGCGAGCCTCAGTCGACTCGACAGCTAAAGATGACGATTGAGATTCTGGGGTTGAGGATGAGGTGGCCGCGCAAGCCGTTAATCCTAAAATGGCGGCAATAATCATAGCTAATTTCATGCAAACTCCTGTCGCTTTATCCAAGACCACATGGCTTGAATTTCGAGTGTGACGGCAAGTGAGAGTATTTCACTATTCAACGAATGCCCGCCATCAACAATAGTGTGGATTTGTATCCAAGGGTTATCGATTTTTGCCCCAAATGCGGCTAATAAGCGTGCCGGACAGACGGCATCCTGCGTGCCTTGTAATAGCAGAGTACGCGCAGAGACTTGAGATGTCACCCGTTGTAATACACTGAACATATTGAAGTAATCATTTTGCGCATAGTGCAGCTCAATTTGAGCTAAGGCGAATAGCGGCGGCGCAAGCCGCTTAGGTAGGCCAGTTGGTACGCCCGCTAGGGTTAATTCCCATTGGATCCAACGGCGGGCAAAGTCATGGCGAGTTACCTCATCTTGGGCGTTAAATCCTAGCTGATAGTGCGTAAATAAATCCGCCAATCCAATAGAAGGCGCGGCAAATTCACGGTATGCCTGTGGATATAACTGCGCTGCGCCCGAGGGCGCATAGAGCCATTCAATCCCTTCTTTTGATGGAATAAACAGCGCCCATAATACTTGAGCTATTACCCGCTCCGGAAATAACCCACTGTAAATTAAGGCTAAGGTGGCGCCAAATGAGCCACCCGCTAAGCACCAACGCGCTATGCCTAAGTGAATGCGAATCGCCTCAATATCGCTGATGAGTCCATTTAAATGATTGTGTTCCAACTCGCCAGCGGGCAGTGATTGCCCCGCACCACGTTGATCTAACAGTAAAATCCAATAGTGCTCGGGGTTAAATAAACTGAGCTCACTCACACTAGCGCCTGCGCCAGGACCACCATGCAGATAAAGCAGCGGGATACCCTGCGGATTACCATATTGAGCGAGGTGTAACTGCTGCCCATTGCCCATCATCAGCCAATCACGGCGGATAAAAGCGGCAAGCGGATGGGCATCAGTGATCATAGGTGGGATAAGGCTCGCTGAATGTCTTGGTGAATGATAACTTAGCTACGGCTTATCCAGTGTAGTCGATGAAGGCGCGTTTGCAGCGAGTTCACCAGTCACCTCAAGCACTTGGCTTGCTTGGGCAGATGTGGTTTCGGGCTCCGCGGCGGGTGTATCCTGCACCGCTAAAGGCTGCCCCTCGAGGTTAGTTTCGTTGATATCGCTGCTGGACTCATAGTCCAAATACTCGGGCATGGCGGCGGTAATTTCGGCGCCCAGCAGCACGATCATCCAAGATAAATATACCCAAACAAATAGAATAGGAATGGTCGCCAGCGCACCATAAATGGCTTCATAACTTGGAAATTTCGTCACATACAAGGCAAAACCTTTTTTCCCCAACTCGAATAGCAAGGCCGCCACCACTGCACCGAGTAGTGCGTGCCAAAACTTCACCTTTTGATTCGGCACCACCATATAGAGCAGTAAAAACGCAGCCACCGAAAATAACAGCGGCAAACGTTCGATAAACAGCGGCATTACGCCAGATAAGGTGTCGCCCTCAAACAGCTTTAACGACACCACATAGGAGGTCGCGACTAGGCTCGCCCCCACCAGCACAGGGCCTAAGGTAATCACCATCCAATACATGGAAAAGGCCACGACCACAGAACGTTTTTCCTTAGTGCGCCAAATATTATTCAGTGACTTATCAATGGCGGAGATAAGCATAATCGCCACCACCACTAAGGCCGCAATCCCCACCGCAGTGCCTTTAGAGGCATTACCCACAAATTCATTGATATAGACTTGTACCGTATCGCCCGCTGCGGGTAAAAAATTCTCGTAAACGAAGGCTTCAATTTGGCCGCGGATCCCCTTAAACACAGGAAACGCCGACAGCATAGACATAGTCACCGCCACCATAGGGACGAGCGATAATAGGGTGACATAGGCCAAGTGGCCCGCACGAATATTGATTTGATCTTCTACTAGGCGCTGGCGTAAATGCAGCAGGAAGTGCCAAATCCCAAGGAGTAAGACTCGAATTTGTGCCAGATCTATCTTCTTAGTCACGGGTTTCTCTTGATTCTGTTGGTATAGACTCGTTATCTTCGTACAATAAACACTTAATTTACAAGTCTAAGGAGTGAATTGATGTCACAACAAGGATCCACTGGCAATGTTATCGCTGCAATCGCTAGTCTGTTTTTCCCCGGCCTAGGCCAACTGCTACAAGGGCGAATTTTGGCAGCATTGCTATTCTTCGTAGTCACTGTAGTCGGCTACGCCCTTTGGTGGTTAATTGTGCCCGCGGTAATTGGTGCTATCTTTCACCTCTGGAGCATTATCGATGCGGCGCGTTTTAAAGCCGACTAACTTCATCTGACTCAGTGACGGAATACCCAATGAAAAGATTGATCACCTCTAGTCTGATAGCGGCAACGCTATTGCTGACGGGCTGCCAGAGTGCCTATTACGGTGCCATGGAAAAAGTGGGCTACCACAAGCGCGACATTATGGTCGACAGAGTGAAAGCCGCGAAAGAATCCCAAGAGGATGCGCAAAAAGAGTTCAGCTCAGCACTCGAGGAGATGCAAGCCCTACTCAACCACAATGGTGGCAACCTCGAAAAGGCCTATAACAAGGCTAAAGATGAATACGAATCAGCCCAAAGTGCCGCCGATAATGTAAGTAATCGCATCAACAAGGTCGAAGATGTTGCCGAGGCGCTATTCGATGAGTGGCAAACGGAAATTGGTGAGATCAGCAAAGCGAGCCTACGCCGCAACAGCGAAACTAAGCTCAAGGAAACCCGCCGCTCCTACGAGCAGTTGATTAAAACCATGCGCCGCGCTGAATCTAAAATGCCGCCCATTCTCACCGCCATGAAAGACAATATGCTGTATTTAAAGCATAACTTAAATGCCCAAGCGATAGGCGCGATTAAAGGTGAATTTGCCAACTTACAAACGGATATCTCAGGCTTAATCAAAGAGATGAATAAATCTATCAACGAGTCTACTCGATTTATCGAGGCCCTTGAGAACTCAAAAGGGTAAGGCCATTTAGCTTGCTCAAACTGGCTGTTAATTCCGTCAAACCAATCTGAATTAACAGCTTAGCACTGATGCTCTAACCCTCTAAACACTTCGGCAAGCTGCGATGGCGGTTTGCTGTTGATGTTATCCTCCCTGCATTCCCAGTTTCGTTTGTGCAAGGCTAAGATTTTTAGCTTTGTGAGCGATGGCGCGCTTTAGTGTGATGATTCAATCAATATTGGATCTAACGCACAAATTCACTTTAGGCTCATAAACTTATCTACAAAAGATTGCTCAGATTGAATACGTGTATTCTATTTGCAGTATTAACATGACCTTTATTGAATCCCTTACCCTAATGTTGGCCCTAATGTATATCGCCTCCCTAAGCTATTGGAGCGGTAAAAAATGGGGAGCAGTGACCACCTTACTCCTGAGTGTTGGCGCAGTGGCGATTAGCCTCTACTGGCCCTTGGCGCTCGCCCTAATCATTGCCTTGCCCCTTGCACTTATTGCCCATAAGTTTGCTCCGGTGGAGTATAAGGCCGAGATAAAAATCAACGCCCTGCGTGAAGGTTGCCAACACCTGCTCGCACTCTCGTTGTTTTTAGTCGCCATCCAATACTGCATTAATGCTATCCAACTCAAACAAGGGGTCACGCCTTGGTTAATGCGCCCTGATGTTGTTGATGCCTTTTTGCCCATCGCCGGCGGGATTGAATTAAAAGCCATATTGACGCTCAACCTGTGGGACCAAACCCATCCCGCCGCCGCTGTGATGCTCGCCGCAGTGCTACTCACAGGCCTACTCTGTAAACGCGCCTTTTGTGGCTGGGCCTGCCCCTTAGGACTCGCCGGCGAATACCTCTACGCCTTGCGCAAACGCTTTATCAAAGCAGAACTTGCGCCACCCGCATGGCTAGACTGGCCACTACGGATGCTAAAATACTTATTACTGCTGGGACTGTTTTATGTAGTGATCGGTATGCCAAGCGAGTCGATTCCCTATTATCTGCAGGGTAACTACCACAAAATTGCCGACCTTAAGATGGCACTGTTTTTTATCACACCAGGGCTTATTACCTTAGCCTGCTTTGCACTTATCCTCGTCCTCGCCGCATGGCGTCGCCAAGGTTTTTGCCGCTACTTGTGTCCCTATGGTGCCATGCTCGGACTATTAAGCTTTGCCAGCCCACTCAAAATCCGTCGCGATACTCAGCACTGCTTGATCGAAGCCAAGGGCATGAAGTGCGATAAATGCACCCGCGCCTGCCCAGCCAACATCATAGTGCATACCAAAACCACGGTTCGCAGCGACGAATGCCAAGCCTGTATGCGCTGTGTGGCGGCCTGCCCTAAATCGGCGGCACTCGGTTTTGGCCTTAAATCGGGTCACAGAGTTAGCCATAAAGGATTGTTAGTCTTGTTATTATTGGCGCTCTTCCTCCTGCCACTCGGCGCTTATTTAGCCGGGTTCTGGCATAGCCAAACACCGGACGCTATCCGCATGGAACTTATCCAAGTGATTGACCGAGTGGGCCATTAACTCTCTGATTTGTTAATAAGAGACATAAAAAAAGGTGCAGTTTAAGCTGCACCTTTTATGGTCACGATAAGCTTGAGTGCCAGTGACTAAGCCAGATCGAACCTGTCAGCATTCATTACCTTAGTCCAAGCCGCCACAAAGTCATGCACAAACTTCTCCTTGGCATCATCCTGCGCATACACCTCAGCATAGGAGCGCAAAATCGAGTTAGAGCCAAACACCAGATCGACGCGGGTAGCGGTCCACTTCACTGCGCCAGTTTTACGCTCGACTATCTCATACAAATTAGTACCCGCAGGCTTCCAGTTGTAGGCCATGTCGGTAAGATTCACAAAGAAATCATTAGTTAACACACCCACTTTGTCGGTAAACACGCCGTGGCGTGTACCGCCATAGTTAGTGCCCAACACCCGCATGCCACCAACCAGCACAGTCATCTCATGGGCGGTTAACCCCATAAGTTGAGTGCGATCGAGCATCATCTCCTCGGGCTGAACTATATAATCCTTTTTCTGCCAGTTACGATACGCATCGTGCAAAGGCTCAAGTACGGCAAAGGATTCCACATCGGTCATTTCCTGCGTGGCATCACCACGGCCAGGCATGAAAGGTACTGTGATATTGACTCCCGCAGCGTGGGCGGCCTTTTCAATCGCCGCAGCGCCACCGAGGACAATCAAGTCGGCAATACTGACCTTTTTGCTTAAGCTTGCCTGCAATGCGCTCAACACCTGCAATACTTTTTGCAAACGCTCGGGTTCGTTGGCCTGCCAATCTTTTTGTGGCGCTAAACGGATCCGTGCGCCATTGGCGCCACCGCGGAAATCCGAGCCTCGGAAGGTGCGCGCGCTGTCCCACGCGGTTGCGACCAATTCGGAAACACTGAGTCCCGAGGCTAATAATTTCGCCTTCAGGTCGACAATCTCACTGGCATCTAAACGGTAATCGACGCTTGGGATCGGGTCTTGCCAAAGCAAATCCTCATTCGGCACCTCAGGCCCCAAGTAGCGGCTCTTAGGCCCCAGATCGCGGTGAGTTAACTTAAACCAAGCACGGGCAAATACCTCGGAGAAATAGGCGGGATCTTGATAAAACTTCTCGGAGATCTTGCGATACTCGGGGTCCATTTTCATCGCCATATCCGCATCGGTCATGATGGGGTTAAACTTGCGATTAGGGTCGCCCACTGAGACGACTTTATCTTCCTCTTTAATATTAATAGGTTCCCACTGCGAGGCGCCCGCTGGGCTTTTTTTCAATTCCCAATCGTAATTTAACAGTAGGTGAAAATAACCGTTATCCCATTGAGTGGGATGAGTCGTCCAAGCGCCTTCGAGACCACTAGTCACGGCATTTGCACCCGTGCCTGGGCCTTTTTTGTTGAGCCAGCCTAACCCTTGCGCCTCAAGATCTTCGCCCTCGGGTTCAGGGCCAAGATCCTGTGCCTTACCATTGCCATGGCATTTGCCCACCGTATGGCCACCGGCGGTTAAGGCCACAGTTTCTTCATAATTCATCGCCATCCGTGCAAAAGTGACACGCACATCTTGGGCGGTGCGCAGGGGATCGGGTTTACCATCAACCCCTTCTGGATTCACATAAATCAGCCCCATCATTACGGCGGCTAAGGGATTTTCAAGGTCACGCGCGCCCGAATAACGGCTGTTAGGATTATCACTTGGCGCGAGCCATTGTTTTTCAGAGCCCCAATAAATGTCCTTCTCTGGGTGCCAAATATCCTCACGGCCACCGGCAAAACCAAAGGTTTTTAAGCCCATAGACTCGTAGGCCACATTGCCCGCGAGGATCATTAAATCCGCCCACGAGAGCTTGTTGCCGTATTTTTTCTTAATCGGCCAGAGTAAACGGCGCGCCTTGTCTAAGTTGGCGTTATCGGGCCAGCTATTGAGTGGGGCAAAGCGTTGATTACCCGTCCCCGCACCGCCACGGCCATCGGCAATGCGATAGGTTCCCGCAGAGTGCCATGCCATGCGGATCATCAAGCCACCATAATGCCCCCAATCGGCTGGCCACCAATCTTGGCTATCGGTCATAAGGGAATGTAAGTCCTGCTTCACGGCAGCGAGATCAAGGGTCTTAAAGGCTTCACGGTAATTAAAGTTGGGATCCATGGGATCCGTCTTCTTATCATGCTGATGCAAAATATCGAGATTAAGTGCCTTAGGCCACCAATCCATATTGTTGCTGGCAACGGCTGAATTTGCCCCATGCATCACGGGGCATTTACCTTGAGAGTGTTGAGTCTTGTCCATGGAATATTCCTTTACTTATGGCTAACGAAGAGAATGACCCTATAAGGCATCATTAGGCTAATCAGGTTTGGACGTCTTCTAAAACGTTTATCGTTTGCATTAATCCCTTCTGCACTGTTCCAAAGTGACGATTAATGCACCATTCGGTCTGTATACTAAGCAAGCAAAATGACAACATTTCAAACTTCTGCCACTAAAGCTAGGTAACTGTAACAAGAACAGCAAACCCTAGCTCAAAAAGCGGGCACAGATCACACTATTGGTGGTTTTTACATCACTATCTTGATTTTAATCAGACCGCGGGACGAGTTTATCGTCAATACTCATCTCAAATAAGAACAATAAAACGCTTATATTCTTACTTGAGGTGAATCTATGCGACAGAGACGCTTGCAACTTATGCAGTCACTTTTTGATGAATATATTGAGATGTACGCTGCACGGGATGACAAGCTCACAGCCCGCTTTAGCGATACTTTTAGTGGTTATGCAGGTAGCAGCGATATTCTTGTCACCAGTAAAGATGAATGGGTAAAAATAACCCGTCAGGACTTCGCCCAAGTCCCCGAACGGATCCATATTGAAGTGTTAGATCTTTCACTACAGGATCTTGCCGAAGATATTATTGTTATTACCGCATTTTTCCATATACACCTCCCTATTCCAGACTCGATACTCAGCCAAGAAACCGCAAGGTTAGTGCTGATTTTTCGCCAAGAAAGCCAAGATTGGAAAATCGTCCATAGTGGAATATCCATTCCCTATGGTTTAGCAAAACAAGGCGAAATTTACCCGATGACGAGTTTAGAAGAGCGCAATCGAGAGCTAGAGTCCATTATACAAGCGCGAACCTATGAACTTGCCGAAGCGAACAATAGACTCGAAAAACTCAGCAATACCGATGGGTTAACCAATATTGGCAACCGTAGATTGTTTGATCAAATGCTGCAAAAGGAATGGAGTCGTGGGCAACGCAACAACACGCCACTCTCGCTTATCATGCTCGATATTGACCACTTTAAATTATTTAATGATTTTTATGGCCATCTCGCAGGAGATGACTGTCTCAAGATGCTGGCGAACAGCTTATCTCAATCAGGTCGTCGGGCAGGTGAATTGGTCGCACGCTATGGCGGCGAAGAATTTGTTATTTTACTCCCCAATACGGATCACCAAAGCGCACTCGACACCGCCAAGCACGTACATCAACTTATTCAATCGCTTGCTATACCCCATATTAAAACCAACCTAGGCATTGTCACGGTCAGCGTGGGTGTTGCGTGTTTACTCCCCTCAGATAAACATAATGCCTTAGAATTAGTCCACCAAGCAGATACCGCCCTTTACTTGGCGAAGTCCGCAGGTCGTAACTGCATACGCTCAGTACATGAACCTGAAATATAGCCATTAAAAAGCCCCGCTAAGTTGCCTTAGCAGGGCTTTATTCACTCTATGGCGGTCACTTTAGGTGCCCACCACAACCACCATTAGCCGCGGCTAGCGCGCTTACGGTCGTTTTCAGTTAAGTGTTTCTTACGAACACGGATGCTCTTAGGTGTTACTTCAACTAATTCGTCATCATCGATAAACTCAAGCGCTTGCTCAAGTGTTAAGGTGATTGGCGTAGTCAGAACCTGCGCTTCGTCAGTACCTGAAGCACGCATGTTGGTCAGCTGCTTACCTTTCAAGCAGTTTACGGTCAGATCGTTAGAGCGAGCGTGAATACCCACTACTTGACCTTCATAAACTTCGGCCGCATGGCCGATAAAGAGACGACCACGGTCCTGTAAACCAAACAGTGCGAAGGTCAATGCTTTACCAGTCGCGTTAGAGATCAATACGCCGTTAGCGCGTTGACCAATGTCGCCACCTTTATGTGGACCGTAGTGATCGAATGAGTGGTAAATCAAACCAGTACCTGACGTTGCTGTTAAGAACTCAGTTTGGAAACCGATTAAGCCACGGCTTGGGATAACAAAGTCAACGCGCACGCGACCTTTACCGTCAAGCTGCATGTCTTTCATTTCAGCTTTACGGATACCCAGCTTCTCAATCACTGTCCCTTGATGTTCTTCTTCAACGTCAACGGTCAGGGTTTCAAAGGGTTCACACAGTTCACCATCGATGGTTTTTAAGATAACTTCTGGGCGAGAAACTGCTAATTCGTAACCTTCACGACGCATGTTTTCGATCAGGATAGATAAGTGTAATTCACCACGGCCAGATACCGCGAAACGGTCTGGACTGTCGGTTTCTTCAACACGCAGTGCCACGTTGTGCACTAATTCCTGTTGCAGACGCTCAAGAATGTTACGTGAAGTCACGTACTTACCTTCTTTACCCGCAAAAGGTGAAGTGTTGACTTGGAAAGTCATGGTCAGTGTTGGCTCGTCAACAGATAAAGGCGGCATCGCCTCTACATTGCCAGCAGCGCACACTGTGTCCGAAATTTTAAGCTCACCCAAACCGGTGATCGCCACGATATCGCCCGCGTTTGCTACATCAACTTCGGTACGCTCTAAGCCCATGTAACCTAATACTTGGCCCATTTTACCGTTGCGTACTTTACCGTCGGCACCGATCACGCTCACCTGTTGGTTAGTCTTGATGCTACCACGGTTAATGCGGCCCACACCGATAACACCCACGTAAGAGTTGTAATCGAGCTGAGAAATTTGCATCTGGAATGGACCATCCGCATCAGCATCAGGTGATGACACTTTTTCAACGATAGTCTGGAACAGTGGCGTCATATCTTCGCTGACAACATCTGGATCTAAGGTTGCAAAACCGTTTAATGCAGAAGCATAAACGATTGGAAAATCTAATTGTTCGTCAGTTGCACCTAAGTTATCGAACAGGTCGAATACTTGGTCGATAACCCAATCAGGGCGAGCACCTGGACGGTCAATCTTGTTGATAACAACGATTGGCTTTAAGCCTTGGGCAAACGCTTTTTTGGTTACGAAGCGAGTTTGTGGCATTGGACCATCAACGGCATCAACCAGCAACAATACTGAGTCAACCATAGACAGAACACGCTCAACCTCACCACCGAAGTCGGCGTGGCCAGGGGTATCAACGATGTTGATACGATAATCGTTCCACTTGATGGCAGTATTCTTTGCCAGAATCGTGATTCCACGCTCCTTCTCAAGATCGTTGGAGTCCATCACCCGCTCAGTAGCTTCTCCCCGGGTTGCAAGGGTTCCTGATTGCGACAGCAACTTGTCTACCAGGGTCGTTTTGCCATGGTCAACGTGTGCAATAATGGCGATGTTACGTAAATTCTCTAGCACGGATAAACCTCTTACCATCAAACAAAATTAGGGATATTACAATATTCGTTACAGCAATCTACGTTGAGTCGCCATAAAAAAGCGTGACATTCTACTCCAGAGCGGCCATATCGCACAGGATTATTTTTGAACACTTATAAAACTATTTTTTTGGGCCTATGCTAACGAATCAGTTATGGCGATAAGACAAATAACCCAAATGCACCGTTTCAGCGCAGGCAATTTGCCATATTATTTCGACGTCAGTACGACTAACCAGCTGAAATAACTATTCTTCACCGGAATGGCGTAGCAGACTATGCGCTTAAGGCCGCCATAAGTATAGCGAATAACCCCAATTCGGCAGACCCGTTTTTTCGTCCAAACACATCAGTATGCCCAAACCGCTACCTAAGTATTTTCTCGATAGCCTCAATAAATGGCTTTAGACGCAGTTTCAATAAACTCTATTCCCACCTAAGAACAACAAGACTAATCAATTGATTTTTAATGATAAGCAATGAAAACAAGCCAAAATCATTATCAGAAAAACAGCTTATCATCTCACTGTTTTGTGACATTATGGCGAGCACTGAAAACAGTGACCTTACGCGGTTATCTAGACTTATTTATATGCTAAATTCATTCTGTTTTGCTGAGCCTAATTGATAGTAACAGGCTAACAGCGAGTATGCCGCCCAGCTTGAATATGGATATGAATTAACCAAGCAAGCCTATGCTCATCGTCACTGCACTAAAATGGGGGATGCATGGTGCGCACCAAAATGGATGAATGCACCAAAATGCCACATCAAAACGCACCAATAAAGTGCAATACAGAGTTAAAGATAGTGCAATAAAACACATATTCATTAATTATCAACAAGTTAAATTATTGGCATAGATATCGCTTTATAGCTAGTAAGTTTTGCTCAAGCACAACTTGAGTTAAAAGATTATAGAAGGGACATCCCTTTACCCTACCGGAGACTTGAGAATGTCAGTTGAATCAGTTTTAAAGCAACTTGAAGAATTAGAAGTTAAGTTTGTTGATTTACGTTTTACCGACACCAAAGGTAAAGAGCAGCACGTATCTATCCCAGCTCATCAGGTAGACGCTGACTTCTTCGAAGACGGTAAAATGTTTGACGGCTCGTCAATCGCTGGCTGGAAAGGCATTAACGAATCAGACATGGTACTGATGCCAGACCCAACTACGTTCGTACTGGATCCATTCACCGAAGAAACCACTGCGCTGATCCGTTGTGACATTCTCGAGCCAGGCACTATGACTGGTTATGACCGCGACCCACGTTCTATCGCGAAAAAAGCGGAAGAATACTTACGCTCTACCGGTATCGCTGACACTGTATTAGTTGGACCAGAACCAGAATTCTTCCTGTTCGACGATGTCCGTTTCGGTACTGACATGTCTGGTTGTTTCGTGAAAATCGACGCTAAAGAAGCGGCATGGAACTCTGGCACTAGCTACGAAGGTGGCAACACTGGTCACCGTCCATTCGTGAAAGGCGGTTACTTCCCAGTAGCTCCTGTTGACTCATCACAAGACTTACGTAGCGCTATGTGTTTAGTGCTCGAAGAAATGGGTCAAGTGGTTGAAGCTCACCACCATGAAGTGGCGACTGCGGGTCAAAACGAAATCGCAACTCGCTTCAATACCCTGACTAAGAAAGCGGACGAAATCCAAATTCTGAAGTACGTAGTACACAACATGGCTCACGCCTACGGTAAGACTGCGACTTTCATGCCTAAGCCAATCGTTGGCGACAACGGTAGCGGTATGCACGTTCACCAATCTCTGGCGAAAGATGGCGTAAACCTGTTCGCAGGCGACAAATATGCTGGTTTAAGTGAAACTGCACTGTACTACATCGGTGGTATCATCAAGCACGCTCGCGCACTGAACGCTTTCACTAACCCAAGCACTAACTCTTACAAGCGTTTAGTACCACACTTCGAAGCGCCAGTGATGTTAGCTTACTCAGCACGTAACCGCAGCGCTTCAATCCGTATTCCAGTGGTACCAAGCCCTAAAGGTCGTCGTATCGAAACTCGCTTCCCAGATCCACATGCAAACCCATACTTAGGTTTCGCAGCACTGCTGATGGCGGGTATCGACGGTATCCAAAACAAGATCCATCCAGGCGAAGCGATGGATAAAGACTTGTACGATCTGCCAGCGGAAGAAGCGGCTGAAATCCCACAAGTAGCGACTTCATTAGAAAACGCCCTTGAAAACCTGCAAGCTGACCACGAGTTCTTAACTCGCGGCGGTGTATTTAGCGAAGATTTCATCCAGTCTTACATTGCACTGAAATCTGCAGAAGCTGAGCGTGTAAGCCGTACAACTCACCCATTAGAGTTTGAAATGTACTACAGCCTGTAATGGCTAGATGCATGCAATTACTCACTGTATAAATGCATGCATAAAGTATCAAAGCCCCAACAGTTTTGCTGATGGGGCTTTTTGTTTCTTGAAGGTATACGCTACTTTCATGCTGGTGCAATGACCAACACTTTTCTCTAAATGGCGACATAGCCAACCACTTATTTATCATCAAAAGAAAGCATACCAGCAGACACCACTGCAATAACAACAATAGGGACAGATGTCGTTTAAGACTGAGCTAAACGCGGTATAAAACTAACTTATAGGCAGAGGCGTTAACTACAGCGACACTAAAGTTGGGAGTCTCTTTACTGTTGTCTCATTACTGCTGCTGAATAATTGACACATATATTCATGTGGTTAGAATGCCGACTTGCTAAAACTGAATATATCGGTGTCGAACAAAACCAGTTCGGGTTCCATAAGACTAACGCCCAAAGTTAATCAAGCGAGTCGCTCATACCGAAACAATGCGGTTTTTCACATATAAACAATGGAGTGGTTATGCGTTGGTTGACTTGCTTGGTCGTGTGCTGTTCTCTCACGGGATGTGCAACAATAACATCGAGGATGGGAGAAAATTCAACTTGGGGGCATTCTTTCTCCAGTGTTCAAACGGCTGTTGATAATGGCGAGGAGTGTGCGATAGTTTCTGCGTTATCCGCCCCGCCACTGCTGCTGTTTACTATCCCTCTGACACTGGTCGATATGGGTAGCTCGCTGATCGTCGATACCGTGATGCTGCCAGTCGATTTGGCTATCACGCCCAGTAATCCCAAGCTCCGAACCCCGCGTTCTATGTTCTGCCACTACAGCTACAGCATTTAAGCATATTCGCCCCCATAAATGACCTCAGCCTCAGGGCATGGGTTAACGACATCGGCATTAGGGGGCGCCTTGGTGCCCCAGAGCCATGCTCCCTGTTCAAGGCTATTACGCCATGTCGGCTGAGCAAGCTATGCTCAATCAGTTAACGATGGGCTTTTATTACCTCCAGTAACTTCGCAATATCGGCCTCATCATTATAAATATGTGGCGATACGCGTATCCCTAAACTGCGGGCATCGACACTGATATTCGCCTCAGCCAATGCCGCCATGATCGGCGCTTGCCGCTCGCCAAATTGCAAAATCAGCGTACCGCTACGCTTATCGATTGCCCTCGGCGAGACGAGCTCATTGTCCAATGCCTGTACCACTGGAGCCATCAGTTGCAAGTTATGCTCACGCATTGCCTGTGAGCCAATATTGGCAAAATATTGAATACTATGGGCGGCAATAGCGTAGGGGGCGATAGAAGGCGTGCCGCCCCAAAACCGCAACGCTGTTGGATGATAGCGAAAATCATGAATATCAAACTCGAAGGGATTTTCATGGCTAAACCAACCCACATCCTGTGGCTGACATTCGGGCAAAATAGCCGGATTGACCCACAGATACGCAGCGCCGGGGCCGGAGCATAACCATTTCACACTCGAACCAATCATAAAATCTGGCTGTAGCTTGGCTAAATCCAGCGGCAAAATCCCAGCCGATTGCGCCACATCCACTATGCTCAAGCAGCCACGCTCACGGGCAAGGGGGATAATCTGCGCGAGGGGGGCCTGCTGTCCCGTGTTAGAATAGGCATGGCTGACAAAGACTAAATCGACATCGTCGCTGATATGTGCGTCCCACACATTGGGGTCGGTAACATCTAAGCCCTTGGGAATAAAGCGCAGTTCACAACTTGCGGGCAATGCCTTTTTAAGGGCGAATCCCATGCTAGGAAAATCAATCTCGCTCATCAGCACCACGGCGCCATCGCGATTTAATCTATCCAGTGACATCACCAACTTGGTCAATGCGCTCGATAGATTCACCTGCGGGCAAAATTCCTGCGGCTGACCATTAAAAAGGCTTGCCAGCGCCGCGGTAAAGTTATCGATGACACCTAACCATTGACCCCAAGGCTCGCGGCCAGACTCCTGCCAAGGTGCAAAAAACGCCTGCTTAAACGCCTGCTCGGTCGATTTGAGTGGCCGCCCCACGGAATGGTTAAGCAGATATCCAGGGCCTGCGAGGCAAAAATCCTGTTTTACATTTAGCAGCATGGCCTTACCTCAAACTGTCTTTGAGTTTTTTCAAATCATAATAACGGGTGCGAATATCGTCACGTAATACGGCCGCGCGTCTATCCCTTAAACGCTCAAGGGAGGCAAGCAGTACATGCAATGGTGGGCCGCTGGCGGTCACTTTGGCTAAATGTTGTTGTTCCATGCTGACCGAAGGCTCAGCAATATACTTAGTCACTAATTCATTGTGATGTTGAATCGCAGTTTGCCCATGTAATTCACAGACTTCGATAAACAGCTTGAGATTTTCTTGATACCAGTCCTGATGCACACAGCCCTTGGCCTGCAAAAAGTCATCCATCAAATTAGGGCGGCGCATGCATTCCCGCAAGATTTGCTGATCCTCCGGCATCATGTATAAAAACTTATCCACCAGCATTTGCGAATAAGATGCTTCGTTGGCAAAACATAAACCTAGGGTTAAATCGATAACGTTAATCCCGGCAAAGTCGCCCGCATTGGCGCCACGATACACCACAGAACCAACCCTATAGGGTTTGTAATATGGGCGGACACAGTAGAAGAAACGGTCCGTATCTAAACGATTGAATAACTGCGTATTCGAATCAATCACATCCTGCAATGCCTGCTTAGCGACGCGCAGTAAATCGTGACTAATTGGATGAGAAATCCCCAAAGGCTGGATTTTTAATAGCGCATCAGCGGCACGTTTATAGGCCAAAATGCCTTTAGTGTTGTAATCCACAAACAGTTTTTCATCGGGCAGATCGGTAAAACGTTTGTAGATACCATTATGGGCGCGGTTATGGGTGGTTAAATGGGCGGTAGCAAAGCGCGGCGTGACTCCAATTGAGGCGCCGATATGCATCGCCAGCGCTGACGCTTCAAGAAGTGGCGAGGTGGTCTCCCGTGTTGGCTCAGTAATTTCATGGCGGCGGCAGGCGGCCATATACAGGCCAACATTGCCTAGCAAATCAAAAGCACTATCAAAGCCTTCGTCGGTATTGCCCTCATCGAGCAAAGCCTTAATCAGCCCTCGCCCTTCGCTTTCCAAAGTGTGCTTAAGCTCAGTGCCAATCCCCTGCACATTGGCACGGTCGGTCTGCTGGTCATAAAGCTGTTCGAGCTGCGAGTTGAGTTCTACAAAGCGGCTGCGGATCCACTCATCGAAGGCTTCGGTATTATAGGTGGCAGGTTTCACTTGGACATCCTTGGCGATTGTTATGGTTATTTTTACCGGAGCAAGTACTAGGGCATGTTTCACTTGGCTACAGGCGTCATTAGCGCTTCCGAGTTAACAAGGATGCAACTTCTGGCGACACGTTTCTAGCGCTAGCTCAAATTTATGAAAAATCTAATGCCACTTTTTATTTACACCTTGCGCCAGCGCAAGTTATCAAAGTCAATCGCCTCGCAAAATAACGCCAAATACAGCTAGTCCTAATACAAATAGCGCGGCAGGTTCCGCAGGGGTAAATCAAAATGATTTTAATGGAATTTATTGTCGTACTCGGCTGCTTGCTACTGGGCACCCGCTATGGTGGTATGGGGCTCGGGTTGATAAGTGGTATAGGTTTATTTTTACTGACGTTTGTCTTTGGTCTCGCCCCCGGACAGCCACCAGTGCAAGTGATGTTAACCATTCTTGCGGTTATCGGTTGTGCCGCAGTATTGCAAACCGCAGGCGGCTTAGATGTGATGATGCAGTTTGCCGAACGTTTACTGCGCCGCCATCCACAGTACATCACCATTCTGGCACCGTTAACTACATGGACGCTCACCTTTTTGTGCGGTACAGGCCATGTGGTTTACACCATGTTCCCGATTATCTCTGACATTGCTCTGAAGAAAAACATTCGCCCAGAACGCCCCATGGCGGTCGCCTCCGTCGCCTCACAAATGGCGATTTGCGCCTCCCCTGTATCAGTCGCCGTCGTTTCTATGGTATCGATTTTGGCGGCGCAGCACGGTGTTGGCCATGCCTACAGCATGCTGGACATTTTAATGGTGTCGGTGCCAGCCTCCCTTTGCGGTGTGTTAGTGGCAGCACTGTGGAGCCTACGTCGCGGCAAAGATTTAGATAAGGACGAAGAGTTTCAAGAACGAATTCAAGATCCTGTGCAAAGAGCCTTTATCTACGACAAGGGCGAAACGCTGCTGAATCAAACCTTCCCCAAAGAAGCGTATTGGGCAACAGGGATCTTCTTTGCCGCTATCGCCGCAGTGGTATTACTTGGTTCCTTTAGCGAGCTGCGTCCAGTGTTTGAAGAGAAAGGCAAGCTTGCGCCACTGTCGATGAACCTAGTGATCCAAATGATGATGTTGATTGCAGGCGCCTTTATTTTGATGAGCTGCAAAGTCAAGCCAGCTGAAATTGCCAATGGTCCGGTTTTTAAAGCGGGTATGGTGGCGATATTCTCGGTATTTGGCGTGGCGTGGATGAGCGATACTTACTTTATCAGCCATATGGATGTACTGAAGGAAAACCTCTCCCACGTGGTGCAAAACCAGCCTTGGACCTATGCCCTAGTGCTGTTTTTAATCTCCAAACTGGTCAATAGCCAAGCGGCTGCGCTCACGGCGATTGCGCCGATGGGATTAGCTTTAGGTGTCGATCCTAAGCTGTTAATTGCTTTTTTACCCGCCAGTTATGGCTACTTTGTGCTGCCCACTTATCCAAGCGATTTGGCCTGTATCGGTTTCGATCGCTCAGGTACCACTAAAATTGGTAAGTTCATCATTAACCACAGCTTTATTATCCCAGGACTGATTGGTGTTAGTACCGCATCAACCGTGGGTTATCTGTTGGCAACTGCGCTACTGTAAAGTTAGTTTGCGTTAATAAGCACATATAATCAGGCCGATAGCACATTAACGCTATCGGGCCTGACAAATTAAAGATGTGCAAGCGCTCAGTACGAAAGTATTAAGCTCCCGCCACATTCCCTTATCAGCTAGACGTCTTTAGCAACTGCAGCATACAATCCCGCCTTATATCATGCTGAATCAATTTATCTTTTGAGAATGTCGTACTAAAGATGATTAAAGGTTTTCGCTTATGGATGCTGATTGTGGGTCTGGGGCTTAGCGTCAGTTTTCTCGGCTATCAGTTGCTTACACGCTATCACTTCAACACTGATCACCAAGTGGGTGACATTATCGACTCCCTCAATGGAATCGAGATTTACTATAACGGTGGCGTTAACACTAATGAGGGACGCAACCTCTCCCTCGACGGCTATAACCTCGGCATAAAATATCAGTGCGTAGAATTTGTTAAGCGCTACTTTTACCAACGATATCAACACAAAATGCCTGACAGTTTTGGGCACGCCAGAGACTTCTTCGATAATCTGCTCACTGATGGCAGTTGGAATGAAAAACGCGCCCTACGCCAATTTACCAATGGCAGCCAAAGCAAACCTATGGCAGATGATTTACTGGTCTTTGCCCCATGGATGTTTAATCCCTATGGCCATGTCGCCATTATCGCGGCCGTCACGGACAACAGTATCGAAATCGCCCAGCAAAACCCCGGCCCATTTGCCCCATCAAGGGAATATTTCGTTTTAGAACAACGGGCTGGACTCTGGTATATAAACGCACCACGCGCCAAAGGATGGTTACGTTGGGAGGCAATAAGCCCTAAGGTGATAACAGAAACGGGCGGCTTTATCGACCCAGCGATGGCCATTAAGGAATAAGCTATGGGGATTTTTAACTGGGTAAAACGGCTATTAGCTATAAAAGCGACAACTCACTCGCAAGCAACGGATCTTCAAGCACTCTTTGGTGGCGAAACAACTGCGAGTCTCACTTTGCCTCACCGCCAAGCTTATCCCTTAGTCACGCCAATAACTCAGACTGAATTATCCGCCTATCAACTCCATTGCTTGTTGAATTATCAAGATAAACAACGACTCGACACTTTACTTTGCCAGGCAGGATTCGAGCATGTAGGTTCTGACATGCCATTTAATGGCGTACTGCATCACACCAGCCTACAGACAACAGTATTTTTACAACAATATGCTGATTTTGCCGGGATCTGTGTATTGCTGATCACCAATGATATCAATCTATTGCAACAGCTTATTACCTTTAAGGCCGCGCCGCCTGCTCCTTGGGAAAGTTTTCCCGATGTTGATCCTGATACACTTGGGAGTTTGCAAGGGAACCTTGAGTTTTGGTGCGATGCGTTTTGGCGCCCCTATTGGTTATCACTTGGTGCAACCGAGCGCGAACAGTATCCTGCTAATTGGCGTGAATTCAGTGAGTTTCACTAAAAGATTTATGTAAGAGATAACAATGAAACTGAAATATATCGCATTCATTCTCGCACTCTTTTTCCTTGCCGGATGCCTAGTGCCTGAGCAGCCTATCATCCCCGTAAAAGGTGCCACGAATAAGGATTGGAATAGCCAAACCTTTTGGTATGAGCCTTGGGGAAGCTCGGGCACACACAAGGGTATTGATATATTTGCGGCCACGAGTACCCCGGTTATCGCACCAACGCCCATGCTACTGCTGTACAAAGGTGACTTTTTTAAAGGCGGAAAAGTCGTTGTTGGACTCGGCCCTAAATGGCAAATTCATTATTTTGCGCACCTAGGCAGCATTGAAGCATCTTCAGGCTTATTCGCGACACGTGGAGAAACACTAGGCACAGTCGGCACAACTGGCAATGCTCAAGGTAAACCACCCCATTTGCACTATTCCATTTTAAGCCTGTTCCCAAGACCTTGGCGAATAGACACTTCAACCCAAGGATATAAAAAGGCTTTTTATCTTAATCCCATTGAGTATTTAGAGGCTAAGTAAGCTTTATTGAGGATTTAGCTGTTAGAGATTAACGGCTCACTCAACGGGCACTTCTAGCTCATTTTCTGCCGCAATAGCCTGTGCAACTCGTTCGGCCTTAGCGATATATTTAGGTTTATTACTGGTATGAAGCTTGGCATTGGCTTTTTTCGCCTTCTGCTTAAGTGTTTGATTAATTTTCTTTTTGCGGTTCATAAGCGCTGTATCTGGGCAATATTCAAGCCGCTATTATAGTCATCCTAAGCCACAGCAACAAATCAGTAGGATGAAGATAAACCCTCAATCTTAATACACCTATAATTGCTATCCGAGTCACAAGTTGCAAAAAACGCCACATTTTAGCTCGTTTGATTTACTGATCGACTAGACAACCTTGAATGACTTCCTTATCATCCACAGTTAATAAAAATCACTATCATTTGCAATGTTGTTTAACGGAAGAGTCTGATGCCAAGGAATTCGGTGTAGCAAATTCACACGCCCTTAGCAGGAAGTTATATGACGTTCAAAACCTCGTTTGTTGCTCTCGCTGTCTTTGCAGCACTCACCCAATCCGCTATTGCACAAGAAAAATCCGACACGGAAATAAATAAAAACAAAGAAATAGAAAGAATTACCGTGACCGCGAGCCGTATGGATAAATCCCCAAGCTCGATTCCTAATACAGTGACCATTATCGACCGCGTGCAACTCGAAGAACAGTTCCGCACCACCAAAGATCTGTCGACCATTATTGGCAACTTAGCACCAAGCTTTTCACCTAGCCGCCAAAAGATGAGTAATACGGGTGAAACCCTGCGTGGTCGTGCACCATTAATTATGATCGATGGCGTGCCGCAATCGAACCCGCTGCGCAGCGGTGGTCGCTCAGGACAAACTATCGATCCTGCAATGATTGAACGCATTGAAATTATTCACGGCGCCAATGCGATGCACGGCCTAGGCGCACAGGGCGGTATTATCAACTACATCACCAAAAAGCCCACGGGCGATAACCAGCACGTCGCTAGCTTTGATGTCACAGTCCCTGACTCACTCAAGTCTAACGGTGTCAGTTTTGGTGCCAGCTATGCGTTTTCAGGCGAGTCAGAATTGATCGATATGCTAGGCTCGGTCAGCTATCGCAATAACGGGGTTTACTACGATGCCAATCACGATGTGATTGGGGTGGACACGACGCAAGGCGAGTCCATGGATAGCCAGAGTAAGGACTTCTTCATCAAATTAGGCCACAACTTTACCGAGTCACGCCTAGAGCTGATGGTTAACCATTACAACATGGATAACAATGGCGACTGGATGGCCGTTGCAGGTAATAAACCCAATGGTATTCCAACCGGTGCCGTGGAACAAAAACAGCCCTGGGAAGCGGCTAATAACCAAGTCACCACCACTAGTTTGACCTATAGCCACGAAAACATTGCAGGCCAACAGCTCAACATGCGGTTGTTTAATCAAGACTTTAAAGCGGTGTACGGCGGTGGTTGCTTCGATAGCTTCTACGATCCTTCCTTTGAAGGCAGCGATCAAGTGGTTCAATGCGGTGTAAATAGCAAAGGCGAGCACTTATACTACGAGCAATCACGCAACTCTTCGGTTAAATGGGGCCTAAAAACTTCGTTAATCGCGAAAAACATTGCAGATACTGGCATCGATGCGGCCTATGGTATCGACTTGTTCCGCGATACGACTGAACAGGACTTAGTGAAAACTGGGTTCTCTTGGGTACCTGAAAGCACCTATGATAACTTCGCGCCGTATCTACAATTAGACTATGATTTAATTAAAGATTTAACCGTATCAACCGGTGTGCGTTACGAACACGCTACCCTCAATGTTGATGACTACAAAACCCTCTATGGTGCAGGCAATAAGCAAATCGCGGGGGGCGAAGCCACCTTTGATGAAACCTTATTCAATGTCGGTTTATCCTATAAAATCACGCCGGATATCCGCGTCTACACTAGCTACAACCAAGGTTTTGGCATGCCAGACATTGGCCGTATTCTGCGTGACGGAAACAGTTTCCCCGGCGCCAATCCAAGCATTAGTGACTCTTTAGCCTTAACTCCAATCGTGACGGATAACGCTGAATTGGGTGCCGATTATCAAGGTAGTTTCTTAAGTGCTAAGATTGCTTACTACCGTTCTGCTACCGATTTTGGTGCCCGTTTAGCCTTAAACAACGACGGTTTCTATGATGTAAAACGTGAAAAAAGCGTCATTGATGGTATCGAAGCGAATGTCACCGCTTATCTGACAAGCAATGATGATTTGGGCATGAACATCGCACTGCAACGGGGCGAATACGATGTAAACGGCGATAATAAGGTCGATACCGATCTCGATGGCGCCAATATTTCCCCGAATCGTATCAACTTATTCTGGACCCACAACTTCGATAATGAAATGTCGACACGTGTTCAAGCAAATTACTTTATGGACCGTGATTTTGAAAATGCCAAAGGTGCTAAATATGCCGAGTTTGATGGTTACACCACTGTCGACGCGTCATTTTCAATGCCGCTCTACACGGGTACCTTAAGCATTGGTGTACAAAACCTGTTTAATAAGGATTATTTCAACTACTACTCACAAACCATGGGTACAAATGATCGTTATTTCAAAGGTATGGGTCGCACTGCCACTATAGGTTATACCGTAGCGTTTTAATAAATGCCTTGGGTTGAATTGATAATCAGCGCAACTTAGGTTGCGCTTTTTATTGGCTCATTGAAACACGCTATGCCTTAGTGACAACGGTAAGGCAGGAACCCGAAAAATAAACACAGCACTATGATAATTAACAGATCTTTGCCTGCGCCCGCGTTTAAAAATACCACAACGGGAGGCAATAGAATCGCAATAATGACTCATAGTCATTTGTTTATATCGACAGCAGGCCATCCTTAAACCGTAATAAATGACGAGTAAGCAGTTTTTAACTTCGTCGTTAGCCCACCGGTTTGCAACCATTGCATTATCAACCTGTGGCTTGGGCGTTGTGGCACAGGTCTTTACTTAACATTCAGCCAATTTAAACAAAAATGCCAAAAGCCATCTATAGTTAAAGGAAAATTGAACGCCGCCATGGAATTTGATCCCCAAGCCCTTCTACTGATTAAATTTATCTGTCTACTGACCGGTACAGCCGCTATTGCATGGGGATTAATCGCCAAACCATTGAACATTGCCAAATTAGCCAGCATACGCTTTTCCCTTGCGAATATCTGTGTATTTATCGGCATCATTCTCAACACTCTAAGAACCGAATCAAATAGTTACCTCTACTGGTTTTGCGCAGATATTGTTATCTTACTCGGATTTATCATGCTGCGTTGGGGCACACAATATCTGTTCCGCTTACAGCACAGCACTAAGCTCGATCTCACTATGCTCGCAATCACCGCAGCGCTCATGTTGATGGTTCCCCCAAATGTCCAATCTCAACCGATACTCGCCATGCTTTTTTCAGCAAATGCAGCACTATCTTTTGTGATGCTCAGTCGAGATAACTATTACGCTATCCGCAGAGAGACTGGCAATAAGATTGCGATTGCCATGATCACCCCCTTAATAGCAATGGCTATCATCTTCATGATTCGGTTTTTCATCGCCCTGTTATCGCCGAGTGAAACGCCAATATTTATTGCCATGCACACGATTGAAGCCATTCCTGTGCTGTGGTTTTATGTGTTCTTAGCCTTACTTATCAATATCCTGATGATAGGTAATGCGATGACTCGTCTGGTGAGTAAAATCAGAATGTTGGCTGAAAAAGACCAGCTCACAGGGCTGTGGAATCGACGCGCAATGCAAAAAAGACTCACCACAACCCACCAACGCTGGCAGAAAAATGCAGAGCCTTATAGCGTGATCTTGCTCGATCTCGACCATTTCAAACACATAAATGATCACTATGGTCATGATGTTGGTGACCTCGCCCTGCTGACGGCGGCAAGATTATTTAACTCGGTATTACGGGAACACGATGTCCTGTGCCGTCATGGTGGGGAAGAGTTTTTGGTTTTACTGCCAGCCACAAGCGCACCATCCGCAAGAGCCGTTGCGGATAAATTACATCGGGTACTGAGGGAAAATCCGATTAACTGGCAGGATAAACAAGTCCAACTTTGCGCAAGCGTGGGTTACGCCACGATTTACCAAGGATGTCAGCCAGACAAACTATTGATTGAAGCCGATCACGCCATGTATCAAGCAAAATCTGAGGGGCGCGACCGGATCTGCCAAGCATTCCCCTCCCAATAAACACCTATCGATCAGGCCAATCTAAAGTCTCTGGTGCTTGCCAAAATGTCAGCGCCTCACTGACAGCCTCAGTTAAAAAGAGCTCGCCCTGCTCAGGCATATCAAGATACGCATAATCCTGCCAACTGCCATCTCCATGTTGATAACGAAAATGCAGGCAATAGGCGTGCAGATAACAGCGGTCGGCGACATCGGAGCCATAGAGGGCATCGCCCAAGATTGGCACACCAAGGCTAGCAAGCGCGACCCGTAACTGATGGGTTTTCCCCGAGTGGGGTTTGAGTAAATACAACCGTAGCCCATCGCCAACACTGACGGAAAAGAATTGGGTAATCGCTGGATTTTCTTTGGTTCGCAGTAACTTAAACATACTGCGGCGGGATTTAGCCATATCGCCAATCACCCAGCCTTGCTTCTTTTTCGGCTTACCTTTGGCGAGGGCGAGATAGTATTTCTGTACTCGATGGGCGCTAAACAGCTCAGTCAACTGCCGCGCTGCCGCCGAATGTTTAGCTAACAGTAACAGCCCTGAGGTCGGGGTATCGAGCCGATGCACGGCAAAGAGCTTAATCCCCAAATCCTGCTCCAGCTGCGCAACGACACCCGCGGTGCCATCTTGGCTATGAAAGTGCACATTCGGCGATTTAGAAATAACAAGAAAATCAGCCTCATTGGCTATGATTCGGTACATGGGGTTCCTAACAGTGTCACGCGGATATTGGCCTAAAACTGGATAGTAACCACAAGGCCGGGATGATTATCCGAAAGAGTAATTTGCGCATTGTGCCGCGACAGAATCGCTTTGACCATAGATAATCCTAAACCTGTACCCTGCAAATGGCGGCTGGGGTCGAGACGCACTAATCGCTCAAACACCCTTTCTTTGCTGCCATCGGGGATCCCTGGGCCGTTATCGCAAATCTTAATTTGGGCGCCAGATTGAATAATATCGATACGTGCGCCTTGGCCTGAATATTTCATCGCATTGTCGACCAAGTTATACAAGGCTTGGAACAACAGATACTTGTCACCATAAATTTTATGGTCAGATAGCAGCGACAGGCTCAAGGTTTGCTCATTCGACTCCGCAACTGCATCAGCCATTTCCAGCAAATCAGTACATAGCTGCGCCAAACTCAGCTCCTGCAAATCTAAGGTTTGCTGCCCTTCCTCAATGCGTGTCAGCGAGAGCATGGCATCAAAGGTCGCAAGGCAGTGGTCAAGCTCTTCGGTCAAAATCGCACAACCTTCGCTGATTTCATCGGGAGATTTGGCCGCTAACTCCTCAAGACCAATGCGAATATGGGATAGGGGCGTACGCAAATCGTGGGCAATGTTATCTGTCACCCCGCGCACCGCCATCAGGTTATTCTCGAGAATATCCAGCACGTTGTTAAATTGCAGCGCCAACATATCAAACTCGTCCTGACGCCAACTGAGCGGCAGACGCGTATCATAATGCCCACGCTCAATTTGCTCACTTAAACGGTTGTACTGCACTAAACGGCGTAAAATTGCTTTAGAAAACAGATAGCCCAGCGCTAAGGTTAACACTATGGTCAACATCACGGCCGTGGCCGCCGCGCTGATAAATTTATCGATGAGTGTGGCTAAGTTGTCGGTACGGGTGGCGATAAGTACGGGGCCATAGCGAGTCATCACTAGGCCGCCGGTAAGGATATGCAACTTATCTGGACCGCCCGTTAAAATCGGAAAATCCCGGGTTTGTGGCAGCATAGGCATACCTTCGGGCATAAAGCTTAAGGCGCCAACCATATCATAGCTATTGCGCCAAGCGATAAGCGCCGTCTGCGGATCGGCAGCACGAATTTGCGCCGCAAAACTGCGACGGTCGACAGTAAGAGCAAGCTGCTGATAGCGTTGGGTTTCGGACTCAAGATACTGAGTCACTTGGTACTGCTGTTCGATAATAAGTTGCCGATAAAGGGCAAACAGCAAAGCGCCTATGATCACAGTCACTAAAGTCGAGAAGATAATAGTGATGCGCCAGGCGCTGCTTTGGTAAGGCTTAATGCCTTTGGCGTAAGCGATAACCCGCTCCCCTTACGGTTTCAATCAATTCACCGTGGCCTAACTCTTCAAACTTGCGACGTAACTTGGCGATATGCACGTCGATCACATTAGTACGGGGATCAAAGTGATAATCCCACACGGCTTCAAATAATAGCGTCCGACTAATAACCTGATTAGCGTGTTCCATCAGATACTTAAGCAATTGGAATTCTTTGGGTTGCAGCATTAAATCGTGGCCATCTAAGGTCACGTTGCGTGTTAGCAGCTCCATTTTTAAGCCGCCGACCACCAGATCTGTGGTAATAGGTACAGATTGGCCCCGTTGCATCAACTTTTCGGCACGTACAAGCAGCTCCGAAAAGGCAAAGGGCTTAGTCATATAATCATCGCCACCCGCACGCAGACCTTTTACCCTTTCATCCACATGGGCCAGCGCCGACAGGATAAGCACTGGAGTTTGGTTGCCAGTTGCTCTAAGGGCGGCCAGCAGTTTCAACCCATCGAGTTGGGGCAACATGCGGTCGAGAATCAAAAGGTCGTACTGACCACTCGTGGCTTGCAGCAGACCTTGATGACCATCGCTGGCGGTCTCAATATTATGTCCCTGCTCAAGAAATCCTTTAACGATGTAGTCGATCGTTGTCGCATCATCTTCAACTAAAAGTATTTTCATCTGTATGCTGCGCTCCCCTGTCTTCACTTAGCGGTAATTCTCAGCGTGCTAATCCCACTTAAGTAAAGGTAACTGTCGTAAATTTTCAATATCGAATGCCAATTTATACTTGCCTGTATCGTCCAGCAACTTTAACTCTAAGTAACTGATACCTAAGTCATGGTCTAATTTTGCATCGGTCAGAAAGGCCTTATGATCCTGAGTCGCCATTGCAATAATGCCGGAGAAGGTTTGATGCTTAGTGCTGATAAGGCGTGCGGCTTCCACCTCGCCGACATCATCGGCTGTGACTTTACCCGCTTTTTGTTTCAATAACTTACCATCTCGCGCCCGATATTCGAAACGGGTAATTGCATTCGCCAGCGGATTAATCAACTCAAACTGGTAGACCAACTCGCCTTCCTGCATTTCCATTTCAAACTCGGCAATCACGCCAGGAAACTCCTTCTCAATTTGCTGCATCACGCTTAACGGCGGCAGATACTCACCGCTCGAAAGCATCGAATACATGCTCTGGGCTGCGGTGGCAATCCCAGATACCAACATGAATCCTAGCAACCATAGTCTCATGGTTCCTCCATAAAAATCGGCTAAGTTTGTATCTTATGAGACAATCAGTTAGATGTCGATGGCGTACCAAAATCCCATCGCTTTTATCCCTGTTTGCCCATGATGGCGCCTAGTTCATCACTCATGTGAATTGCTCAATCCACTTGATTCAAACTCAGCAAACACTGACGAATGCATTCAGTTTACCTAATAGCGACTGAAACACCGATGGAAACAAGATTAAGCTTTGATCATCTGGGGATTTTGAAGTATGACATTTACCGTAAAAACCCATCATTTAGCCATTTAAAATCACACTAATTGAATTTCAGCTGGTATTTTAGCGCATCTGTGTCGTCAAAAAGTACGATTGGCAATGCAATCCCGTTGTTCTAGAGTCAACTAAACGGCCATTTAAATCGGAGTGCATATGAAACCAATTACACGCTGGATTAGCTTAAGTTTGCTATTGCTTGCAGCATTAAGCGCCTACGCCTATGGCAGCGCCACAAGCGCCGTGACGTTTATCATCTTAGGTATGCTGTTGGAAGGAACATTTTGGATGGGATTACTAGGTAAGCGAAAAACAAAATAAACAGTCTCAGTTAATTTGCAGCTAATGCGTGATTCACCCTAACTACCCCAGTGTGAAATCGGCGCTGGCATAGCATGGGCATATCCCTGTTGATAATCGCACCCCAATAAGGTTGCCACATCAATGTGCATCAAAGTCTCCACACCTTCACAAACAACCTGCATTCCTAATCGCTGTAAATACTCAACTAAGCTCGTCAAAATTCGCATTGAATGTGAAGAGCGACAAGCTTGCAGCAAAAGGGAACGATCTAACTTGATGACATCATAGGGCAATACCATCATACGTAAGAAATTACATTCTTGGGTGCCAAAATCATCCAGTACGATGCTGGCTCCTCGTGCCCGTAACATTTCAATCAATTCATGCTGTTTATCATCTAATAAAGTGTGTTCTAACACTTCAAACCAAATTTTGATGCCCAGCACTTTTGCTTGAAGCAACAGCATTTGCAATAAATTTTGATAAGTAACACTGTATGGCATGGGATTTAAATTAATGGACAGTATGCCAACGCCTTTATCGGCCAATCTAGTTAAGTCTTTAAGAATCGACCTCAACATCCATATATCTATATGCAGAGAAGTATTTTGATCTAACAATAAAAAATCAATACCTACATATGCATGACTCTTGGCATCCCAACGGCGTGCAAGTGCTTCATATCCTATAACGGTTTTATCAACCCCGATAATAGGCTGATAAAAAGGCATAACCACATCAGACATAATGCAGCTTGCAATATCTTCACTCACTTTTTTACGTTTAACTGACAGCATAGATACCTACAGAATATTAATATATCTGACTTATTTTTAACTAAATTGGCACTCGTTTCTATCAGATAAATCCTAAAAACAAAAAATCACTGAACTTTATTATAGGACTATTCCTATTAACGCATAAAAATCACCCATATAAAATACAGCTAAAATGTTGTTCCAATCGAACAGCAACATCAACCAAAAAAAATGAAATCAAGGCAACTCAATACAAGGTAACTCAATAATAATGCGATTATATTTAGCGCTTTTTGGTATTATTTTTTATAGCTCTCAAGTTTATGCTGCGGCAGAAATAAGCATAGGAACCTTATTTGACTATATGCCTAGCAATAAAACCACTTATTTGAAAAAAATAATGAACATGGGTGATTCAACCGCATTTATTAAAATATCGATTAACGAAATAAAATATGATGAAAATGGCCAACCCTATGAAGTGCCAGAACAGGAAACAGAAAACCGCGCCTTGATAGCGAGCCCGTCTCGCTTAATTATTCCAGCCAAGGGAGTACAAGCAACGAGATTGTTATTCTTAGATAAAAAAGACACAGAACGTTACTTTAGAGTTCGCTTTGTACCAGTGCAGCCAAAAAACAATGATGGATTTGATGAGCAAAAAACTGAGCAAACGCGTGAAAAACTCACTGCCGGAATACAAATACTAACAGGTTATGGGGCATTTTTATTTATCACCCCAGAAGAACCTAAATACTCAACTGAAATAACGGAAGACACAAATAGCGCAGAAATAAAAAATAACGGGAATACGACTATTATTTTAGATTTTTTTGAATCATGTAACAAAAAAACCAAAGAGTGTTCCACAGCGACCAAATTGCACATCTTACCCGGTTCAAAAAAACAACTGGTAAAGAATAGTAACGAAAGCTATCACTTTCAATTGATTGAAGGTGATAAAACCCAAAGCATAGTTATTGGTAACTAATGCATCCTAAAGGAGACTGTAATGAAAATATGGAAGGCGGCCCCAATAACCTTATTAGTGGCCATGAACTCATTTGCGGCTGAAAAGATTGAACATCAAGTCACTGTGATTGCACAAATTCCGTCAGAGAACTTTTTTGTGCAACCAACAGGCAATGATAACTGGATCAACAGCCAGCAAAAGTTAGCATATAACGCCCATACAAAAAAGCTAGATCAATTAAATAAGCAACTAGAAGTTAAAAGTACCATTGGTGCTATTACGGGTTACTTATCAAACCCAGCCATTATCGCCAGTGGCAATGATAATATTGCACTAACAGTTAAAGTGGGCGGTATTGAACTGAAGACATCTGCGACAGAATTAGTCGATGTCGACAATGCTAAAACGGGTAAAACCCTTGGACTAGAGATCATTCCAACTGTCCCTGCAAGCGGCTATGTCGCAGGTAACTACCAAGGCATGGTCAATATGATTTTCGAATCTGAAACACCACCTAAAAAACCATAGAGATTTATTAAGTTAAATTTCAAAAAAGCTCCCGCGAAGGGAGCTTTATTAATTTTCAAGTTAACGACTCATGCTTTTCATTTTTTCGATATGAGGCAACACACTTGTCATCTTTGATCCTGACTATTCTGATCGCAACGCTAATCTTTAGCTCTTGCTCTTTGGCTAATAGCACACCATCAGACTCACTCAAGCTGTTAAAGCAATATCAAGACTTGCCCGATGGATTTTCTGAGCATTTTTTTAATGCCCCATTAACAGTAAGAATCACCATCGATAATAAATTGCTTGGCGAAGGTGAAATAGTGTTAGGACTCGATACCAGTGTGCAACTATTAAAACTCATAGACGTGAGCGAAAGTGATATTGACGAACGCCAGCAACTGTTTTGGATAACGCAATTAAACCAAAAGCATAAGTTAGGTTTGTGTCAAAAAGCTTGTCAAGGTGACATATTAGCGATTGAGTACAATTTAGAAAACTCTCAGTTAGCGATTTTAACGGCCAAAATCGAGAAGCAAGAGTTAAACTCACACTACTATGCCTTGCCTGTACAAGGCAGCTATGGTGCGCTATTTCGACAACAGCTCAATTGGAGTCAATCCGATGAGAGCACTCACGCAGGCCGTTATAATTTGCAGGCTCAAGCGAGTTTAGGCCAATGGACCACATTATTAGAAGGCGAAGTCACTCAAAATAACGAAGAGACACTCAACTCGAGTATTCAACAGTTATATACCGAACGCCAAAACGAAGGACACTTCTATCGACTCGGGTATTTCTCCCCTTATGCTCAAGGCTTAGTTCGTCAGCCCATCATTTACAGCGGCAGCTCACAAGCTGTAATGGGCGTGATGCTGGGTGACTCTAATCAATTATTGGTTGATCAAACCTACGCCAGTGCCACACCGATTTATGTCACTCCGAATCGTGCAGGTATGGTTGAAATCTATCAAAATGGACAATTGATCAACTCGCAACAGATTAAGACTGGCCTACAAGCCATTGATACTAAAGTATTACCATCTGGCATATATGAAGTTGAAATTCGGATTCTAGAAGATGGTCAAATCACTGAACGTCGTCGAGAAATCATTAACAAACCCATTCAATGGCAAAACACCGAAGACCCTTTTCGAGTGAACTGGTTTGCTGGAGAAAAATTATCCGAAATAACGAATTGGGATGATGAAAGTAGACGCGGACTCAGCACGGGGGTACTCGCAAACTACTTATTAACACCGGCGATTATCCTTGGAGCAGCGGCCCAATTTGTTGATAAGGGTTGGCATTATAGCGTTTCGGCCGATTGGGACTGGAACCAACAACTGCGCTTTTTTGGTAATTGGGTCATGGATGAGCAACAGGGCAGCGATTTGGATTTGCAAGCAGTTTATAGCTACAGGCAAGGTAGCTTTGTACTCAGCCATCAACAACAGCTCAGTCAATCACAACACATTGATATTACTAACTCTAAGTCCCAAAAGACCAGTGTATCTCTGCAGCATAACTTAGGGAAAGGTCACTCTATTTCCGCCTATTTGTCACATCAATCAGAGCAAGGTCAAGGGATAGATTTAGGCTGGCAGTACAGCGGTAAGCTCTGGGGACGTCAAATCAGCTGGAGTGTAACCGCGTTCGATCGTCCGGGCAACATTAACACCTTAGGTCAGCGCGACCAAGGTGGCGCACTTTATTTCAGTATGAACTTAGGCGATCAAACGCGTCGAATCGGTGGTGGCTTGGGTAGCAGAACTTCACGCTCTGGCGGGCAAGAGCAGCATGCCTATGTTGATTACCAACAGCAACTGGACTGGCGTGGGATTGAAACCATTGGGATGGGGCTAAACACGGATAGCTATGGGGTTGGTGCAACCGTTAATAGCCGCTTTAGCAACGATATTGTTAGCGGCGATGTCTATGCACAGTCATCGTCCTATAACGGTGGTATATCAGGCGGCATCAACCTCGATAGCATGCTTGCACTAGGGCAACAGGGTGAACTCAGCATTTCAGGCCAGAGCCAAAACTACGATGCGGGCATGATAGTCGATGTGATTGCAGACAGCCCTGACATCATTTTACAAGCAGATGATGAGCACGGTGGTAGTGTGCGCTTAAAGCCTGGGCGCAACTTAGTGCCAGTAACCGCCTATCGCAGTGGTAGCGTACAACTCGCCATACAGGACTTTGATGACACACCTTCAGTCATCCAACCGAGCGTATTGCACTACCACCTCAATAAGGGAGGCGTCAGTTACCAACAAATCAGAGTCATGAAGACTGTCACTGTGATTGGCCGCTTAGTTGACCAGCAAGGAAGACCGCTTAAAGGCGCGCTTATCGCCAACCATGCGGGACGCAGCTTGAGTGAGGCCGATGGCTTTTTTGCCGTAGAAATGAGTGAACGCCACCCGAGCTTGCAAGTGGAATATCAAGGTATACAAGAGTGCAACCTTGAACTCGATTTACACCGAGTTAAACGTGAACAGAACCTATTGCTATTAGGCAATATCACTTGTCATGCCCAATCATGGGCACAACAAACATTAACAGAGAACCTAGCCAAGTGAATTATCGTAATGCGTTATATATATTGATACTTACAATATTATCAATCCCCTTAACACAAGCTGCTACTATTCAAGTGACGGCTGAATATAAACCTGCACCATATGATATTACTGGCAGTAAGTTTATTAATACCACAACATGCTCTATAGGAAGGCCACTAGAAGGTTTCTGGTGCAACGGCAAGGCATCATTAGAAAATGAACAAGCTGTAAGCATACCAACCAATATCACATCAAGGCTCATAAAAAATGATGGTAAATTAGAACATGCCATTATATATCAGAAATTTACTGGAGAAAAAGAAATTGAACTAACTAAAGTTGGGAGTAGTTCCCCCCATAAAATGAAGTTTAAATTAACACAACTTGGTGCAAACCAGAGTCCAAACTATATTAAAGAAGCTGGTACAACTGGTAGTGAATGGCCAGAAACGAATGTTTTAGGAGCATGTAATTATAGATTAGGGGTATGGGCAAGCGTCTATAATCTCCACTATATGTATGACATAAAAGATGCTAATCAAAAATCTGGTGGGTTTTGTTACGATAATAGATTCAATTCAACATTTACCTCAACTGACATTCGAATTGAAAGAATTTATATGGGATATAAACTACAACCGCCAGATCCATTAAAAATGGAAAATGGCACTTATAAGGGCAGTTTAACCTTGAGCCTTGGACGCAATAAAGATCTCGATTTTGGCGACGCAACCTACTCAGACTCAAACGTAACAATAGAGTTTACCTTAAGGGTCACACATCAACTTAAGGTAGAGTTCCCTGCTGGCAGCAATAAAGTGATCTTGCAACCGCCCAAGGGCTGGGCACCATGGATGAACAACGGTAAAACACCATCTAACTTGAAGGCGGAATTACCATTTAGACTCTGGAGTAGTGCAGCATTTGATGTTTCATTGAGTTATTGCCAATATCAAAATAATCGCCAGTGCCAACTTAAAAACATTAAAAACAGCCACAAAACAAATGTTAAAATCAATTATATAAATGGTGAAGGAAAATCAATATTGCTAACAACATCAAAGTACCGCTTTACAAATATAAATGGGGAATATATTAATGTTGCACGAAATTTTTCATTTGAAATTGACAAAACCAACTTAACTGAAATGATGAAATATCCAGGAAGTACTTACCAAGGGGATGTGACTATTATGTTTGAGGCTGAAATCCCTCCACTTTAACATTAAAATAAGCCCTGTTGCTGTGCATAATGAAACAATTCACTGTCATTTTTTAAACCGAGTTTTTGCATCGCATTGGTTTTTTGGGTACTTATGGTTTTTACACTGCGGTGTAAATAGCTGGCAACTTGAGTCACTGACATACCATTTGCCAGTAAACGTACCACTTCTATTTCTTTGAGTGAAAGTTCAACTGGGATAGCATATTGATTAATACCTTGTTCATTTAACAATTCACGAACGGCATCACCAATATACACTGAACCCGATAATACTTTTTTAACAGTATTCGCTAATTCAGCTATGACTGATTTTTTTAACAATAAGCCATTAATGCCGATTTGCATAAGGGCTTGCAGCACACCTAAATTATGCACTTGAGTTAACACTATTATGGGTAAGTTTGGATATTTTCGCCTCAGCTGTTTAATCATGGTCATACCATCGGCATTGTCATCATTAGGCATACTAAAGTCTGTGATCAATAAGTCACATTCATGTTGCTCCAATGTACGCCATAATTCGGAAACATTATTTGCTTCCGCAACAATGTCACAACTTGGCTGCATTTCAGCCATCAAACTACGCACGCCAGTGAGTATAATAGGGTGATCGTCGGCAAGGATGATCTTAAAAGCCATATACAACTCCCGTGATAATGTGAACTTATGGATGCCTTATCTATACTACTTGGCATCAGTGATTTTTTCGAGACTTAATCCACTTTGGCCATAGAGATGAGTACGACTCAAAAAATGCGTAACCAACTTCTTTGCATCTTCAGTTGCTTATCCCTGCTATGCATGACTTTTATCACTCATGCCGAACAGCCCAAAACCACAACCATTAGAGTAGGCGTACTCGCCAACGGCTGGGGACCTTTTCAACAAATTAATGACCAGATAACAACGGGATTTAGTGTTGAACTCATACAACTGCTCGCCAAAAATCTTAATTATCAAATTGACTGGAAGGTTTATCCCAATTGGATGAGCCTCTATTCTGCTGGCTGTAATGGGGAAGTCGATGTCTTGCTTGACGCTTTTCGTACTGTTGAACGTACTCAATGCCTTATGTTTAGCCGCTCATACTACACCTCCCCAACTGTTGTCGTTATTCGTTACGACAGCCGATTTTTTCGCGATGTGAGTGAATTTGGCCGTGCAAGGATTGCTGTCGAAAAGGGGTTCTCAACCGAAAAGTTAGTCAAGTTGCATTATCCGACTGTATCTGAAGTTACATTTTCGAATACTGAACAAGCACTTAGTTCGGTCATTGATAAAACAACTGATGCCTATATTGGCAATCTCCACGTTGCTAACCAGTACATTAGTGCACATCCTGAACTTCTTATCGTTGCCCAAGCACCACTGATGATGGAAAACTTGCATTTAGGCATCACGAAGAACAATAGTCTGCTTGTAACACAACTCGATAATGCCCTAATGGCTCTGAGTGTAGAAGAGCGTAATGCTCTCGAAATGACTTGGCTGGGTATGGGTGATCTTCACTTTTTAGGCCACAGTAATTTTCTACTTAGACCCAATGAACGTGAATGGTTAGCGGGCCTACCATCTCTCAGAGTCGGATTTGTAAATCATTGGACACCATTCTCTTCGGTCAACAACAAAGGCATCTTGGTTGGTTTAATTGCAGATTACCTTGAGCAATTCAAGGAAAAACTTGGGCTAGATTATGCGACTCAAGACTCACGAACTTGGCATGAACTCCAAAGTGCACTGATTAGTCACGAAATAGACCTTGCTATTTTACCAACTCGACTCAGTGCACAATATCCAGACTGGCACATGAGCGAAACTTTTACATCTTTTCCTATTGTGATAGCCACAGCACGCAGTAGCCCACGAATCGCAGGTCTGTCAGAGCTGAACTTTCAACGCGTGGTCATCACAGATAATCTACTGCTGCCAAGCATTAAAAAAGCCTATCCGAATATCGATGTTGTAGTTTCTGCCAATCCCGACGAAGGTCTGACCTTAGTCGCAAAGGGCAAAGCAGCGGCTTACATAGGTAATTTGGCCGTTGTGACTATGCTTATCGACGACAAATTTGACGATGAATTACGAGTAGCGGCACCAACGCCTTATAAAGATGAACTCGCTGTTACCGTTCGTGAACCTTATTGGCCACTTATCCCATTAATTAACCGTGTTTTCTCCAGTATGAGTGAGAAAGAAAAACAGCAGATCCGTAATACTTGGCTAGCCGTAAATTACAGCGAAGGCATCTCTTGGCACACCTTACTCAAAACACTACTGCCAATTGCGATAGGTTTACTGCTTTTCATTGGCGGCTTAACCATAGCCTATTTAAAACTCAGGCAAGAAATCAATAAACGGCGCATCGTCGAAAATGCTCTAGCCATCGCAAAAGAAAACGCCGAGCAAGCCACTAAAAGAAAAGCTGAATTTCTCGCAGCCATGAGCCATGAGATCCGCACGCCCATGAATGGACTCGTGGGTATGGCAGAGCAACTCAGCTTTACCCCTCTTGGTATAGAACAAAAACAAATGGTGCAAATCATTATTAATGGTGCCGAAGAAATTCTCCAAATCATTAATAACATTCTCGATTTTTCTAAAATTGACATGGGGAAAATGCGCTTAGAATCAACCCCAATTCTATTACGTGAAGTTCTCGATAGTACGCTTTATATGGTTATGAATGATTTACATACCAAAAACTTAAACTTCTATTTACACGTTGACCAAGGTGTAGCAGCACAGGTAACTGGAGACAGCCTTCGCATAAAGCAAATCCTATTCAACTGGGTAAATAACGCCATTAAATTCACTGAACGCGGGTTTATAGAAGTATCGGTCAAACTAGAAAGTGAAAATGATGGTCAACAATTACTGCTTATTGGCGTACAAGATACGGGTATCGGCATGAGCACTGAGACTCAAGCACGGATATTTAATATTTTCGAACAAGCTGATGCCTCAACTTCCCGTAGCTACGGCGGGGCAGGTTTAGGCCTAGCTATTAGCCATACACTCGCCGAAATGATGGGTGGTGACATTATCCTAAATAGCGCTCCTCATTTAGGTACCTTTATCGGTTTACGTATTCGTTTACCTGTAGTTGCTCAAGATGCATTTGATAAAAAATTGCAGGGACTCTACGCACATATCGCAATCAAAGATATGAAATTGCACCACACTTTGTCTTGGCATTTAGCGTCATTAGGCATTGTATTAACTGAGAATAAAGCCAATGCAGACCTGTTATTTACTGATAATGCTTCGGATGATCGGCAACAGATATTGTGTATTCAGCTTAATGAAGCACTCGGTTATAAATACCAAAACGAGCAATGTTTATTGAATTCTAACCCTTTAACATCACAGGCTGTTAAGGATGTGTGTTACATAAACATGGGGTGGATTGATACTACAGTCTCGATACCGCAGAAGGAAATTACACTTAAGGTAAATTGGCCTGAATGTAACATTTTACTAGTTGAAGATCATCAGCTTAATCAGATATTGGTAAAACGACAGCTAAAGCAATTGAGTTTAGATTGTGATATTGCCGAACACGGAGTCCAAGCACTCGAACTCATGGAACAAAGACATTACGACTTAATATTATGTGATTGTCGAATGCCAGTAATGGATGGTTACACTTTTACCCAAAAAGTAAGATCACAGGAGATAGTTGGTCAGCATACACCTATCATTGCTCTCACGGCCAATGTATTAAATGAGCAAAAAGAACAATGCGTTGCGGTAGGAATGGATGACTTACTCGCAAAGCCATTACATCTAGATGAATTATATAAAATGCTATTGAAATGGCTCCCACAATTAAAACCTGCACTTATCGATATCAAAATGCTTGAGAAAGCATTTGGTGGTGAGGCATTAAGCAAAATGCTATTGATGTTTAAAGATGAACTTGAAAGTTCGCTACTAGATATTCAACTAACAGCTCCCCAACTTGCAGACAAGCTCCATAGAACTGCGGGAACAATAAGTATGTTAGGTCTCACATCAATTTCAGAGCAGGCTTGGTTACTAGAAGAGAAAATCAGACAAGAAGTTTATGACGACGCGGAGGCAGAATTAACTGAGTTTAGATCAACGTTGATTCAATTAATAAGTGAGCTAAACGCCATAATCCACGCAAATAATTGATGAGTAAGTACTACTCTAAAATATGAATTTGCTCAGATTTGAGCGCAACCGTGGTTTGCATTCCTTTGGTTAAGCCAAGCTTCTGTGCGAGATGAAGTGACACTTCCGTATTAAGCTGTAGTTTAGTCCCGGTAGCATAACAGACGACCCGCACCGACTCGCCCATCACAAGTAATGAGTCTATTGTCACATCTAACTTATTAAAACTACGGCATAAACGTCCATTTGAAATGGCGTTAAATCGAATACCCTGATTGGGGATGACCCAGCGAACTTTACTGCCAACACTGCGGTCTTTGCCAAAATCGCTGGCGATCAGCTGCTCACCAAATTTGAGCCAGGTGATGTCTTTAGTGCGATCTTGAAACACCACTTCGCCATCGAAAATATTCCTTAAGCCCATCTGCCGCGCAACGGCCTCGTTACGTGGCCGCGATAACACCTCAAACGGCGCGCCCTGCTGCAACATCTGACCTTGGCTAATCAAGATCATCGAATCGGCCAGCAACAGCGCTTCATTTAGATCGTGGGTCACCATAATCACGGGGCAAAGCAGCTGCTCTTTTAGGCGAGCAAGTTCGAGGTATAAACGCTCGCGGGTTTCTCTGTCCACCGCCGAAAAGGGCTCATCGAGTAACAACACCGACGGTTCACGGGCAAGGGCGCGGGCAAGCGCAACCCGTTGGCGTTGACCGCCCGAAAGATGCATCGGCAACCTATCGGGTAAACCATGCAGATTGACCCGCTCTAGCCAATCTTTTGCCCTAGCAACTCGCTCCGATTTGGGAATATGGTCAAGCCCCGCGACCACGTTCTCGAGTGCGGTAAGATTAGGAAAAAGCCCAAAATGCTGTGGCATATAGCCGATATGGCGCTGCTGCGGTGTCAGTGCGGTGCGACTTTGATGGTCGAACCATGGCGTTTCACCAAACACAATGCTGCCCGCATCGGGATGATTCAGCCCAGCGATCATCCGCAGTAACGTTGTCTTACCGCCACCCGAAGGCCCGACGACGGCCAGCACCTCACCCGCCTTACAGCTAAATTCGGCGCTCAGTTTAATATGCTTATGGTTTTGGATCTGGCAATGCAGATCAGCGATGATTTGCGCCACCCTGACCTCCTAAACGCCGCGATAGACTGGTGGTGAGAGCCAATGCGGTAATGGCAAATAACAGCAATACCAGAGACATAGTACCTGCAGCACCAAAATCGAAGGCCTGCACGCTGTCATAAATGGAGATCGATATCGTCTTGGTCTCGCCGGCAATATTCCCGCCCATCATCAACACGACCCCAAACTCACCGAGTACATGGGAGAAACACAGTACTAAGGCGGTCAATACCCCTGGCCATACCATAGGCAATTCAATTTTGAGCAGGATTTTAAGTTTGCTCATACCGCAACAGGCCGCAGCATCGCGCACATCGTGGGGAACCGCTTCAAAGGCACGTTGTATCGGTTGCAACGCAAAGGGAATATTCACCAGCACGGACGCCAGCACTAACCCCGAGAAATGAAACACTAATTGCTGCCCAGTTAGGCGCTCTAACCATTGCCCTAACCAGCTTTGGCTGCCAAGCCCCACCAGCAAGTAATAACCAATCACAGTCGGCGGCAAGACTAAGGGCACCATGATTAAAGCTTCAACCCAGGACTTACCCACAAACTGACGATAGGCTAAGGCTCGCCCCGCCAGAATCGCCAGCGGGATCAACACCAAGACTGTGATGCTACTGAGTTTGACCGATAACCAAAGCGCCTGCCAATCCATTGAAGACCTTACTGAGCGGGTAGACCAAATCCGTATTGCACAAATACGGCTCTGGCGGCATCAGATTGAAGATATTGATAAAAACGCTCCGCAGTTACCCCCGCTTTAGGCGTTAGCACCATACGCTGATAAAGTGGGCCGTGAAGATCTTCGGGTAAAGCAATTGCTTGGCCTAATGCTTTAAACTGTGGCGCTAAGGCAAGCGATAACGGAATAATACCGCCTTGAGTGGAGCCACTCACGGCAAATTGCGCCGCTTGGGAGGCATTTTCACCTAGGATTAGCTTGGTTTGTAGACCATCCCACAAGCCTAGTTTTTGCAACAGTTCACGGGCGCGTTCGCCATAGGGCGCATGCTCAGGGTTAGCAATCGCAAAGCGCTCCAACTTACCCGCGGCGAGCAGGGCTTTTACGCCGTTAAGTTCAGTATCCAAGGTTAAAGGGGACTTGTTTGGGGCGACTAAGGCTAGGCGACCGACTGCGTATTGCACGCCTTCATCGCGGGTAAAGCCCGCTTTTTGCAGCTCATAGATATAACGCTCATCGGCACTAAGCAACATTTCAAATGGCGCACCATGTTGAATTTGCGCGACAAAATTACCCGATGAGCCATAGGATACCCGCACCTTAAGTCCGGTTTCAGCGCTGAAGTTTTTAACAATATCATCGAGGGCAAACTTGATATTCGCGGCGGCCGCAATCGCAGGCACAGTCTCGGCGCGACTAACGGCAGGCATCAAGGCAACACTGAACGACAATGCTAGAGAAAATACTAGACTCCAGATTTTGCCTAACCCTGTCACACCGTGCATAAACTCACCTCTCAGTCTCGCCTGCTGCTAGCTCAGTCTTACGTTAGTCTTTATGTTGCCACACTTGCGCCGCTTGCTCGTCGGCATCCTTGGCCTCGACCCAATTCTTGCCCTTGTCCCCAGCTTCTAATTTCCAGAAAGGGGCTTTGGTCTTCAAAAAGTCGATTAAGAATTCGCAGGCCGCAAAGGCAGCCTTGCGATGAGCACTGGTGACACCAATAAACACAATTTGCTCACCCAGCGCCATCGTGCCAACACGGTGGATAACCGTAACTTTATTGAGCGGCCAACGCTCACGCGCCTCGGCAACGATTTGCTCAAGAACGCGCTCCGTCATACCGGGGTAGTGCTCTAAGGTTAGATCCGTCACCACTGAGCCATCGTTAAAGTCGCGCACCTTGCCAACAAAAGTCACAACGGCGCCATCGCTGTTATCTTGGGCTAATTGGTGGTACTCATCAGCCACATTAAAATCAACGGTTTGCACCCGTACATTCGGCAGTAAACGCATATCAACCTCCGGTCACAGGTGGGAAGAAGGCGACTTCATCACCATCACTCACTCGGGTATCCCACTGGCTGATGGTTTGATTTACCGCCACCAGTAATTTGTCCGAGGCTAACACTTTGGCCCATTTATCATCTTTAGCCGCTAAAGTTGCCCGTAATCCTTCCGCAGTTTGTGTCTGCTCGCTCGCTTCAACACTCAGTTGTGCCGTACCTAAAAGCTCACGAACTTGGGCAAAAAACAACACGTTAATCATATTCTTATCTCGCTTTACGTTATTCAGCTTTAAAGTGTCCCGACTTGCCGCCGCGTTTTTCGAGCAGGCGCACCTGTGAAATCACCATGTCTTTCTGCACGGCTTTGCACATGTCGTAAATCGTCAGCGCTGCGACAGAGGCCGCCGTGAGCGCCTCCATTTCGACACCGGTTTTGCCGGACAATTTACACAGACTAGTGATGCGCACACGATTGTGCTCAGGCTGAGCCTCAAGCTCGACTTCGACCTTGGTTAGCATTAGTGGATGGCATAACGGAATTAAATCTGAAGTCTTTTTCGCCGCTTGGATCCCCGCGATACGCGCGGTGGCAAATACATCGCCCTTATGGTGGCTGCCGCTCATGATCATCTCAAGGGTCGCGCTCGCCATCTCGATAAAGGCTTCGGCACGGGCCTCACGCTCGGTCACGGCTTTCTCGGTCACATCGACCATGTGGGCATTGCCGTCGGCATTAATATGGGTAAATACATTGCTCATTGAAGCGATCCTTTAAACTGCTGCTAAATTCAAGCATATTGGAAATTGAGCGCAATCGCGAAACCTAACTAAATGAAAGATCACGCGATAAGCAGACTAAAACCTAAGTTAGATTAACCGCCAATCGAGGCCAAATGCTGAGTTACGCCAGTAATGCCCTGATGCAGATAATGGGTTTCTTTCTTCTGTGCCAGTTGACCGTGTAACCGCTCGATTAATTCCGCTTGCTGACTCGGGTGTTGTAGTAGATCACGCAAATCAATACCGGACTCGGTAAACAGGCACAAGTGCAACTTACCTTTGGCCGAGACCCGCAAGCGATTACAGCTCGCACAGAAGTTAGTAGCGTAGGGCATGATCAAGCCGATACGGCCCTTAAAGTCACTGTGGCTGAAGTTTTGCGCAGGGCCATCGTCGGCACGGGGTGTATCCAATTGCCAGCCGTTGGCAAGCAACTGAACTTTAATATCGGCCCCCGCTAAGTGGTGGGCTTGGAAATACTCGCGGCCAAGGCCGGTTTCCATTAACTCAATAAAACGCAGATCGATGGGCGTATGCTTAATCCAATTCAAAAAGCGCGGTAAATCTTTATCGTTCATGCCTTTGAGTAATACCGCATTGACTTTTACGCGCTCAAAGCCTGCTGATAATGCAGCATCGATACCACTCATCACCTCGTCGAACTTATTCTCGCCGGTGATCTGGTAAAACATCTTAGGATCTAAGCTGTCTACCGACACATTGATGCGGCGCAGACCAGCATCGAACCACTCTTGGGCATGCTTCTCGAGCCTATATCCATTAGTGGTAGTGGCTACGGTATGAATACGCGGATTATCGGCAACGACTCGAATAATATCGGTAAAATCTTTACGCAGCGTGGGTTCACCGCCAGTAATACGGATTTTTTGAGTGCCAACGAGGCTAAATGCGGACACCAAGTTTTCTATCTCACTGAGAGATAAAAACTGTTGCTTGCCATTGGGATGATAACCATCGGGGAGGCAATAGCTGCATTTGAAGTTACAAACGTCAGTGACTGACATCCGTAAGTAATGAAATTTACGACCAAAATTGTCTTGTAATTGAGACATGATCACCTTTCCAAGTGTGGGAGGCGAGTGCATTTCTTTACTCACCCCAGTGGCCTTATTGCCACGGCTACACCACCATATCTGTTGACTTAGGTAGGCAAGCTCGGAGAACCGTCAGCCGTGATTATAAGCCGAAAGTATTGGCTAGCTATACCCCTAAACAGGTATTTCTTGATCCGCTTCAACTGAGCGTGAACAATCTGTGACAGTGCTCACCCAAAGATTTGTCACTCTTTAGGCTAAACAGCCTGCTTAGCCCCTGTGCCCTGCGGTGATTTTGAGGTAAGGTGGACATTAGTAATAAAACGCCCGTTTACAAACAAACTACAACACCCGATATAAATTGGGGATAAGCGAAGGAAAAGGTGAACTGATGGAACGCGAATCAATGGAATTCGATGTTGTTATCGTCGGCGCTGGCCCAGCTGGCTTGGCGACTGCGTGTCGATTAATGCAGATATCAAAGGATTCAGGTAAAGAAATTACCGTTTGCGTGGTAGAAAAAGGCTCCGAAGTGGGCGCGCATATTCTATCAGGCGCCGTATTCGAACCAAGGGTATTAGACGAGCTATTCAGCGACTGGCGTGATAAAGGCGCTCCCGTCACCACAGCTGTGACCCACGATGAAATCTATCTACTCAACTCCGCTACCGACAGCAAACTCATGCCTAATGCATTTGTGCCGAAAACCATGCACAACGAAGGCAACTATATTGTCAGCGTAGGTAATCTCTGCCGTTGGCTCGCGACCCGTGCCGAAGAACTCGGCGTAGAAATTTTCCCCGGCTTTGCCGCCAGCGAATTACTCTTCAATAAAGATAACAGCGTGAAGGGTATCCTGATTGGCGATATGGGCATCGGCGCCGATGGCCAACCCAAAGACAGCTTTATGCCCGGCATGGAGCTTCACGCCAAATATACCGTGTTCTCAGAAGGCTGCCGTGGTCACTTAGGCAAACAGCTGATCGCGAAATACCACTTAGATAATGGTAAAACACCACAACATTACGGCCTAGGCTTTAAAGAAATCTGGAAAGTGTCCGCCGAACAACACGAACAAGGTAAAGTGGTACACACAGGTGGTTGGCCATTAACCGATGGCGCCTCGGGTGGTGGCTTCCTCTATCATATGGAAGACAACCAAATTGCCGTGGGTCTGATTATCGACCTCAATTACAAAAACCCCCATTTAAGTCCATTCGATGAGTTTCAGCGTTATAAGACTCACCCAGTCATCGCCAAATACTTAACTGGCGGCGAGCGTTTGAGCTATGGTGCACGTGCTATCACTAAAGGTGGCCTGAACTCACTGCCGAAGATGAGTTTCCCCGGCGGTTTGCTGATTGGTTGCGATGCGGGCACTTTAAACTTTGCCAAGATCAAAGGCACGCATACCGCCATGAAGAGCGGCATTGTTGCGGCTGAAACCTTAGCTAAGGCAATGATGGCCGAGGTCGAAGGCGGTAAAGATCTGGATTGTTTCCAAACCCATCTGGAAGAAAGCTGGTTACACGAAGAGCTATATAAGTCGCGCAACTTTGGCCCGGCAATGCATAAGTTTGGCACTTTCCTTGGCGGTGCATTTAACTACATAGATCAAAACTGGTTCGGTGGTAAGTTCCCGATCACCCTGCGTGATGAACACCCAGACTATGCACAAATGGCTCCAGTCAGTGCCTACAACAAGATTGATTATCCCAAACCCGATGGCAAACTCAGCTTCGATAAGCTCTCTTCAGTTTACCTGTCGAGCACCTATCATGAGGAAGACCAGCCTTGCCATCTACGCTTAAAAGACAACAGCATTCCGCTCGGGATAAACCTGGCGCAATTTAACGAGCCCGCCCAGCGTTACTGCCCTGCTGGCGTGTACGAAATTGTTGAGGAAGCGGGTCAACCGAAGTTTGTTATCAATGCGCAAAACTGCATCCATTGCAAAACCTGTGACATTAAAGATCCTAGCCAAAATATTACTTGGGTGACGCCCGAGGGCGGCGGCGGTCCAAACTACCCGAATATGTAATCTCTACCGAAGAAGGCGCTCATTGAGCGCCTTCTTTTTACTTGCCTTACCCCTACATTTTGGCCACAATTGCACCATAAAAATCACATGCTTCAAATCAGCAACTCATTTCCATCTATACTCTACATAACAAGATCTACCGCAAGAGCAACAGGTTAGGCCAAATAAATGTCTTGTACGCTGTTTTATTCGGCATTAGACCAAAACTAAGGTTAACTTTTAACATTTCTGTCCGATACTAAGTCATTGGTAGAAAACGTCGACCGATATTTCTAAACGTATAACACAGGCATATTGATATTTATGATATTTAATAACCTTACTATTAAGCAGAAAATTCTGCTGACAGTGGCATTTGCAGTGCTGCTATCAACCATTCTGGTGGGCGTGCTCAGCCAACGCAGTGCTAAAAATGTGGTTCAGCAACGTATGCTCGGGTCGGAAATGCCTAGCCTAATGATGCAAATCCGCAACAAGATTGAGCTGGATATTTCGAGCTTAATGAATGCAGCTGAACAACTCGCCAGCAGCCGTATGTTACTGCAATGGCTTGAAAATGGCCGCCCAACGGAGCAAGAGCCCCACGTCGTTGCCCAATTAAAGGACATCACCCGCCAATATCATTTGGCCCAAGCCTCCTACGCCGATAGACAAACCGCAGCCTATTATACTCAGGACGGTTTTTTACGCGTACTCACGCCCGCCCAAGATGGGTGGTTTTTTGGTTATCGTGATAGCGGCCAAGAGCGGATGTTAAACGTATTTACCGAAGCCAATGGTGAGGTAAAACTCTTTATAAACTATCAACAACCTAACGGTCGCGGACTTGTTGGTCTCGCCAAATCCCTCGATGATATGGTGCGGCTCCTCGACTCTTTTAAGATTGAAAAAACCGGGTTTGTCTACTTAGTCGATGCCAAAGGCGAGGTAAAACTACATCCAGACGCCAGCCAAATTGGCAAGAGCAGCCTCAAGAGTTTGTACTCGGGCGCCAACATGAGTTCATTACTCAATCGTAGTGATTTCAATCTTATTAATACCGATATCCAAGGTGAAAACACCTTTGTTGCCAGCAGTTATATTCCGTCGATGGATTGGTATTTGGTTGCCCAAGTACCTGAAGCCGAAGTCTTCGCCCTGCTGACAGATGCCGCCTACCAGATCCTAATTTGGACCGTAATCATTGCCGCGGGCTTTATCATGCTCGCCATTGTGGTAGCAGGTTCAGTGAGCCGTCCTATCGCCCAAGTCGCAGCAATGTTCCATGATATCGGCGAAGGTGAAGGTGATTTACGCCAACGCTTACCTGTAAATGGTGAAGATGAAATTGCCCAACTTGCCCAAGGATTTAATAGCTTTATCAGCAAAATCCAAGATTCTGTTATTGAAGTCGCGCAGACCAGTGAACAACTCGGTCTCTCGGCGAAAGATGTATCTAATCAAGCGCAGCAAACCCTTGAAGACAGCCATGAACAAAAAGACCGCACTATGATGGTGGTAACGGCCATCAATGAGATGGGGGCAACCGTAAATGAAATCGCCAGCAATGCCGCCCAAGCCGCTGTTGCCGCGAAAGATGCCGATACAGAATCCAATAGCGGCCAAGTGGTGGTAACGCGTGCCCGTGACACTATCAATCAGCTCTCCCATGATGTGGAACAAGTAGGTGAAGTGATTGAATCCCTCGCGACTCATACCAAATCTATCGGTGGCATCCTCGATGTGATCCGTGCTATTTCGGAGCAAACCAATCTATTAGCCCTCAACGCCGCGATTGAAGCTGCACGCGCAGGTGAAGCGGGACGTGGCTTTGCCGTAGTTGCCGATGAAGTCCGTAATCTGGCATCACGTACCGCAGCCTCTACTAACGAAGTCCAAGGTATGATCGACAAGTTGCAATCTGAAGCAAGCCGCGCAGTTAATGCCATGGCACAGAGCCGTGCTCGCTCACACGAAGGTGTAACAGCGGTTGATGAGGCTAGCCAGTCTTTGGTTGGCATTAGCGATCGCATTGGTCTTATCAGTGATATGAACATTCAAGTCGCGGCGGCAACAGAAGAGCAATCAACTGTGGTCGAAGATATTAATCGTAACGTGACCGAAATTAACGACATTACCCAACGCACCGCGAGCACAGCCCAAGCTGCGGCGCAGGCCAGTTTAGCGTTAAATCAACTCGCCCACCGCTTGGATACCTTGGTAGCTAAGTTTAAAGTGTAATTGTCAAACACAAAGATATTGATATAGAAACAAAAACGCCTTAGTGGATCTCCCTAAGGCGTTTTTATTACATAACTTAAAAGGCGATTAGTTATCGGAGAGAAACTTGATCGTCAGTGGATAGCGATAAACCTGCCCTTCACTGGCCTTAACTATGCCTAGGATAGTACAGACTAAGTCCAAAATGCCGAGGATGATAAGCAAGATAAATCCAATGCCTACAAACGCTAATATCCCACTGATGATCACGTAGATTAGTAGGCTTAGCTTAAAGTTCAGACAGCTGCGCCCACATTGATCGACAAAAGCCGACTCTTCACGCTTCATCAGCCACAAAATGAGCGGACCAAGGATGGAGCCTAATGGCACTAAATACCCGATTAAACTAGAGGCATACACCAGTAAACCAAAATCTTTCTCGCTCTTCGTCACTGACTCTATCATGACACTTTCCCTGTATTATTGTTTGAAATATAAAAGTTATTAGCTCTTTGGCCCATACAAACGCATTTGCCAATCTTCGACTTGCTGCGTTGCTAAGCGGCGCTGTAGGCTATTCACCCAGCTTTGTGCCAGCCCTTCACAGGAGGCGAGTCTATCATAGGCTTTAGCGTTATATTGAGGAGAAAAATACAGCGCCATCGCCTCGGCAACGCTGATATCAGTTTTACGCTCAACTAATTCTATCTTGTCGCTTAACTGAATCACACCTGGGGTTAATACTCTGTAAAACCAACCGCATAACTGACTCTGCTGCATGGCAAGGGCAAATTCGCTATGGCCAAATTGCAGGTTCAATTTAAAGCAAGGTGAGCGCGGCTGAGTCACTTGCACTGTGACGGCACCGATTTGCAGCACATCCCCAATATTGACCTCGGTTTCATTTAAGCCAACCGTGCTGATATTTTCACCCATGCTCGGTGCATCTTCGAGTTGGGTGATTAAATCCCAACGACGGTATTGACCATAATGCTCACGGGGAAAATGATGCAATACTCGGTCAAGTCCGCCATGATGTTTAGGATCAGCCTGTGCATCGCCTTCCACATGGTCGACATTCACCACTAACTGCTGCGCCGATTTTTTACCGTCAATGCCAGTTGAAATGCCGCTAATTTCTTGCAGGCTCGCCCCTAAATACAAACCCGATAATCTGTTTACCAATAAGGTCGACATTGGTTACTCCCATCATTGTCGCCACACGGGGCCAAATAAAAACGCTAAGTATTACATACTCTAAACAAATCGAGCTTGCTCTAAAATCTGGGTATCACTGATTTAACACTACTTGATTACGGCCAGCTTCTTTCGCTTGATATAAAGCTAAATCGGCTCGTTTTATTAAATCCTCTGCCGGTTCAAGCTTTTGATATTCTGCAACACCAATACTGACTGTGATAGCAATATGTACTCCATTGACCTTCAACTCGCGCTGAGAAATCGAATCACGGAAACGTTCCGCCAACTCTGCCGCGTGGCTTAAATCCATCTCTGGCAATAACACCAAAAACTCTTCCCCACCCCAACGGCAAAGTATATCTTGCTGTTTTAGCTGGCTACGTAGCAGGTTAGTGACCGTTTTGAGCACTAAATCACCAATACTATGACCATAGCTATCATTCACTTTTTTAAAGTGGTCGATATCGACAAGGAGAACTGAAATAGGAGTTTGCGACAAATTAGCTTTGTCTAATGCCTGATGGAAATACTCTTCAAAGACTTGTCGATTAGCTGCACCAGTGAGTTTGTCAGTTGATGCCATAACCTCAAGTTTGCGCTGATAGCGCCCTAAGGTCATGTTTGAAATAAACAAAATACCTATGGTCACGACCAAACTTAGGGCTAAGTTCCCCCAAAAGGTATTAAGCAGTTCTTGTTCTTGCGGAGCATCTTCTTGCTCAACAATTAAATACCACTTGAACTCAGGCACTAATCGACTGTTTAAGTAGACCGTTTTACCGTTGCGCTGATAGCTAAATGCGGCGCTTGGGCTAGTTAAAATGCGCGTTGATAGTTGCTCCAAGCCAGTGCTGGCTTGCAGTGAATTAGCGCCATCATATTCATCACCATGGAGAGTAACATTCCCCTGTCTATCGGTGAAAAAAACCCGACGGTTATAACGCTTTTGATAGAGTTCAATCAGCGCCTTGACCTTTTCAACTGCAAGGCCAACGCCAGTAACCCCCATAAACTTACCTTCAAAATCAAAAACTTTATAGTTAACAAATACGGTTGTTTTAGTGCGATCAGCGGTATCAGCATCGATATTAATTTCATAATGTTCTGATTCTGGTAACGAACGGACACGAAAATACCAAGCATCATTAGGCTCAATATCTTGGATTTTCTTTAACACCCCCGATGAGTGGTAGTAGTTGCGACTCTGTTCTGAAACAAAAAAGCTGGTGACAGTATCGTACTTATCCTGGATTTCTTTCAGATAACGGATCAGCTTTTCAGGCTCTTGCTCATGGTTTAATGTCCAATCACGCACAAAGGTATCCTGTGCCATAAGGGAGGAAATAAAGATCGGACGTAGTAGATCTTGTTGAATTTCTGAATAAATATTATCGCTTGTTAAAGGTAAAGTATTACTTTCAATTTGCTGACTCAAAGAGTCATGGGCCACTTTATAGCTAATACCACTGGTCACTAAAAAGGCAACTAGCAACAACACAGAAAGTAGCCAAATAAACTTCTTTTTATCATTCCAAACGTGATTGCCCATTTCCAACTCCAACAGCAGTAGGCTTATTATTTTGTAGTAGCGTGGTGAGTTACCTAAATGTTAACGCAATCCCTCAATGACCGCACAATATTTCCGCTATATGAATGTTCTTCGACGAAATAACATTATTCGAGGTAAAAAAATGCCCCGTTGGGGAAACGAGGCAAACAAGCGAACCAACAAAATGGGAGAAAAGCGCAAGCAAACGTTAAAGGACAAGAGCTCTCCGTCACTGTGCACACTTTATCAATCCAAGATGACAGAAAAATGACGTCCAAATTGTTTAACGGTTGCAGCCCATTTCCACATTATGCTTCTAAATACTGCTTTAAAGCTTCACCAGGAATAGAACTGTCTGTTGCGACTGCAAAAGCCGCCCAAACAGCACCTTCAGACATTGCTTGAGTGATAGATTTGCCAGCACAGAGTCCATGAATAAGCCCAGCAGCATAGGCATCCCCTGCACCCGTGGTGTCGACAACCTCAGCAGGCACCGCAGGCACATGCTGCACATCATCTTGGGTATAAACCTTCGCGCCACGGACACCATCAGTCACCACAAAATAACGTAATGATTCACCACCAATGCTTACACCGTAATCCCAAGAGGCGACATCACATCGTCCATGCATATCACTCATAGAAGCAAGTAGTACATGGCAAGGGCGTGGTCTATCATCCTTGGCCAGTTGCGCGATCACAAGGCAATGATCCAGTGCCGTTTTAGCCCAACTTACAGTCCCTTCCGCTGATGTATTAAAATATAACGCATCCCAATGCTGCCATTTTGGTGGAACTGATAACTCAAAAACTGGCCGCTGCGGGCGGATAATGGTGCGCTCACCGTCAGGAGTCATCACCAGTAGCATCTCGCAGGTATTCCCTGCGCGGCGCTGCACTAAACGACAATCAAGCCCTTGGGTACTCGCCTCGGCGATAGCCCAATCCCCCATTTCATCCCTACCCACTTGGCTGACTAATGCAACTCGATGACCTGCCCAAACAAGTCCAAGCCCCGTATTCGCCCCACCGCCGCCTAGCCGTTGACCGCCATCTTGATAATGAAAGCGACCACCGGTTTTTAAAGGTTTATCAAGGATTAACACACGGTCACAGTTAAGGTTGGCCACCAGCAAAATATTTGCCATGACAAGGCTCCATTGAAAGAGAATACCACGCCCAACCGGGACACGTTTGGGGCTAAAAGAGCCCCCAATCTAGACCAAAATGCGAGGTGGCACAATCTGAGTATCTAATACCTATTATTCATCAAATGTCAGCTTAAACGGGCTTTTGTTGTAAGACCTTGACCATAATCAAATTCAGCAACACCACACATTCAGGCTAAACAGTTAAAGACGATGTTCGATTAAGAACATGATAAATAATATGAATAATCTTGAAAAACGTAAGCTTTACTCATGAAAACATAAAAATGTCACCAAGATTCAAGCGAGCCTTAAATTAGAAAAAGGTTAAACTTGGTGCCAAGGATAAAAACGAAAGGAATTCGTATGTTAATGGGCTGGCTGCATGAAGATATGGATAGCGAAGAACAATTACGCCGTTATCGGCAATGCGTAGAGGAATTTCATCAGCTGAATTTTCATGATGTTTATGTAGCAAAAATCCAACATGAATATCGATTACTACAAACCTTGTTTGAAGAGCAGTCGATTCAACAAAGTGAGCCTGACTGCTCTGAAAAATAACACGAGAATTAATCAACCGCCTTAAATGGCGAAAGTGATGCAAACTTGACCTCAAGTTGCCAATCCTGAATAACCATCTCCGACGGTTGCCAACTGTCATCAACCCATTCGTAAAGTAGGCCAGGATCTTCCTCAGCATTCACCAATAAACGACGGCCATCTTTTAAAACAATCGTATAATCAAGCCCCTGCGCATCCACACTTTCAATATCCCCCAAGACTTTGTGGTGAATGCTTGCAATTGCCCCTGTAGCCTTAACTGCTTCAGTTTTATTCGCTCCGCTGTAAAGTCTTAATACCTCATTGGTAGCGGGTTTATGAAATAAAAACTCTTCAGTCACGCCCACAACGATCGACGGATCAAGCTCATACCAAGCGGGTATCCATAATGCGTTCATTGCCATCCCGTTATATCCTGCATAATAATTTTACGGACGTGAACATTCTGCCCTAACCTTAGCCGATAAAATACTGCCCAAAGATAAAATAATTTTATCCTTGCGCAATCCAGTAAACGGCAATTCCTTTATCAAATACAGATAAAGCTAGCCGAACAAGCCCGCTCTTAACCAAAACGGCTTATCTCTAAACCACTGGGTACAAACCCATTTTTGCCCCGCTGTTACCTCACAGCCACGGTGCAATGAGGAAGGAATGGGTTTGCCTGTTTGATCCGTATTGTCAAAAACCAAAATAGCGGCAGTCTCAGGTTTGACTTGTATATAAGGTGCCTTGAACTCCGTTTCGCCTCCGTCAAAATCATCATTAAGATACAAAATAGCCGTTTTTGACCTTTGGCCAAAACGTGCCAATTCGGCTTCAATTTCAGCCGTATATGCATGTATTGCATCATAATGCCATTGATAAAACTGGCCAGGCTCGTACCGAAGTACAACGATGGGTTCCGCAAACGCCAACTTAACCCCTGCAAACTTGGCAATGACTCTTTCAACACAAGCCATTGCAAGATTGTCATTAGGAATCGGTGTGGGGTAATGCATGTTGTTGCGGATACCACTTTCGACACTCCCCTTTCCCTGATGTCCATACACAGTAATAGGCCGTAAATGGGGCAATGAAGACCTCTTGATATCGTCTAGTAAATTCACAGGTAGTTGGGATTGGGACAGCGTTGCCGATTGCAGTTGCTTCCCGGCTGAAGTCGGCCTGCGCTCAAAAGCCAATAGCGCAGCAAACACATTGATCGCATCAGCGTGGCGGGGCGTAATCGTTTTTAGCCAAGGTACGAAATAACAAAATTGCGCTTTAACCTCTTGCGCTTGCAGAGGATCTTCCATCAAAACATAGGAACCCCAGAACGATTTTAAACTCGCCAGTTCCTCTAACACCCACTCAGCACTGAAAAACAAAGCGATGGCCAGCTCTCTTTCAGAAACCATGCTACGCATGCAGTGAACTAACCAAAAACGCACAAAATCAGCCGACTCAGTTGCCAACTTAAGTACTAACGCCTCAGGCAAACGATTGAAATAACGCTCTTCTAATAATTGAACAAATAACTGCTGCATATAAAGACCTATTCACAACTCAACCCTACTATGCTCATTAAAACTGAATCGAATCTGCGAAGAAACATTTTATTTACAATTGATCGTTTTATCGTCTTTTGTCTCTATCAATCTTGAGTACAAAAATACAATCCTAGTTTCATCTCAGGCTTGGTTTCTGTTAGCTTGAAAACTCAGATAAATAACTGCCACATTTTGTTGGTAAAGTGATCCGATAACCAACCGTGACGTATTGAGCCTGACAACCCATGGCAACAACAATGGCACCCGCTTGCCCTATGGAGAAATCGAACATGCCTGTTTTGCAAACACTCAAACTTACGGGTGATAATGAAACGCTAAAACGTCAAGCGCTTAAGCACTACTTCAATCAAACTTGGACGCTCTATGAGTCGCTCTTCGAGTTGATAAAACACGACCAGGCCTATTATTTAAAAGCCGAGCCTTTACGCCATCCGCTGATTTTTTACTTTGGCCACACCGCGACCTTCTACATCAATAAGCTCAAACTGGGCAAATATCTTGAAGACAGAGTCAACGATCATTTTGAGTCGATGTTTGCTATTGGTGTTGACGAGATGTCTTGGGACGATCTCAATGAAACCCACTACCAATGGCCAACGGTCACCGAGGTAAAAGACTATCGAGACAAGGTGAATCGCGTTGTTAACCAATTAATTGATACTATGCCAATCACCTTGCCTATCACTCAGGACAGTCCTGCTTGGGTCATTTTGATGGGGATTGAGCATGAACGTATCCATTTAGAAACCTCATCAGTCATTATCCGTCAGTTGCCTTTAGAGGAAGTATCCCCAAGTGCTCACTGGCCTGAGTGCCAAGACTATGGAACGATAGACGCTAACCAGCTGATTGCTGTGGCGGGCAAAAAAATCACTTTAGGTAAAAAAGAGCAAGATGAAACCTACGGCTGGGACAACGAATACGGCAATAAGAGTTTTAAAGTGGCAGACTTTAAAGCCTCAAAGTATTTAGTGAGTAATCAAGAATATTTAAGCTTTGTTGAAGCCGGAGGCTATCAATCGCCCGAGTTTTGGAATGAAGAAGGTCGTGCATGGCTGGCTTACACTCAAGCCCAGATGCCACGTTTTTGGCGCCGTTATGAGGGCCAATGGTGGCAACGAAATCTTACCAGCGAAATTCCACTTCCCCTTAATTGGCCAGTTGAAGTCAATCAACTCGAAGCTAAAGCGTTTTGTTATTGGAAAGCGCGCCAGACTCAAAGCAACATACGCCTTCTGACTGAGGCGGAATGGTATATTTTACGAGAAAATATTCCAACCGATGCCCCCGACTGGCAAGAAGTACCAGGGAATATCTCGCTGGCCTACTACGCTTCCTCTTGTCCGGTAAATCGCTTTAAACATAATGAATTTTACGACATTGTCGGTAATGTCTGGCAATGGACCGAAACTGCTATCGATGGTTTTAATGGCTTTGCAGTGCATCCACTCTACGATGATTTTTCAACGCCAACTTTCGATGGTAAACATAACCTGATTAAAGGGGGCTCTTGGATCTCGACGGGCAATGAAGCCATTGCAGCCTCTCGCTACGCGTTTCGCCGTCACTTCTACCAACATGCCGGATTTCGTTATGTGGAGTCCCTGCAAAACCCAGAGCAAATGGCCGAGGTTAATGTGTACGAAACCGATGAACTGATTTCTCAATATTTAGAATTCCATTATGGCGCTCAATATTTTGGCGTCCCGAATTTCTGCGTTAATGGCGTTCAACAGGCGTTAAACGAAATCCAACTTGAGCATACCGCGAAGGCATTAGACATCGGCTGTTCGGTGGGCCGAGCCAGTTTTGAGTTAGCTAAAGTGTTCGACCATGTTGACGGTATCGATTTTTCGGCCCGTTTTATTCAACAAGCCTACGCGCTGACTGAACAAGGCGAAAAACGCTATACCATCCGCACCGAGGGCGATTTACAAGAGTTTAAGAGTGTCAGCCTTGCTAAACTGGGCTACCAGGAAGAAGCCAAAAAAGTCAACTTCATGCAAGGTGATGCCTGTAATCTTAAGCCGATCTACACAGGTTACGACTTAGTTTATGCCTCAAACCTTATCGACAGGTTGAACGATCCCAAACATTTCCTCACCAGTATTGGCCAACGCATTAACCAAGGTGGCTACCTAGTGATTGCATCACCTTATACTTGGCTTGAGGATTACACACCAAAAGAGAAATGGCTCGGAGGCATCAAAGTAAAAGGGGAAAACTTCACCACTTTAGATGGATTGACCGAAACCTTGATCGGCCAATTTGAGCTAGTCGCGGTTAAGGAAATCCCCTTTGTTATCCGTGAAACTAAACGCAAGTTCCAACATTCCCTCTCAGAAATGACGATCTGGCGTAAACGATAACCGAGAACATTAAAGAAAAAATCCGCCAGAGAATCACTTCTGGCGGATGCATAACAGACAGCTCTGTGACATTTGCGGCCCCAATGGCAAGGATCTGCTTTTGATATTGCTTACCGATAACCAAGTTGATTTACTAACCCAATAAACTCTCTGTCCTGGAAGCGGCTAGGCTTATCACAGCACTGTATTCCTCTACTAGGGCGTGTTGACGTTTCAGTAGAATAACGACACATCATTCCTCGTTTCGCGAGCACGTGCTTGCCAGAACGAACAAAATCTAATCTCGAAACGTCAACACGCCCTAATACCAATGGCATTAAACATCTGTTCATTCAGCGCGAGTTCAAAGTGCTTTAGGCAAGTCGAAGCATAATGGAGCTCTATCAGAAGTCTTTAACCTAATATAAAGTACCTCATCCAGCCATCACCTGCACTATGGTTGCTAAGCCAGATTATTTTATTAGGTATGCCAGCACCAACGAGTAATAACATAGAATAACTTAGAAAGTTTATGCACTTACACCCAAAACAAATCCTGTGTGCACAAAATCCTATTTATTAAGCAGCTATAGAGTAAAAAATCATATTGACGACAGAATTAAAATAACCTTGAATTGCATACATATTCATAAAACATAAAGTAATTGGAGCACGGGATGGAACGAATTGAGCAAGTAGCAGTAGCCAAAAAAGCCAATATCTATTTTGAGGGTAAGGTCGCTAGCCGCAGTGTATTTTTCAGTGACGGTAGTAAACAAACCCTAGGCGTAGTGCTTCCTGGAGAATACGAGTTTTCCACCTCACAGGGTGAAATCATGCAAGTCACCAGCGGCAGTTTTGAGGTATTACTGCCAAATAGCTCAACTTGGCAAATATTTAGCGAAGGCAGCCAGTTTGAGCTTGCGGCCAATGTCAGCTTTAAAATTCGCAATAGCGACATAGCAGAATATTGCTGCAGCTATCTATAGCGTTCAAGTCGATGGAATGCTTAGTCAACTGAGCATTCCGCTGTTTACACAATACATCTGTATAAAAACCAACCACTAGACGACTGGTCTAATTTGCTATAGACTCCTTCGCCATGAAAACAGAAACCCAATCAACCCGTCAGCATATTCTCGACGTCGGTTACTCGCTGATCGTTAAGCAAGGCTTTTCGTGTCTAGGATTAGCCCAATTACTCAAGACCGCCCAAGTACCAAAAGGCTCGTTTTACCATTACTTTGAATCCAAAGAGCAATTCGGTGAGGCACTGTTAACCAGTTATTTTGAGCAATACCAAACAGAGCTTGATAGCTTATTTGCCAACCCACAGCTCTCTGGCTTTGATCGCCAAATGCAATACTGGCAAAGATGGTTGCACGTGCAGCAGGACGGTTGTGTCGATCAAAAATGCCTAGTCGTTAAGTTAAGTGCTGAGGTGGCCGATCTCTCTGAGGCTATGCGCCTTGTGCTTTTAAAGGGGTCGGCTGGCATCATTGAGCGCTTAACCCAGTGCATTCAAGTGGGGATTGCCGATAAATCCATCTGTGAACAGGATGCTCAGGCAACAGCAGAGTTGTTGTATCACATGTGGCTCGGCGCCAGTTTGATGAATAAACTCGGCCACAGCCGCGCAGCTTTAGAGCGCGCCCTTGCAATGACCGAATCTATTTTAAAGACCAAAACCATGGGTTAATGCCAGCAACACTGGCACACCAATTAATCAGCAACCCGTTAATGAACAATGAAATATCGCCTCGTCGGCTTGATTTATCATTTAGTAGCCAAACCAATATAGACGACTGGTCTACTAAATTCATTTTCCAACCATAGGACAAATAGCAGTATGTTTAATTTCACCTACTACAATCCAACTCGTATTCATTTTGGTAAAAATACCATAGCTGAAATCGACACCTTAGTGCCTAGCAATGCCAGAGTGATGGTGCTATTTGGCGGCAGCAGCGCCAAACGAACAGGTACCTTAGCTGAAGTAAAACAAGCGCTTGGAAATCGTTTTGTGGTCGAATTTGAGGGGATCGAACCCAATCCAACCTACGAAACTCTGATGCAAGCGGTCGCGCAAGTACGTGAATTACATATCGACTTCTTACTCGCCGTTGGTGGCGGTTCGGTCATCGATGGCACTAAGTTTGTTGCCGCGGCTGCGGTATTTGAAGGCGAGCCTTGGGATATTCTCACGAGCTGGGGCACCAAGGTGACCAAAGCCATGCCATTTGGCTCGGTATTAACCCTACCGGCCACAGGTTCAGAGATGAACAATGCCAGTGTGGTGACCCGTAAATCTTTGAAAGCAAAGCTGCCATTCCGTAACGATTTAGTGTATCCACAATTCTCCATCCTCGATCCCACCAAAACCTTTACCCTACCGGAAAGACAAGTGGCGAACGGTGTTGTCGATGCGTTTGTGCATATCACCGAGCAATATCTCACTTACCCAGTCAATGCCGCGGTACAGGACAGATTTGCCGAAGGTTTACTGCAAATTTTGATTGAATTAGGCCCACAAGCACTCACCAAACCTGAAGATTACGATATCCGCGCCAACCTGATGTGGGTCGCAACCATGGCACTCAATGGCACGATTGCCACAGGCGTTCCGCACGATTGGGCAACTCACATGATTGGCCATGAGCTCACCGCACTCTATGATATTGACCATGCGCGTACCTTAGCCATTGTATTGCCAGCACTATTACGCTGCACAAAAACGGCTAAGCGTGAAAAATTACTGCAATTTGCAGACAGAGTATGGCATATCACCACAGGCTCCGAAGACGAACGAATCGAGGCCGCGATTGCGAAAACCCAAGCATTTTTCGAAGCCATGGGCATTGCAACGCACTTATCTGGCTATGATTTAGGTAAAGAAGCTGTCGATGCGGTTGTTGCTCAACTCGAGAAACATGGCATGGTTGCCTTAGGTGAACATGGCAATATCGATCCCGCCATGAGCCGCGATATTTTAACCCTCGCCTTATAGTTCAATCTCACACCTCTGCAATCCCATGCTGCCGTGAGACTTTACACTATCAACGCACCATAATGGTGCGTTGATATTCCCTCAAACGGGGCAAAGGGTACTCACACTTAGGGGCATCAAGTTTTAAAGAAATATTTGTAATGGCGTTAGCGACATCAATCAGTCACACCTTGTCATCTTGTAAACCCGTTTATCGCCGATAAATCCTCATTACTGATGCACAAACACCATGATTTTTGATGAAAAAACGACTACTCTTGGATAATCTTATCTTACTGATAAAAGGATTTTTGCATGCGTTTCTTTACTCTCATCAGCTTAGTGCTGCTTAGCTTATTCGCGCAGGCAACAGTATATAAGTGGGTCGATAAGGACGGTAAAGTTCATTATTCCGATGAGCCACATCCAAATGCTGAGATTGTTGAATTAAAAGAAAAAACGCTAAACCAAATTACTCTTCCCCCCGTAACCCCTGATACAAATGACTCGCAAGCCATTGAACAAACCAAATACCAAGTCGTCATAACTTCCCCTGAAGAAGAGGAAACCGTCAGGGATAATAATGGCGATTTCCAAGTCACAGCCACAGTCACCCCTGAAATCAAGAGCCAATATCTCATGGCCCTTAAACTCGATGGTAAAGCCATCGGCCAACCCCAAATTGGCGGCACATTTCAGTTGAACAACATCGACAGAGGTGAACATACCATTGTTGTCGATGCGATGACTCAAAACGGCAAAGTCTTTGCATCTAGCTCACCAAGAAAGATATTTCTTCATCAAGCGGCGATGACTCCAGCACCTAAAAAGCAACCAAAATCAAATTAAATGGTTTAATAATAATTAGTTAGGTTGCAAGCAATACATTAAGCCGTTTGACGAAGTCGAGTTGCAGCATGCACCAAATCGGTGCAACATAAGGGTGCAACCCTATTTTCAGGAACGGTAGATGGATAAAGAGACTCTGCTCAATCATTTAGTGACCGCGGTACTGGTCATCGATAAGGATCTTAAGCCTTGTTATGCCAACGCCGCTGCAGAGCAACTGTTAGGTGTCGGTAGCCACAGGCTAGTCGAACAAGCATTACCCGAGCATTATCAAGCGCTCGGTGTCGATGCTCAGCTCCTTAGCGATGCGGTAAAGGCTGGGCAAAGTCTCACCGTTAACACCGCGACGTTAGTCACCTTAGATGCCCAGCATCACACAGTCGATCTGACACTGATCCCGCTCGAGGATGAAGCACAGCTGAGCCTGCTTGAACTTAGGCAAGTCGACCAACAGCGACGTATCCACCAGCAACTTAGCCAAGATGCACAGCAGCAGGCAGCACAATTCTTAGTGCGTAACTTAGCCCATGAGATTAAAAACCCCTTAGGCGGCTTGCGTGGCGCAGCGCAATTGCTCTCGCGGGAACTCGACGATCCCGCGCAAAAGGAATTTACTAATCTCATCATCGAACAAGCTGATCGGCTGCGTAGCTTAGTCGACCGACTGCTCGGCCCGCAGCGCCCCACTCAACATAGCCTGCATAACATTCATCAAGTGGTGCAAAAAGTGTACAAGTTGGTGGAAATCGCACTGCCAGCCAATATCCAGTTGAAACGGGATTATGATCCCTCGATCCCCGATATCGAGATGGACCCAGATCAAATGCAGCAAGCGGTGTTGAATATTTTGCAGAATGCGGTGCAAGCCCTCGAGTATACCGGCGGCGAAATCCTAATCCGCACCCGCACGCAACACCAAGTCACTATCGGTTCGCAGCGCCACAAGCTCGTACTGACCCTGTCCATTATCGACAATGGCCCAGGCATTCCACCTGAGCTCATGGACACACTGTTTTATCCCATGGTCACCAGCCGTGAGCAAGGTTCTGGGCTGGGTCTATCGATTGCCCACAACATTGCCAGATTACACTCGGGCAGAATTGATTGCGTCTCCAGCCCTGGACACACAGAATTTATTATCTCTCTACCGATTTTAAGTGCCAAATAATTAAGCAAAACCAACACATACCGTATGAGGAAGCAAAATGCGAATCAGTGAACAAGTGTGGATCCTCGACGATGATAGCTCAATACGTTGGGTGCTCGAAAAAGCGCTCCAAGGCGCTAAACTTAGCACCGCCAGCTTTGCTGCGGCCGAATCACTTTGGCAAGCATTAGAGATTGCCCAACCACGGGTCATCGTCTCGGATATTCGTATGCCGGGCACAGATGGCTTAACTCTGCTTGAAAGACTGCAAATCCACTATCCGCATATTCCCGTTATCATCATGACGGCGCATTCGGACTTAGACAGTGCCGTGAGTGCCTATCAAGCAGGGGCGTTTGAGTATTTGCCAAAACCCTTTGATATTGATGAAGCAATTTCCCTCGTTGAGCGTGCGCTGACCCATGCAACAGAGCAAAGTCCAACGCCAGCGGCGCAGGAAACTCAAGTCAAAACCCCCGAAATTATCGGTGAAGCCCCCGCGATGCAGGAAGTGTTTCGCGCCATTGGTAGGCTGTCGCGTTCTTCAATCAGCGTGCTGATCAATGGCCAATCAGGCACAGGTAAAGAGCTAGTCGCAGGCGCACTGCATAAGCACAGTCCGCGTAAAGATAAACCTTTTATCGCCTTGAATATGGCGGCGATTCCCAAGGATTTAATCGAATCAGAACTGTTTGGCCATGAAAAAGGCGCATTTACTGGTGCGGCTAACGTGCGTCAAGGGCGCTTTGAGCAAGCTAACGGCGGCACCCTGTTTTTAGATGAAATCGGCGATATGCCGCTAGACGTGCAAACCCGTTTGCTACGGGTTCTCGCCGATGGACAGTTTTATCGAGTCGGCGGCCATAGCGCCGTCCAAGTGGATGTGCGCATTATTGCCGCTACTCACCAAGACCTAGAGCAATTAGTCCTAAAAGGCGGATTTAGGGAAGACTTATTCCACCGCCTCAATGTGATTCGTATCCATTTGCCACCGCTGTCACAACGCCGTGAGGATATTCCTCAACTCGCAAGCCACTTTTTAGCCTCCGCCGCCAAGGAGATTGGTGTCGAAGCCAAAATCCTCACCAAGGAGACCGCCGCTAAGCTATCGCAATTGCCATGGCCGGGCAACGTTAGGCAACTCGAGAACACTTGTCGCTGGCTCACCGTCATGGCCTCAGGACAAGAAATCCTGCCCCAAGACTTGCCGCCCGAGTTACTTAAGGAACCTACCAGTATTAATCCAATGGCGAAAGGCAGCCAAGATTGGCAATCGGCACTCACCGAGTGGATCGACCAAAAACTGTCTGAGGGAAATAGCGATTTATTAACCGAAGTACAGCCTGCCTTTGAGCGCATATTACTCGAAACCGCATTGCGACATACACAAGGGCATAAACAAGAAGCGGCAAAACGTTTAGGCTGGGGAAGAAATACTTTAACGCGAAAACTGAAAGAATTGTCTATGGATTAACCATCCATTTAAAAGCAAAAAAGGGATATCATTATCCCTTTTTTATTATTTAGATTTAATCTAAATAATTAGAACTGGTAATGCACACCAATCGCCAGTTGTTTAATATCGGTATCGATATCTTTCACATTTAAATAATTGTGGTCAGCGTCTAAATCACCGCTAGTAACATCGTAACTCAAGCGAACATTTAAATGCTCTGTCACAGCAGCGTTAATACCAACACCGTAAGTCCAGCCATAGCCTGTGAAATCTTCATCAAAACCAAAACCGTCAATATTCATAGCCATAGATGCAACACCGACCTTTGCATAAGCTGAGAACATATCATTGATTTGCATAGTAAACTTAGGTGTAAAAGTAAGTGCACCCGCAGAAATATCGACATCCTTATCGCCTAAATCGCCAGTTGCAAATAAATTCGCCTCTAAACCAAACCATTCGTTAAAGTTGTAACCACCGTATACACCGAAACCTGTCCCTGTTTCTCCATCATCAAGCACATCAACAGTCACGCGATTTAGTGCACCACCCACATAAAAACCTGTGGTGTCAGCTGCCGCTACAGCTTGGCCTGTCACTAATACTGCTAGTAAAGAACCCGCAACTAAAGATAGTTTTTTCATTACATTTCCCTAATGAGTTAACCTAAGTAGTAAACGCCGCGAATAATATAACAAACACAAAATAAGAGTAATAGTTTGTAAAGGCTAAATACACTTTATACAGAAAGCATTCAGCTTTAAATAAAACGAGCATGTATGAAAAGAGACTTAAGCATTAACTAACGACTCGCAATACATTCATAATCGCGAAATAACACCAACGAATAAGGGAAAGACGTTTTCGCTCATCGAGGCATTCACTAATCATGACTTTTCCCGATAGTGCACAAATTACCCGACTGCGCCACATTAATAATGGCCAAACATGTAGTCGATACTCCCGCTGCGCAATATTGAACGGAATAATTCTCGGCCAATAATATAAGGATTGACGCAGGATAAGCTCGCTCCAAACGCCCATAGGAAGATTCACTAGATTATGATCAGAGAGGTTTGAGTCAAGTCCCCCGCTCGCGCTGGGGACATGCTCGGCAATCAACTCAAAGCGAGTCGACAATCGATGATAACGGCAGATGAGCCGCGTATTAGCATCAAACAGGTGAGACTGCCGCTGCATCCATGGCATAACCACTCCTTTGGTATGTCAATAATCGCTTTAGTGTTTTACCGCGGTTATTGAGTCGTTGGCTCCACTTGTACGGGATCTTGGTGAATAATCACCTCGGCATCTTCAAAGGCGGCCTTTACCCTAAGCCCTGTGGTATCAGCAATACTGTGGGCCTCGTTTAGGCTTAAATGGCCGTCTAACTCCAAATGGAATTGAATAAAAATGGTTTTACCTGCTTGGCGCGTCCGTAAATCATGAAGCCCTAATACTCTTGGATCTTCCTTAGCAATTTGTTTTATCCGCTGACGGGTTTCTTCATCTAACTCACGATCTAACAATGCTTGAATCGAGCGGTAACCTAAATCAAAAGCCTGCCGGCCTATGTAACAGGCAATCAGTACTGCAAATAGACCATCCGCCCACCACCAGCCATATTGAGACAATATGAGTGCTAAAAGCACCGCGGCATTGAGAAATAAATCTGACTTATAGTGCAACGAATCGGCTTCCACCACTGTGCTATTCGTTGCCGCTAGCGCCCGTTTTTGCAGCAAAACTAAGGCGAGTGTCAGCACAATTGCGACCACAGAAACCACTACGCCTAAGGTGGCATTTTCAACGGGTGAAGGATTTAGCAAACGTTCGCCGCCATAAAATAGCAATAGAAATGCCGATCCCATAATAAAAGCCGATTGCGCTAGCGAGGCTAATGGCTCAGCTTTACCGTGGCCATATCTGTGGTCATGATCTGCGGGAACGAGAGCATAGCGAATGGCAATAAAATTGATAATCGAGGCGAGTGCATCGGCGAATGAATCCGTCAAGGATGCCAACATACTGGCAGAACCGGAATACAACCAAGCTAACAGTTTGATTGTGATAAGGGTCAAAGCAGTAGCCACGGAAGCGCGGCTAGCTAATTTGACCCAAAAATCGTATTGGGAAGTTTCAGTCATAGGGGTCTATATCGGGAAGCTATGACTCTATTGTATATCAGCTTACAAGCTTAACTGCGAGGTTCTTTAGCAGCTTGTGCTTCAAATCGCGCTTTAAACTTAGCTTGTTGCTCGGGCGTCAGCAGATTGTAAATTTGATTCTGCATCTTCATCCTTTCAATCGCTTGCGTTAGACGTTTTTCCTGCTGAGCACTCAGCAGTGCCTTAGCTTGCGCCTCATCGAAGGTGGCCGAGGTGATCAACCCATGCATTTCAGTTCGGTGCGCTAAACGCTCTTCCTTCGAAGGTCTATCATCACTACGTGCTGCACGTTGCTCAGCAAACAGTTTTTTAATGTCCGCTTTTTGTGCATCAGTTAAGTCTAATCCTTCGAACATTCTATGCATGCCATCATGCTCCATGCGATCGCCACGTTTATGAAACTCACCACGAGAATGATCACAGCCTTGGCTAGGCTCAGCACTCACTGCTGTCGCCAATACTGCGGAGCTTGCTAAGATGGCAAATAGACCTGCTTTTAAAGGAGATAATGTTTTCATCATATTAACCTCAATAATTCAACTTCATGTTGTAAAGATAAGAAATAGTGACGACCCTTTTAAAAGCCGAATCACTTTCGACGATAACAGTCTAAAGCCTCATATGTAAGTGAGGGCGTGACCTGAGTAAATCAGTGTAAAGTTGCGCCAATAACCATACCCGAATCACCTTAAGGAGCAGAAACTCGACTCTGGAACTCGCTTAGGTAAAACAGATTCTCTATTCTTTACTTTGGCTTACATTGCTACACAGCAATTGACATCAAAAGGGGTATACTCAGGCAAAGTACTAAAAGTGCCTGCGATTTACTGAGCCCATGCCGGTCTGCAGCACCCGTTCACCCAGATTAAGGAACACTATGAGTCGGATATTATTAATCGATGATGATCTCGGTTTGTCAGAACTCCTTGGACAATTACTCGAACTCGAAGGGTTTAAACTCACGTTAGCCTACGATGGTAAGCAAGGCTTAGAACTTGCCTTGGCTGCAGATTACGATTTGATCTTACTCGATGTCATGTTGCCTAAATTAAATGGCTTTGAAGTGCTTCGCGCCCTGCGGCAACACAAGCAAACACCGGTGCTGATGCTCACGGCTAGAGGCGATGAGATTGACCGCGTGGTGGGGCTTGAAATCGGTGCCGATGACTATTTGCCTAAACCCTTTAACGACAGGGAGCTTATCGCCCGTATTCGCGCCATCATTCGCCGCTCACACTTAACCGCCCAAGAAATTCATGCAACACCCGCGCAAGAGTTTGGTGATTTGCGTTTAGATCCCACTCGCCAAGAGGCCTATTGCAATGAGCAACTGATCATCCTCACGGGCACAGAATTTACTCTGCTGCACACCTTAGCGCTCCATGCTGGCGAGTTGATGAATAAAGAAGAGCTCAATGAAATTGTGCTGGGTAAAAAATTGATGCCATTCGATCGCAGCCTAGACATGCACCTCTCGAATCTACGTAAAAAACTTCCCGAGCGCAGCGATGGCAGACCCAGGGTGAAAACTATACGTGGCAAAGGTTATATCTGGTTACCATAACGGCGGGAACAACTGTGCCTAATCGCTTATTTATCAAATTACTGCTCGGATTTTGGCTCTGTAGTTCGTTGATTATTGCCTTAGTCGGGCTGTTGCCTTTGTTGCAACAAAATCACGACCGCGCCCCAATCCCGCCCCACCTGCAAAAAGTACTGGCGACCGTAGCGCAGCGCATTCAAGAAAATCCAACTCTGCTTAAGTCCGATTTTCTGCGCCGCTGGGAGAGGCATCGAGATATGGAAGGCAAACCACTGCGGCTGTATCTCACCAATAGCCAAGGCCAAGTGATTAACACCAATAGAATCAGCCGTGGTGTGCGCAGTTTTATGCTGATGGCCGATGAAGAAAAACAGCCAATTAGCCACCAATTTAAAGATGAATTAGTATTTGGCCCACACCAATTTACTCTGGAGGGAGAAACCTATTTTCTCTATGGTCGACTGCCAGATATTCATCCTCGGCCCTGGTTCTTCTTCTTTATCGAAAACAAACTACTCACCCTCAGTTTGGCCATACTGATGTCGGGATTACTCTGCGCCCTACTCGCTTGGCATTTGGGTAAGCCACTCAGTTCACTCAAGAAAAGTGCAGATGCCCTCGCCGAAGGTGATCTCAGTAATCGGGTAGATAAGGCAACCACCCAACGTAACGATGAAATCGGCCAACTCGCCACTGCGTTTAACAGCATGGCTGACTCGATTGAGGCCATGGTCAAAAATCAACAGCGATTAATGGGTGATATTTCCCACGAACTGCGCACCCCACTGACCCGCCTGCAATTGTCACTGGCACTGGCCCGTAAGAAAGGCCAACAAACTACAGAAACCGACCGCATTGCCTACGAGGCCGAGCAATTAGAACAACTGATTGCCGAGCTGCTGGAGCTATCGCGGGTCAAACTTAGCACCAATGAGACCAAGGTACGCCTTGGCTTAGCCGAGTCGCTAAGCCAAGTATTGGACGATGCCGAATTTGAAGCCGATCAACAGGGTAAAAAGATCACTATCGATATCGATGAAGCCATCGAACTCAGCCATTATCCAAAATCCCTGTCCCGAGCGATAGAAAACCTGCTGCGCAACGCGATTCGTTATGCCCAGAGCGATATTCACCTGCGCGCGAACCAAGCCAGCGGCCAAGTACAGATCACCATTACAGACGATGGTCCGGGGATAGACCCTGCTGAACTTGAGTCAATTTTTAAACCCTTCTATCGCCCCGATTCGGCAAGGCAGCGGGAAAGCGGTGGCTGGGGACTGGGGCTCGCCATTACCGAAGCAGCCATTAGCGCCCATAAAGGCAAAATCAGAGCCGAGAATCGTCAGCCACACGGCCTTGAAGTCAATATCAGTTTACCGACCTAAAAACATAAGCCCCGCTAACACAGTTAGCGGGGCTTATATTATCAACAGTCAACTACCGTTAGTCCTTAATACCGAGCTGTTTTAATTTGCGATACAAGGCATTACGACTAATCCCCAAACGCTTAGCACATTGGCTCACATTACCCTCACAGGCGCGGTAAGCCTGCAACACGTTCAGATTTATGGTTCCATGGAGCGAGTCGATGGTAGCGGAGCTAGACTCGGCCAGTTCGTGCGGATGCGCCGTGGTTTCCGCGTCGACAAATTCAGTTAAAGTTTGCGGCTCAAACGCCAGATCCATTAGCTTTTGAGCAAGGTAATCGGGGAGATGATTGATCTCGAGTACAATCTCACCTTCGGCCATTAAACAAGCCACCTGCATCAAATTATCTAACTCTCGCAAATTGCCGGGCCAATCGTAACGCATCAGTTGCGCCAATAACTCAGCACACAAGGTTTGTGGGCTGCTGCGGTGACGGCGGTGCAATTTATGGATAATACGCTCAATATCCTGCCGCTCACGCAGCGCAGGTAATCGCACTTGCAATCCATTTAGGCGATAAAACAAATCCTGACGGAACAGCCCCTGCGACACCAGCGACTCTAAATCCATATGGGTCGCGGCGATGATCTGAATATCGACCTTAACACTTTGATTACTGCCGACAGGAACGACCTCGCGCTCCTGCAACACCCGGAGTAACCGGCTCTGCGCCGCCAGCGGCATCTCGCCAATTTCATCGAGGAACAAAAAACCACCGTGGGCTTGGCGGATCTTACCGATAAAACCAGTTCGATTAGCGCCAGTAAAAGCCCCTGCCTGATAGCCAAATAACTCAGACTCAACTAACTCAGCGGGCAAGGCGGCGCAGTTCACCGCCACCAAGGGCTGCGCGCGGCGGGCACTCTGGGCGTGGAGCTTTTTCACAAATTGCTCCTTGCCGACACCCGTTTCGCCAAGCACCAGTAGGGGGATCTGCTTAGTAATCACCTTATTCGCTTGCTGCCAAGCCCGCTCAAGCAAAGGATCGCGAAACCTTACTCCCAATTGACTCTGCGGCTTATCTTGAATCGTCTTCGCACTTTTGGTCTGCGTAGCACCCAACGCCTGAGTCTGTAAGTGCAGGGCCAAATCCCGATTGAAGCCCCCCGCTCGCGCCCAACTATCTCCCAAATGCAGCTCTAGGCTATCGCCCAGCTTGGCTTGACTCAGCAATTGTTTTGCCATGGGATTACAACCCACAATTCGCCCATCACTGTCAGCGATCACTATGCCTTGCCAGCCAGAACTTAATAAACTCGGCTCGGCGGCTAAATCAATCCGATAATGGCTATCGGGCAGATGACACAGCAGCGCCGTTTCGACCTGCTGCGCCAGACTCGACACTAACATTAAGGTCTGCTGTGAATGCCGCTGTTGCTCACTGGTGATATCGAGCACTCCGAGCATCTCGCCTTGGGGTGAAAAAATCGGGCAAGCAGTACAACTCATAAAACGATTTTGGCGGATAAAATGCTGCTCGCCAACCACTGAAACCGCCTGCTTAGCCGTGAGCGCCGTCCCTATGGCATTGGTGCCTTTATACTGTTCAAGCCAGTTAACCCCAATATCAAGCGCTACATCCGCTAACTTACTGGAATAGCGGCTCACACCCCAATGTTTCAGCACATAACCGTCGGCATCGGAGAGCAATAATCGACTATTGGAGTGCGCCATCAGTTGATTAAACAGCGGTAAGGCATGGGATTGTACTAATTCGATGAGTTGCTGATATTGCTCATGTTTATGTTTGAGTTCAGCGCGCGTGAGCCTGAGATCCTCACCAGCACGAAACTCTGATAAGCCAGCACCTAAGCTGCGCTGCCATGAATCGGCTAACCATGCCTGTGTGGTTGGGAAATGCGGTTTTACTGTCATAGCCATGCTCCCCGAGCGCTGTTCCATTTCGGCACACCTATGGTGTGTCGTTGGATGACAAAATGACCACAGGGCACCTTTCCTTCCGTGAATGCCCCTATTGTTTGGGATCTGCAAAATTAGCTTTTCATCATACTGTTAGCTCAACAAGTGTACAACTCCTGCCAGTTTGGCACTGTCCTTGCGATATCCGTTTATACGCAGTACTCAAGTGTTGCGTAAGAGAACACCAACTTAATCAACAACTTTGTCAGTCAATCCGATTGGCAAAGGATAAAAATAACAACAGTGCTCAAACCTATTTCAACAAGACCCATGCTGAGACGCTACACATTTAGCGTTTTCGGCAGCCACAGAAGGAATAACACTATGATTTATGCTCAACCCGGAACTCCTGGTGCCATCGTTAACTTTAAAGAAAAATACGCCAACTTTATCGGTGGCAAATGGGTCGCCCCAGTTAACGGCGAATACTTCGATAATCGCTCCCCCGTCAATGGTCAAAACTTCTGTAAAATTCCCCGCTCCGACTATCGCGATATCGAACTGGCGCTCGATGCGGCCCACGCCGCTAAGGATGCTTGGGGAAAAACCTCGGTCACCGAGCGTGCGAATTTACTGCTGCGTATCGCCGATCGCGTTGAGCAAAATCTCGAATACTTAGCCGTTGCCGAAACCTGGGAAAACGGCAAAGCGGTGCGTGAAACTCTCAACGCCGACTTGCCTCTGTTTGTAGACCATTTCCGTTACTTCGCTGGCTGCATTCGAGCACAGGAAGGCAGCGCCGCCGATATTGATGGCAACACCGTCAGCTATCACTTCCCTGAACCTTTAGGTGTCGTCGGGCAAATCATCCCGTGGAACTTCCCGCTATTAATGGCAGCATGGAAAATCGCCCCCGCGCTCGCCGCAGGTAACTGTGTGGTACTCAAACCCGCCGAGCAAACGCCGGTCTCTATCCTTGTGCTACTCGAACTGATTGAAGATCTGCTGCCGCCCGGCATCCTCAACGTCGTCAACGGTTTTGGCGCCGAAGCGGGCCAAGCCCTCGCCACCAGCAAACGTATCGCTAAACTGGCCTTTACTGGCTCCACCGAAGTGGGTTACCACATCTTAAAATGTGCCGCCGAATCACTGATCCCATCGACAGTAGAACTCGGCGGTAAATCGCCTAACCTGTATTTCGCCGATGTGATGGACCACGAAGACGAGTATTTAGATAAGGCCGTCGAAGGCATGTTGCTGGCCTTCTTCAACCAAGGTGAAGTCTGTACTTGCCCATCAAGAGTGTTAATCCAAGAGTCGATTTACGATCGCTTTATCGAAAAAGTGCTCGCCCGTGCGCAAACCATCAAGCAGGGCAACCCGCTGGATACCGCCACCCAAGTGGGCGCACAGGCCTCCCAAGAACAGTTCGATAAAATCTTAAGTTACCTTGCCATTGGTAAAGATGAAGGCGCGCAGGTGCTCTTAGGTGGCTCGCTCTGCCAGCTTGAGGGCGAGCAAAGCAAAGGCTATTACATCAGCCCAACGATTATGAAAGGCCATAATAAGATGCGGATTTTCCAAGAGGAAATCTTCGGTCCGGTTATTTCGGTCACCACCTTCAAGGATGAAGCCGAAGCCTTAGCAATTGCCAACGATACCGAATATGGCCTAGGCGCAGGCGTGTGGACTCGGGATATGAACCGTGCCCAACGTATGGGCAGAGGCATTCAAGCGGGTCGCGTTTGGATTAACTGCTACCACGCCTATCCTGCCCACGCGGCCTTTGGCGGTTATAAGAAGTCGGGCATCGGCCGTGAAACCCACAAAATGATGCTCAATCACTATCAAAACACCAAAAACCTATTGGTAAGCTACGATATCAATCCGCTCGGGTTCTTCTAACCCAGCTGAAACTTTGCCTTGATAACAAGAAAGGGCCATTGGCCCTTTCTTTATTTTTATCGCGTTGAACTATAAGAACATACCGCCAGATGCCTCGATACGTTGCGCGTTTATCCACGCCGCAGCGGGTGACAATAAGACACTGATTGCACCGCCAATATCCTCGGGTAATCCCACCCGCCCCAGCGCCGTTTGCTGCGCTAAAAACTCATTCATCTGTCGGTTATCCCGAACGGCACCGCCACCAAAGTCCGTTTCGATTGCACCGGGAGCCAGCACATTAACACGAATCCCGCGTGGACCAAGCTCCTTCGCCCAGTATTTGGTCATGGTTTCGACCGCGCCTTTCATGGTGGCGTAGGCACCAAATCCCGGAACAGCAAAGCGCGTTAACCCCGTAGAGACATTGATAATACTGCCATTATCGGCAAGCAGAGGCAGCAACGCCTGAGTTAAAAAGAAAGGTCCTTTGACATGGATATTCATCAAAGTATCGAACTGCTCCATACTGGTTTCAGCCATGGGCATATGGATACCAATCCCAGCATTATTAACTAGATAGTTAAAACTATCCCGTTGCCAAGTCTGTTCGAGTGCGGTTTTAACGCGTTGAGAAAAATCACTAAAGGACTGGCTATCACCCACATCTAACGGTAACGCGACAGCCTTGCGTCCGTGCCATTCAATTTCCGCAACCACCTCGGCGGCGGCAGCGACATTACTTTGGTAAGTAAGAATAATATCAACACCTTGTGCGGCTAAGGTCAGAGCCGCATTTTTACCTAAGCCACGGCTTGCACCGGTGATCAGCGCGATGGGAGTTGTGTTCATTGTGTATCCTCTTCATTCATCTATGTTAATGCCGCCGCACAGCATGGCGATTCCACTGCACACAGCTTATTACTTGCACAAAGAGGGATAAACACACTATAAATGGCAAGACTGTTAGCTATTAAAGAACAATTGCGATGCAAGATAGACTACAAGCCATGCAAATTTTTATGCGGGTGGCTGAATTAGAGAGTTTTACTCAAGCCAGTATCAGCCTAGGTCTGTCGAAAACCCATGTGTCGAATGTGGTAGCTCAGTTCGAAACCGCGTTAGGTGCACGTTTACTACAACGTACCACTCGTACTGTGCGCCTCACTCAAGATGGCATAAGTTGTTATGAGCGCTGTAAAAACTTGCTCACCGACTATCAAGAACTAGAAAGCCTTTTCCAGTTGCAGGCGACGCAAGTTTCGGGTCGCTTAAGAGTCGATATGTCCACGGGGATTGCACGTAACTTAGTGCTTCCTCATCTTCCTGACTTTATTGAGCAATATCCCCAAATTGAGTTGGAGCTAAGCAGTACCGACCGCAAAGTCGATATCGTCGCCGAAGGTTTTGACTGCGTGATCCGCGTAGGCAGCGTGCAGCAAGAAGGTGTTATCGCTAAAAAGATTGGCCACTTTAAGATGCTTAACTGCGCAAGCCCAAGCTATATCGCAAAATACGGCAAACCATCGAATATAGAAGAGCTTAGCCAAGGGCATAAGCTCATCCATTACGTTGGCCAGTTAGGCGGTAGCGATTCAGGATTTGAGTATCTAAGCCCAGATAATCACGAACTATGCGCCCTAGCCTTACCTAAGCTAATCACAGTCAATAATGCCGATGCCTACAGCGCGGCCTGTCTGGCGGGTTTAGGGATTATTCAAGCGCCGAATATTGGGGTGGCAAAATATCTCCAAACTGGCGAACTGATAGAGTTCTTGCCAGATTACCCTGCACCCTCAATGCCAGTGAGCTTGCTCTATCCCCATAGACGCCATCTTTCAAAGCGCCTTCAGGTATTTATGGCTTGGTTAACCAAGTTGCTGACGCCTTTTTTAGTATCGCGTTAACGGTCAGTTTCGATATTCCCTAACCGCTGCGACAGTTCCGCCATCGAGCTTGCGGTGCGAGGATCGCACTCAGGATTGGCTACGGGGCTAAATGCGAGACGCGGACCGCCGAACCGGCCTAAACGGCCTAAACGGCTTGGCAGAATATGCAAATCCCAAACTAACTGATCGTAGTAATGCAGCCGCAGGCCATTATCCGCAACAGGCCAATGGGCATAGAGTAAAAACGAATGATAACTTTGCGAGAGGGAGCGACTCGCCACTAATTTAAAATTTGCATCGAGCAGGCTGCACTCGGTCGATTCTTCAAAGAGGCAATCGTAGGAGGTCAGCAGTAAATAGCCTTGGGTGCCATTAGGTAAAATGCAGCAGTACTGTGCCTCAAGCTGCCTTCCCGCAATCTTGGCCCCAGTAGCTTGCTGATTGAAATATAAAGGCTGAGTGAGCGCCTCGGTATCGGACACTCGCAGTGTGAAGGCTGTTATCGGCTGCATGCGGTATCCTTCCTTTGTCTTGAAATAGCTAATTTCGCTTCCAATACAAGCCCATCAATATCAGGTATCCCACAAAATACGCCAGCAAATCGAGTGGGTCGAAATGGCTACCAATCACAATTCGCGCCAAGCGGTTACCGCCCAGCCCCAGCTTGTCCACTAAGCCCCAATACTGACCAAATTCGATAGCGAAGGCAAACAGCAACACAGCCAATGCCAACCATGGCGTGTGCCAAAAGCGATTGATTGATTCCCCTTTTGCATTCACCACGGGCACTAGCGTGCGCGCTATGCAAAACAATAGGATCACGACTAACACGTCACCGACAAAACCGCGAATAAATCCCGAAGGCACAAAACGGGCGATCAACACTTCGATGATAAATAACAGCACCGCATAAATTAAAAAAGATTTTCGATCGGGCTGACGGCTAAAAAGATGGACTGGCATAAACAGGTTGCTCCCTTACCTCTCGAAGATGAAGCGGCAAAATCTAGCTTAATACCAATACCTTAACAAGCTTAGTTCGATGGATTTCTCACTTATTTGCCCAGTTCACTCAACAGAACAGCGGGCAAGTTCACTCCGCAAAATTTAAGCGTCGTTTAAGTTTGGCTTTAGTAGCCTGCAAGCACACCACCTTAGGAGCAACAGATCATGTCCTCAAATATGCAGCAAAACATCAACGTCTGGGATCCCTTGATCCGTATCTTTCACTGGTCATTGGTGGGCTTTTTTACCTTAGCCTACCTCACCGAAGGCGAAGACGAATGGATGAACATCCACAGTTACGCCGGCTACAGCATCTTAACCCTGCTGGTATTTCGCCTGTTGTGGGGCGTGATTGGCACTCACCATGCGCGTTTTATCAACTTTGTCACCCGTCCGAACATCGCTTGGACTTACCTGAAGGAACTCTTCACGGGCAAGGCTAAGGATTACATCGGCCACAATCCCGCAGGCGCACTGATGATAGTCGCCCTAATCCTCAGCATAGGGTTCACTGGCTTCTCCGGCATGGCACTTTATGCCACCGATGGCCAAGGTCCACTGGCCACAAGCTTTTTCGCTACTTGGCCCGAGGGCACACTGAAGGAAGTACATGAGTTTTTCGCCAACTTCAGCCTGTTTCTAATAGCGACCCATATCGGCGGCGTGATTGTCAGCAGCCTGCTGCATAAGGAAAACCTCGTCAGAGCCATGCTGACAGGTAAAAAGCAGCGCCCGCTGATCCAACAAGATGAACATCAATAACCGCCGCAACTCGACCGTTCAAAGGAGTCAGAAATGAACTACGTGAATAAACACAGCATCGGACTAGCAATCACTGCGCTACTGCTCAGCAGTGTTAATGTCAGTGCCGCCAATACCAAGGTCGCCAGCTTGCCACTCAGTGCCGAGCGAATTGGCTTACAACTGCAACAATATCAAGCACAAGGTGCAGGCCCCTTTAGCGCCGATGCAGGACAAGCACTGTGGCTACAGCAGAGTGAGGATCGCAGCTGTGCCAGCTGTCACACCGCCAAAGTGACAGACCCAGGTATGCATCAAAATACCCGAAAACCCATTGAGGCCATGGCGCCGTCGCTCACCAGTAACCGTTTAACCGATGCGGCCAAGATTGAGAAATGGTTTAACCGCAACTGTAACTGGACCTTTAAACGCGAGTGCACGCCTCAAGAAAAAGGCGACGTACTGCTGTGGCTAAGTTTGCAATAAAGGCGTTATCCACATCCATTTTAGTAAGCAAAACGTAAGGAAATACCATGACTAAACAAGCCCATCCCCTAAGCTGGATTGCCGGTTCCACACTGACTGCCCTCGCCCTGGCGATAGGCGTCGTAGGGCTCAGCTTAACCTTTACCAGCACGGGTTATGCCGACGATGGTCGCGAGCTGAATCAAGCCATCCCACAAAATGCAGAATACTCGGCAGAATGTGGCAGCTGCCATATGGCGTATCCCGCAAATTTACTGCCCGCAGACAAGTGGCAGGCAATTACCAACAACCTAAACAATCACTTTGGTGATGATGCCAGCCTGACGCCTGAAGCAACTGCGAGAATTGAGCAATATCTCGTTCAACATGCCGCGCAAAATGGTAAGGTGATGAAAAATAGCAAACCTTTAATTGTTGATATGGGGCCACAAAAAATTACCGAGCAGGCATTTTTTATCCGTAAGCACGATGAGATCCCAAGGCGCATGGTGCAAGATAACCCCAAAGTCGGCTCATTCAGCCAATGTAGCAATTGCCACAACCTCGCAGAGAAGGGCATATTCGATGAAGATACCGTTAATATTCCTGGCTTTGGCCGCTGGGATGATTAACAGCCCAAGCTGTCTAGCCCATGATGACGACCTCTCTAACAAAGTGGTCGAATGGGTGAAGGAGGGTAAAGTATTACCCTTCGACACCATCATGCAACGCTATGAATCACGGTTAAAGGGACGTTTGCTCGACCTTGAGGTCGAGCAAAAACACGGCCGCATCATCTATGAACTCGAAATCCTGCGCGACGATGGCATTGTCTATGAGATTAAGATCGATGCCAAAACCGGTGAATGGCTTAAGGAAAAGGTCGACTAATGCGCTTACTCTTGATTGAAGATGATGCCGACTTAGTAGCTCGCCTCATTCCCGCCCTTAACAAGGCGGGCTATACCGTTGAACATGCCAATAACGGCATCGATGGCGCCTTTCTCGGTGAGGAAGAAGCCTTCGAAGCGGTGATCCTCGATTTAGGCTTGCCCGGTAAGCCGGGTTTAAGTGTGCTGAGCCAATGGCGCCAAAAGGGCCTGCTGATGCCAGTGTTAATTCTTACGGCACGCGATGCCTGGCACGAACGCGTCGATGGCCTTAAGGCCGGCGCCGACGATTATCTCGGTAAACCTTTCCATGTTGAGGAGCTGCTCGCCAGATTAGAAGCGCTGATCCGCCGACACTTTGGCCGCGCCGATAATCTGCTGCAACATGCTGGCGTCTCTCTCGATGTGGATAAACAAGCTGTGACCAATGCCGAAGGGGAAGTTATCGAGCTCACTAAGATTGAGTATCGCCTGTTGCATTATTTAATGGCCAACCCGACTAAGATTGTGTCCAAATCCGAGCTGAGCGAGCGCATTTACGAAGAGGAACAAATCAAAGACAGCAATGTAATTGAAGTGTACGTCAACCGACTCCGCCAACGCTTAGGCAAAGATTATATCGAAACGCGGCGCGGCCAAGGTTATCGACTCAAGGATGCATAAGCGTGTATTCACTCAAAGCCTATCTCACTAGAAACCTGCTTATCACCCTCACCTGCGCCATGGTGCTATTGCTGTATTTGCTATTTCAAGGCATTCAAATCTTAACCCAAGACTTTGTTGCCTCGCGTCTGCAACACGATGCCGATAGCCTGATCTCCGCCCTCGAACCGCAAGCCGATGGCACTTGGTCGCTGAGTACAGACAGGCTCCCCAATGTGTATCACAGGGTCAATTCAGGCCACTACTTTGCAATTAACATCGGTGAGCAGTTATTACGTTCCCGCTCGCTGTTTGACCATATAGTTTCACTCCCCAATCTTAAAATTGGCGAGCAACAACAAGCCACTCAATACGTTGGCCAAGAACACTGGCTGATGCTCAGTCAGACAATCGTCAAAAATGGGCAAACCATTACCCTCTGGGTGACCGAAGACATTAGCTCGCTCGAGCAAACCCAATTACGCTTTTTAGGCTTTGCGGCGGTAGTGGTACTGCTGACCATTATGATCCTGTTATTTGCCCAACACCTGTTGCTCAAACGGGGCTTTAAACCGCTAGAGCAAATGCCAGATGCCATCAGGCAACTGCGGCTCCAAGGTCAAGAAATCGATACCCAGCACACGCCAACAGAAATTAGCCCTTTGATTGAGGAAATCGAACGCCTCATGAATCAACTGGGGCAAAGGGTACAACGCTCACGCAATGCCTTGGGTAATCTTGCCCACGAAATGAAACGCCCTCTGCAAGGGCTACAATCCTACCTCGATAGCCTAGCGCCAGAGCAAAGACGCGAAGGCAGTAAGGTGCTCGCAGATCTGCACCATATTATTGAGCGAGAGCTTAAGCGCACTAAAATCGTCGGGCTCTCCACTCCGGGGCGTTTCACCGTGCTCAATGACGATCTGCCGCCACTCATCCAAGTGATGCAGCGCATTTATCCAGAGCGCAAAATTGATTATCGGTTTGATAAAGCACTGGTGATTCCCTTTGACCGGGACGACTTACTGGAACTGCTTGGCAATCTGCTCGATAACGCCTGCAAGCATGCGCGTCGACAGATACAGCTTTGTATTGAACAGACAAATACCAGCAATCGAGCGTATCTGATTGAGGTCAGCGACGATGGCGAAGGTGTATCGGATAGCGATTTAACGGTGATTACGGAACGAGGGATTCGGCTCGATGAGAGCATTCAAGGCCACGGTTTAGGCCTGTCGATTTGCAAAGATATTGTCGAGAGTTATCAGGGAGAACTTAGCTTTACGCATTCAACACTTGGCGGGTTAAAAGTTAGCGTGATATTACCTCAGCCGCATTAAACGCACAGCAAAGCAAATGCTCGCTGTGCGATGGGAATTACGACTTATAAGGCATAGGGCCGAGATAATCTTTCTTACCCACATCCACACCGTTATGGCGCAGAATCGCATAGGCCGTCGTCACATGGAAATATAAGTTTGGGATAGCATGTTCAATCGCAAACTCATATCCCGTTAAATACTTACCTTCCCAACGTGGTTGAGAGACGTGAATTGTTGCCGCATCGGCAAAATCTGCCTCGGTAAATTGGGCTAAGTACTCGATAACAGAAGCAATACGCGCTTGCAACTCTGGCAGAGTCGTTTCAGTATCATCATGCTTAGGTACGGTATCTAAATTCCCCGTTAGACGCGCGACCCCAATCTTGGCGGTATCACAGGCAATCTGGATCTGACGGATCAGGTTAAATTGATCGGGTGCTAAGCGGGAATTCAATAATACCGCCATATCCACCTTCTTCAAGTTGGCAAAAATCTCACCCTTTTCCAGAATAAGACTCAAGTTTTTCAGCATCTTGCTAAATTGAACAGCCGTTAAATCATAAAGCATGACATAAACTCCTGTGATAAACGCCACCAGATTGCAGCACTAGAGACTATATTGGGGCAAAAGGGATGATTTCAACAGAGTTAAAATTTCAGCTTTGCTAGGGCGTGTTGACGTTTCGAGATTAAATTTTGTTCGTTCTGGCAAGCTCGTGCTCGCGAAACGAGGAATGATGTGTAGTTATTCTACTCAAATGACGAGCGGCTCTTATGACAGAAAGTAACATAAAAACAATTTCTTAGCATTTATCCAGAAGCTTAACTATCAATCTTCTTTATGCATCGATTAATCGTATTGCCTGAAAAATAAAAGGCCTCGCATTGCTGCGAGGCCTTTTATTTTAAAGAGGTTGAGTTGGCCGATAAGCCGACTCCTCGCAGCGGAATCTGTTCAGTAATGGTAAGGGTTAAAGGCGCTTTACAATCTTTTGTGTCTCAGTTTGAGACACAAAATGTAGCACACTAAAACCAGACTACCGGATAGTCAGAATTTTGCAAACGAGTATTTAGCTGGTGTGCTTTTGGGGTGAATTTTCAAAAAATACCCCAAAAACAATGAAACGGGTGGCTTTAGGGAAACGCGTTTTTTCTAGGACTTTGAGGTTTTAGAAGCTGGTGGGGTCTTATATTTCTTTCTGAACTCTCTAGATAGCTTTACTAGCTCTCTCTTTTTATCGCTAATCATAGTTCCGAAGTTAATGAAATTAAGTCGTTGGTTATCGTTCTCATCGGTAAGTTGCTTTGACAAATAATCTGCAATGCCGACGTCTATAGGCAATCTTCTATGGATATAATTGGAGCCTTCAGGACGCCACGTATTCATCCAATATTCAGAATTGTGCTCCTCGATTGGAGGAATCACATTCCCACTCTGTTCTTCCTCTAAAGCGGTTAAATCTGTATACCGAAACTTTGTTATGTAGCTATCTTGAATCTTAATAGCACTGTCATAATGGTTAGCATCCTTCTTGAGAAGCTCTCTCAGCGCAGGAAATCGATTTGAGGCAGACTCCTCGCTGATTGTGATGATATGCGCGTGTGAGAGCTTTTTAGAGGCCTTCCCGTGTTCTAAAACAATTATGGTTGGCAGTCCCCACCCTCTTTCTCTCAACTTCTTACCGTAAGCATGAGCTGAAAGATTCTTAGCCTTGGCTTTGTGAGAAAAGTATACCGTGGCTAAAACTAAGCGACCTGTAACGATTCGCTTAGTAATGAGGTCTTTCATCGCCAAGAATGCGTTTTCTAGTTCTCTAGAGAAAAATCTAATCTCGTCACTATTGGTAAGACATAGCTTTGTTTCTCGTGCTCTTTTTTTCTCTTTTCTATCGATGCTAACTAGGGGCTTGTAGTGATAGCTGTTGAGATGTGCTCCCTTACCTTTGACTTCTGCTTTCGGAGTTTCTAACTCTTCAGCCTCATCCTGTATTAAGCAATCATCTAATTGTTGTTCTTCTAGCTCTGTTGTCTTTTGCTCTCTATCTAGTAAGTTATAGTAATGGATATTACTACCTACTGGACTATCGTCCATTCCAGCTGCTTTTGCATACTCTATAGCCCGCAACACAGCTGGGATACGGGTATTTTCCGAAGTTAAATTTTCGAAATCCAAAATCGTATTTTCATTACCATTTTTCTCAGGCAAAAATTGCACACTTTCTAGGCTAGAGTGATTGGTTTCGAAGTTAGATTTCATAGCGGTTTGCTCTTATAAACTCAGTGATGTTCTAATAAAAAAATTGCCTCTCGAGAGAGGCATCAGATAAGGCGACATTAGGAAGCTTCTACGGTAGTGAATTTCCCTTTTACATCGAGAATTTCAACCTCTAGCATTTCTCTTACTATCAACTCCGGTAGATCTTCGTTGACCTCAGGTTCTTCACCTAACTTAAAGCTTGCTCTTAGGGTGTCGTTTGAAAGCTTTAAGCTGGTGGCTATTGCAGACAGGGAACGTGCAATAAGTACCGCCTCTTTGGTGTCCCTTGGTGAGTCCGGTAGCTCATCCAAAAGCACATGTAATTTACTGCGTAGCTTTGACGACAAAGCTAGATCATCCATAAGCAGGGCAGATGCCTTATCTCTTATGAAATCACTAGCTAGGGAGTCTTTCAGGGCATTTTGATATTTGAGGATAACTTGCTTCTTAATTTCACCGGATTTGATACCTGCTCGCTTCTGAATGCCTCTGACGGTGTGATACGAAAGGCCGAACTGGCTTGATACAGCGGCAAGTGAGTAACCTGCCGCAATCATCGCTAAAACTTCGCCTTCGATATGGGGCGGTGTCTTAGCCAATAACTTCTCCTAATTCGTTTAAACCTGCCCGTAATCTTAAGGTGTTTAAACCTTCAGCGATCAAATACGCAACCAAATCTCGATATTCCATATCGGAGTGCTCTGCAATCCCAATGATGATTTCATTCAGCTCTTTACGTATACGAATAGGGTGGCTTGCGTTGATGCTCATATTACTTCACCCCCAAGATCGGCAAGGCTACGTTTTTAGCGATATTAGCTTCACGAAGTAAGAAGTCTGCCAATGTGGATTGTTGTAGGCCATGACCACGCCCAAAAGTAGTGCAACCAGTGAGCACCAAGGCTTCCAACGCTTTAATGTCATCAAGGCCAGTGTTCTTTGCGACCTGCTTGATTGCTTTCGCTGTGACTTGATCACCAAACTTTAGGCCGTTAATGACATTCTTGAGTGCATTAAGGTTTGCAAGTGCCGAGGTTTGATCATTCGTCTCAATGGCGTTAATGGCTGTAGAAACGAGATCTGAACAAAAGTTAATTCTATCTAACATTATTTAAGTCCTTGTTTAGCTAAAGAAGCGCTGATTCGGTATAAACCACCTAAGTGTTGATATTTAGAGGTTTCCTTGACCTCCTGCTCTAACTGTCTCTGTTTCCTCTGCGCTTCTTTTTGCTTGGACTGTTGATTGATTAGTTCTTGCTCCTCGAATGAGATTTTTTGGGGTTCATTCTGCTTGTATTTATTAGCTAGTCGATAAATCTCGTGCTCTGAAAGCTGATTTAAATAGCTTAATTCTAAACCTTGATCTTGGAGATCCAGAATTAAGATATCTAGTGTTTTAGATATGTTATTTCTCATAAATTTTACTTTACTCTGTATAAGGATAAATCTTTACGATTCAGACACCTGCATTATACACATAATGAAAAAATGTAGCTACATTACATAGCTACATCAACTGTTTGTAAGCTGTGCATAATTCGTGGATATATAGAAAAGTAGATCTTTATCAGCGGGTTAGTGCCAGCAAAATATTTTGCTCTTTTAGTTCGATCGCTTCTTATTTGATCGAGTTTTGCTTTTTTACCCTTTGGACTGTTGAAACGGAACACCCGAGCATCTCGGCAGTTTTACGAATACTCATCGTTTGCAGGTGAGTGTGAATCGCTTGGTGAAGCTTTTCATCCTTGTTTTGACCTCCCCATGTTTTCCCTTCGGCTTTGGCTTTAGCAATGCCTTGGGCTTGTCTAACCCTTCTCGTTTCGTAATCGTCCCGAGCCATACCCGCTGCGAGGTCAATCATAAAGTTAGTAAGAGCCTTTTGAATGAAGCCGGAATTCACATCGTTTGCTGTTAGTGCTGAATGTGTTTGAGGTTGGTCGGCTATCACAATGATGATCCCTTTACTCGCAATCTTGCTCTTTAAACTCTGCCAAGTTTCCCAAGGTAAGCGGCTCAAGCGATCCATCTTCTCAATGAGCAGAATGTCCCCCTCGGATGCTTCCTCAATAAGCCGATTTAGCTCTGGGCGGTCAGGGTCGTTTCCTGATACGTTTTCTTGATAAAAGGTCGTAATCTTTACGTGGTGAGCTTTAGCGAAGGCGATTAACTCCGGTTTGGCGCGTAAGCTGTCTTGATCTTTGGTTGAAGCTCGAAGGTAGGCACGAATGGTAAGATTAGGTGTATTCAGCATGTGGTGTCTCAAGTCATTACATTTAGGTGTATTCATTTGGCTCTGAAAGCCGCATTCCTACGTTATACCAAATGTATTCATTGAAGTATACTACATGACAACAACGCTACCTATAGGAAATTATTAAAAATTAATCTTTTATCTATGAACTATTAGTGTTTTAATCAAGTCTAAAAAGAATATTTGACTCCTGAGCAAGCATCTCACTGCTACCACCATTTTGACAACAAGCAACTTATGCCATATGAAGTAAAAGAACTAAACGTCAACCCCGAAGACCTCGAACAACTGGGAACCAAAGAAAAGTTTTGGTTTTCATATGGAAATGCCCAAGAAGGAGACAGAAGGTCAATTAAATGGCTCTTTAAATACTCGCGCGCGAACACAGGTGAGCATTGGTCTGAAAAAATTGCAGAGCAGATGTGTAAAGCGCTGTTTATACCTCATGCACAATATGACATGGCATGTGTAAATTCTCGCATGGGAGTTGTTACGCCTAATATTATTCCTGAAACGCGACGCATGGTAATGGGTAACGAAGTTCTGCACAAAGATAGCCCTGCTGCTTACCCAGACCCCGAAGACCAAGTAAAAAAAATCGTTAGGATCAAAGAACATACTATCAATCGTGTTCTAGGTTGTTTAGACAAAAACAATGTTCAACCGCCTGATGGGTGGGACAACATTGAAGGACTAAATGCTGGTGATGTCTTCTGCGGATATCTCATGTTAGATGCACTGATAAGCAATCAGGACAGACACCACGAAAATTGGGCGATTGTGATTGATTTAAAAACACAAGAAAAATACTTATGCGAAACTTATGACCATGCAGCAAGTCTAGGAAGAGAGCTACTGGACACAGAACGAACCGAGCGAATGCATACTAAAGATGTAAATAGGCGTATCATTAGTTTCGTGTCCAAAGCTCGCTCTGAACTTTTCAAGCTAAAAACAGATAAAAAACCTATGCTTACTGTAGATGCATTTTTTACTGCCGTAGAGAAAAGAGAAACAGCTAAAAACCACTGGCTTGGTCGACTAAAGAACTTAACTGATGATAAAATAGTTAGTATATTTGATGATGTTCCAGACAATGTAATATCAGATGTCGCGAGAACATTCGCATTGAATATGGTACTTGAAAATAAAAAAAGGTTATTAACAGATGAGAGAGCATAGCACGGTTTACTTAGCTTGGCAGGCGCCAGAGACTAGAGACTGGCATGTCGTTGGTGCTTTAACACAAGCTTCAAAAGGTTATGATTTCCACTACACAAAGGGTGCATTGGTTTCTGAAAGTTTTGTTCCTTTTAGTGGTATGGAAAATCTAAATAACTCATATCATTCTGATGAATTATTTCCTTTATTTAATAATAGGTTACTTTCACAAAAACGTCCTGAATACCCAAGCTTTATTAAATGGCTCGGACTATCAGAAAGTGAAGCTACTCCTGTAAATATTCTTGCTCGTTCTGGTGGTATTAGAAATACTGACCAACTACAAATGTTTAGGAAAATTGAAGTCGATGAGTCAGGTTTGTTTACTCACTACTTTTTTTTGCATGGGCTAAGTTATTTGCCTCAGCAGGCTCAAGAGAGAATTGATAATCTTTTGGAAGGTGAAAAATTACTATTATGTAAAGATTGTCAAAATCCTTACGATAGCGAAGCTGTTTTTGTTAGAGCAAACCATCCTCCAGAAATTGTAGGTTTCTGCCCTAGATATTTAGCCAGAGATATTAGCAAGTTGATGGATACAACAGATTATCTCAATGTCACAGTTGAAAAAATCACTTCAGATGCACCAATAAATTATCGATTAATGTGCAAAATTGAAGGGAAACTAAATTCGGATAATTTTGAACAGTTTACAGATCAAAGTGAGTATCAGTTTATTGTTTAATTGAAATTCCCTATATAAATATCTACATAGAAGCCGAGAACTATAATTTATGGCTCTCGGCTTTTTAATTATTAGGTGTTCTAAAGTCCTAGAAGTTTGTTTCGTATACTAATCCATCAAGCAGCGGCTTCAACTTATCCAATGAAATTAGATAAATATGAGAGTATTTATCATGAATTCCATCTCCGTTTTTAGAGGATTTGTGACCCGCAATAGCCTTACTTAGAAACTCATTTGCCCCATTCGCTCGTATCAAAGAAATGACCGTGTGCCTGAATGAATAGAGAGTCAACTTGTTACCCTCAACATCCCTTTCTGGTAAACCGATTTGTTTGCGGATTTCAGGGTAGCGAGAGGTCAGATAGCGCTCTGATACATCGAATAAACGATCTTCTGCATTCTTAAACGAATTTACATAATCCATGAAACCTAGTTGAATTAACGGCTCTGCGATAGGAATCTTCCGAGTGGATGCATCTGTTTTACCGAACTGAATTTGCATGTACCAAATGCCAGTCATAGGACATCGTAGAACCTTTCCTTTAGTGAGTTTTTGGATTTCATTATTTCTCATGCCAGAATACGCCATGATTAACAATGACCACTTTAAATGTAGCCTTTCACAACCTTGCGCAAAGTCGATAATTTTCTTAGCTGTCGGTATATCAAATGCTCCTCGATCCTCACCATTTTTCGACTTAACTCTTCTTTTCTCCATAGGCGAAACATCTAAAACTCGCTCCATGACCAACCAACGGAAAAAGCCTTGGTATGTCTTTAGCCAATGAGTGTTATTCGTTATTTGATCCTCATCAGGTACTTCATCCTGTAAAGCTAACTCCATAAGTTCCGAGAGTTCTTTGTTCTTGTAATCCTTAAGGTTCCCTCTTGGCATACGTGAACTAACCGAAAGCAATTCATCGACTTGTGCTCCATTGAGATCAACCGAAAGTTCACCATGTAAATAAACAATCAACGCCATATGTCTAATTCTGGCTTGCATATCATCGTGGTTTAGATGCGTACAGCTCTCGAGCCACTTCTTAGACATTTCCGCAATTGTAGGTTTTGACTCGCATTCATCGACTTCAATAACTTTTGTCAGAGGAGCCTCAAAGTGCTGAGGATACTCTTTCATAAATGCAGATAGCTCTTTCCTTTCTTCGCTGAGACTATTCCCTTCAAATTTCAACTCAAATGAACCCGTCAGACAGGTAATTAAACCCATTTGAATCGTGTTTTCTATCTGTTTAGCCACCAATGAACTCCTTAAATCATCAAATTGACTAATCACATTGGCCACAATCTTTCGCGCTATTCTTGAGGATTTGGTATGAAGGCTTTGCCGGATAACAGGAGGAAGGTCTGTAGCTTCTTGCACAAGTTTTGGAACACGAATCCGCAAGTAATAGATCCCATTCCGTTGAAAGGTATAGGGGAGATTTTGTAGCTCAGTTTGTAGCACAGTCTGTAACATAAAAGGCCTCGCATCGCTGCGAGGCCTTCTATTTCGAAAGGTTTGAGTTGGCCGATAAGCCGGGTCCTGTCGTGGACAGTCATTCATCTAGGCCTGCAATCGCTCACAGGCTCAAGCGACCTACCCGGTTCCAACGCGAGCCACGCCATACGGAACCCTATTTGGTCTTGCTTCGGGTGGAGTTTACCTTGCTACGGACTATTGCTAGCCGCACGGTGCGCTCTTACCGCACCCTTTCACCCTTACCACCTTAGCCGAGGCTATGATGGCGGTCTCCTCTCTGTTGCACTTGTCGTCGGTTCACACCGCCCAGGCGTTACCTGGCACCCCGCTCTTTGAAGCCCGGACTTTCCTCCCCGTTCTTGCGAACGCGGCGACTGTCTGGCCAACTCGGCGCGGATTATAGCCTAAGCAATCTGCGCGTACCACTGTTAATCCTGCCAGTGTGTGTCTATCTGTTAGATCTGCTTATAAATCAGACTCTAAACCGAACTTATACAGGGCATTCTTTTTAAGACCGTGAATTTGCGCGGCAATGGCGGCGGCCTTTTTAAGCGGCAATTCTTCACAGAGTAACTTGAGTGTGTTGATGGCAACGGTTGGGATAGCTTCATCATCCTCGGCCGCACGGTGACCGTGCACCATCAGCACAATCTCACCTTTTTGCTGGTTAAGATCGTTGCTGACGGTAGCCAATACCTCAGCCACTGGGCCGCTGAGAAAGGTCTCGAAGGTTTTAGTCACTTCACGCGCCATCACCACCTGCCGCTCACCGCCTAACACTTCAACCATAGTCGTTAGGCTATGTTCGATACGGTGGGGAGATTCATAAAAAATCAGCGTGCGCGGATCTTCTTTTAGTTCTAACAACTTGTCGGCGCGAGCTTTTTCTTTCGAAGGTAAAAAACCTTCAAAAGAAAAACGATCCGACGGCAAACCCGAGGCACTTAACGCCGTAATCGCCGCACAGGGGCCTGGCAGCGGGATCACCTTAAAGCCAGATTGGCGCACATGGGAGACCAAGTGATAGCCGGGGTCGGAAATCAGCGGCGTGCCCGCATCAGAAATTAGCGCAATCGACTGCCCTGCGGCTAGCTGATCCACAATCCACTGGGCGCGAGCACGCTCATTATGGTCGTGCAGTGCGATGGTTTTAGTTGAAATGCCAAAATGACTCAATAACTTGCCGCTATGGCGGGTGTCTTCACAGGCAATTAATGCAACCTGACTGAGCACGTCAATAGCACGTGGGCTCATGTCCCCCAAATTACCAATAGGAGTGGGAACGATGTAGAGTGCGACGCTTTGGTCCATATATACCTCTGTAATGACAGTGCCAAGACTTTCGTCAAGCGCAAGAGAAGGTTAAACTAGAGGCAGCATCTTACCAGAGTGAAGCCCAGTGTTAAAAAGCCTGAATACAACTAAGTTAGTTTCCGTGGCCATTTTATCCGCAGTATTGGCGGGTTGCGGCAGTCAAGCGCCCAGCAGCTCTACCAGTACAGCGCCCACCGTGGCCACCTCATTAGCCTCTGCTCCATTGGCGCCAAATGTGTATTTAGCACAGGCCGCTAATAGCAAAGATCCTCAGCAACGTGATACTTACCTGCTGCTGGCGGCGCATGCGCATATCAATGCGAACGACTATGCGGCGGCGCAAAAGCTGCTCAAGTCGATGCTGCCAAGCCTGACTCAGGTCCCGACGCTAGTGGCTGAACATAAATACCTGACTGCGCGGGTGCTAGAGCATACATCGACGCCGCTTGATGCTCTGAAAACGCTAACTTACCCAAGCACTTGGGTATTACCCGGCTGGCAAATGGCAGCGTATCATCAATTAAGAGCGCATTTATTCCAACAGAATAAACAGCCTATCGAACAGGTGCGCGAATTAAGTTTATTGACCACCTATTTACCTCCCGCCGAGGCGAATGAAGTCAATAATCAGATCTGGCAAGTGTTGCAACCGATGCACGAGCAAACCTTGCTCGCATTCACCAAAGATGCCAAAAGCCCTGTTTTTGCAGGTTGGTTACAACTGGCGTATATCGCTAAGCATTATGCGGTCGATCCCAACCAACTGGTCCGTTATTTAGGCGACTGGCAAAAACAAAACCCTTATCATCCTGCGGCGGCGAAGTTGCCTGCGGATTTAGATCAAGCGTTAAACGCCAAACCTTATACCCCAAAAAATATCGCTGTACTCTTGCCGCTCACAGGCCAGCGCGCCACTGCCGCCAATGCGATTCGCCAAGGCATTTTGGCCAGTTATTTAGCCAAACCGAATGAGCAAGTCTCGGTGAATTTTTACGATACCGCTAACGATGCCGTTTCCGCCTATCAGCAAGCGGTAAATGCAGGCGCTGAGTTTATTATTGGCCCGCTACTGCCAAATGAAATCGATCAATTATTGGCATTAAACACTGGTACTGCGGCAACCAACACCACTGGCACGCCAGCAACACCTGTTGCGGCAAGCGCGCCGATCCCGCAACTGTTTTTAAATCAAACAGACAAGTTTGTCGCTGATGCTAATAAGTTTTACTTTGCATTATCGCCAGCACAAGAAGCAGCCGATGCTGCAATACGCATGTATCAAGATGGCGTAACTATGCCGCTGCTACTCGCCAGCAACGATGCTATCGGCAAACGTATGGCCGAGAGCTTTATTCAAGCCTGGAAAAAGAAAAGCGATACGCCCATCGAAGTCTATTACTACGACAGTGGCGATAAGATGAAAACCACGGTGCAAGATGCGCTCGGCGTTCGCGATAGCCAAGCCCGTATTGCGCGCATCAAGGAACTACTGGGCAATTCAGTACAGGCCGATTTTCGCTCGCGCCAAGATATAGATGCCATCTATATGATCTCGACGCCGCAGGAGTTAACCCTGCTCAAGGCCTTTATCGATGTCACCTTTAGCGTCTTTACTCAGCCCGTGCCGTTGTACACCTCGAGCCGTAGCCGTATCGATAATGAATCGAGCCAAACTGCACAGGATTTAAATAACCTCACTCTCAGTGACGCACCTTGGTTGATGCAAAATGGCGAAGAAAACCTGATGGTTAATACCTTATGGCCCGGCTGGAACAACGGCCAAAAACGCTTATTTGTGATGGGTTATGATGCGATGGATTTGATCAGCAAACTCGCACAAATGCGCTCATTTACCGGTTACCAGTTCAATGGTCGTAGCGGCGTGTTATCGGTCAATCCCGATGGCGTAATTAACCGCCAATTAAGCTGGGGACGCTATCAAAGAGGCAGTTTCCGCCAACTATGACACTCGGACAGCAGGCAGAGTCGCTCGCCCAAGGTTACCTTGAACAACAAGGTTTGACCTTTGTTGAGCGTAATGTCCGCTATCCCTTTGGTGAAATAGACTTAATCATGCGCCACAAAAAATACTGGGTATTTGTTGAAGTAAAATACCGCTCAGCAAATCAATTTGGCGGCGCAATACAAGCACTTAGCAAAGCACAAATCGGCAGGATCCGCATGGCGGCCAGCCATTATTTACAGAGCCATAAATTGGATGTACCCTGCCGATTCGACGTTGTCGCCATCGAAGATACGCAGATCCAATGGCTGGTCGATGCCTTTTAAACGAGGCTCTCGACTCAGCTAATCGAATAATTTTTAACGCTTATGCCTCAACTCCACCGTGGAAATATGGCATCATAGCCACACTTTATCCTGAAAGGATGTATCCATGTTAGAACGCATTAAAGACAGCTTTACTGAATCTATCCAGACTAAAATCGATGCAGCCGAAGCACTGCCAGAATCCATCGCCAAAGCGGCGGAGATGATGGTGCAATGTCTTTTGGGTGGCAATAAAATTCTTGCCTGCGGTAACGGTGGTAGTGCCGGTGATGCTCAGCACTTCTCGGCCGAGCTATTAAACCGCTATGAGATTGAACGTCCACCACTGCCAGCCATTGCCCTGTCGACAGACACATCGACTATCACGGCAATTGCTAACGATTACAGCTACGATGAGATTTTCTCAAAGCAAATCTTAGCCTTAGGTCAGCCTGGCGACATCCTGTTAGCCATTTCCACCAGCGGTAACTCTGGTAACGTGATTAAAGCGATGGAAGCGGCACTGAGTCGCGATATGACTATCGTAGCCTTAACCGGTAAAGACGGCGGCGCGATGGCGGGATTACTCAGCGTGGGTGACGTCGAAATTCGCGTTCCTTCGAACGTGACGGCACGTATTCAAGAAGTGCACTTACTGGTGATCCATTGCCTGTGTGACAATATCGACCGCACACTCTTCCCACAGGACGAACAGCAATGAGATATGCTGCCCCACTGTTAATGGTTTGCATGCTACTGCAAGGTTGCGCCGGTGCCGTTATGGTGGGCGCAGTCAGCGGCGCCATGATGGCCAACGATGAGCGTTCGGTAAAAACGCAGCTCGATGATACTAATACTGATTTTAAGATCACCAGTGCGCTACTTGAGCATGAAGATCTTAAGAAACAAACCAATATCACGGGTGTATCGGTAAACGGTAATGTGCTGATGATAGGCCAAGCCCCCAACTCGATGTTGAGGGATAAAGCGGTTAAGGTCGTACAAGACCTTAAGCTGGGCGGTAAAATCCACAACCAGATCCGCATCGGTAATCCAACGTCTTTCACGACTCGCAGTAACGACACTTGGGTAACAACCAAAGTGAAGGGACGGATGCTCAACGAGAAAGAATTGGATGTGACCCGAATTAAAGTGATCACTGAAAACGGTGAAGTCTTCCTGCTAGGGCTGATCCACCGCTCACAGGCAGAGCTTGCTGTTGACATTGCCCGTCATACTGCTGGTGTACGCAAAGTCGTTAAGGTTTTCGAATATATCGAATAACCGATTGAGCCTAAACACTTAAAGTTTAGGCTCGCCTTTTACCGCGGTATCAATTCCTAAAGACTTCACCTGTATGTTATCCATCATCTTGGGTGACTTCTCCACCAACGCTCCTATCCAAGGTAAAAACAGCGAAGGCAGCACAATCAAAGCGGCACCCAGCCAACTTAAGCTATCCAGCCATTCATCAAACAGCAGCCAGCCTAATAAGACGATAAATAACAAACCAGTATATTCGGCAATCGCAATATCACTCGCCTGCGCTTTACGGTAAGCCAGTACACATAACCAATGATAAATCAGTAAAAAGGCATTACTAAGTAGTGCAACCGCGAGCAATTCCCAGCTCAGTCCCTCCAGCCCCTGAAAGGCCGCAATGACTAAGGTCGCGGGGATTCCCAGCAAGTTATAGAGCATTAAGGTTAATACCGGATGCTCAGTATTAGGCACTTTTTTAAGCATCAACTGATTGATAGCAAAAGTAAATGCTGAAAATAACACCGCTAATCCAAACCAGTTCATCTCGCTCGGCCTGAGGATAATTAAGATCCCCACAAAGCCTAACAGTGTGCATATCACCTGCCCTGTGGTAATCCGCTCCTTTAAAAACCAGTATCCCATCAAAATAATCATCAGGGGGGCAGAATAAAACAGGGAACTGACTGTGGCTAAAGGCAATGCCATCAATCCAATAATTAAAAAAAGCGCGCCAACCGAGCCTATGTTGGCACGCCAAAGGTGAACCGAAATATATTCCGTCTGCGGTCGCTGCGAGTACAACCAAATCGGGGTTAACATGAGTACTGAAGTGATTTGTCTCACGAGTAGAAAAGTGGCTGCATTAGCATCTTCTGGCAACCATTTGATCGATACATCGTAAAAAGCACTAAATAGATTACCCACTATCAATAAAATCAAACCGATAACAACAGGGCGCTGCATTTTAACTATCCGTAAATCTCAATGCTGGCATGATAATCCCCGCAAAACTTAAGCTGAAATGATGCTTTCTCATGCTAGATGAATTAAATTCATACTAAATCGTTTAGACTTTGAAAATCATGAGAAAGCTTCCACCCTTACGTGCGCTGCAAGTATTTGAAACTGCCGCGAGGCAACAGCATTTTTCCAAGGCTGCCGCCGAGCTTTGCATTACCCAAAGCGCGGTTTCACACCAAGTGCGTGTATTGGAGGAGTACTTTGGTGAACAACTTTTTGATCGTCAGGGACGTAAACTACAGCTCACGCCCAAAGGCCAGAGCTTATTTATTGAGTTAGAAAGAATTTTTAATGAGTTAAGCGATCTTAATCTCAAAATCCGCGACACCCCAAATCAACAACTCTGTTTGGCGGTATACAGCTCATTTGCGGTGAAATGGTTGATCCCAAGGTTAGCGGATTTTCGGCGCCAATATCCCAGCGTTAAAATTCGCCTCGAGATGATCACTCAAGACCCCGATCTCAGCACCAGCACGGCCGATATCTTTATCGCAGGCAAACTCAATCAACGGGGTTATTGGCAACAATTACTGCACAAGGAACGCCTGATCCCCGTATGTAGCCCTAGCCTTTATCCTAAATGGCGCGAGATTAACTTGGGCAATTTTCAGCAACAAGCATTACTGATTGTGGATGAAGGCCCACTTGGACTCGATTGGCATAAGTGGTCATCGGCGCATAAAATCCCCCTGAACAACGAGCAACAACATATTTTTAGCCACATAGTGATGGCAATTGAGGCGGCGATTGCCGGACAAGGTATCGCCCTCGCCCCTGATTTTATGGTGGCCGGCGATATCAGCACCGGACGACTGGTAGCGGTAAATCTACCCGATGTCCATACGGGCTTTGAGTTTAGTTTTATCTGTAAGCAGCGCCGTCTAGCTGAACCCGCGATTGCCGCCTTTTCCTCTTGGCTGAAATCACAGGCCTAACACTTAACAGCCCAATGAATAACAGACATAAAAAAGCCGACCTAAGAATGGGTCGGCTTAATCGAGTGTTATGTAATGCGCTTTTTAGGTCAAATTACACTAACAAACCAATCTTCTCGTACACCTTTTTCAGCGTCACTTCGGCGCGAGCCTGGGCATTTTCGGCGCCCGCTCTCATCACTTGGTCGAGGTAAGCACGGTCGGCACGCAGCGCACGGTAACGCTCTTGCAGCGGCTCTAACATGCCCACGACCGCTTCACCCGCGGCACCTTTTAAGTGGCCATACATCTTGCCTTCAAACTCGGCTTCGAGGCTGGCAATGCTCTGGCCTGTGATACCCGACATTAAGCTCAACAGGTTAGATACACCAGGCTTGTTTTCCATATCGAAACGCACGACTGGCGGCTCATCACTGTCGGTCATGGCTTTTTTCAGCTTTTTCATGACCGCTTTTGGATCTTCAAGCAAACCAATTACGTTGTTACGGTTGTCGTCCGACTTAGACATCTTCTTCAGCGGATCCTGAAGCGACATCACCTTAGCGCCATGCTCAGGAATAAAAGGCTCAGGAATGGTAAATGTCTCGCCGTAAGCGTTGTTAAAGCGAGTGGCGATATCACGTGTTAACTCAAGATGTTGCTTCTGATCTTGACCAACTGGAATTTCATTCGCTTGATACAGCAGAATATCCGCCGCCATCAGTACAGGATAACCAAACAGACCGACGTTAATATTGTTGGCGTGCTTTTGTGACTTATCCTTAAACTGCGTCATACGGCTCAGCTCACCCATTTGGGTATAGCAATTTAACGCCCAACCCAGCTGAGTGTGCTGCGGCACTTGAGATTGGATAAATACCGTGCTCTTCTTTGGATCGACACCACAGGCTAAATACAGTGCAAGTGTATCTAAGCAGGCTTCACGCAATGCTTGAGGATCTTGGCGCACGGTAATGGCATGCAAGTCCACCACGCAATAAAGGCAGTCGTGGCTATCTTGCATGGCAACCCATTGACGCAATGCACCCATGTAGTTACCTATGGTTAATTCGCCGGACGGCTGTGCACCGCTGAGTACTATGGGTTTGGTCATTACGTCATTGCTCCAAATAAAGATAAAAAGAATCGATTAAACTGCCTGGCCGACATTTAGCCAGCTAAGGATCTCGGCAAACTGCTCGCACACCGCGTCAGGGCCAGTGAGCCCAATATCTTCACCGTAGTTGTAGCCATAGGTCAAGCCGATTGATGCAACACCTGCTGCTTTCGCCGCTAAAATGTCATTTTTAGAATCGCCCACCATCAACAACTCACTTTTATCGAGTTGCCATTGCGCTAATAAATGCTCTAGCGGTAATGGATCCGGCTTCATCTTCGCCAGCGAATCGCCGCCAAGCACTAAGCTAAAGAAATCATTAATCTTAAAGGCCTCAAGCAGCGGCAAAGTAAAGCGGTAGGGTTTGTTTGTCACCACTGCTAGCTTAAATCCTGCGTCAAACAGAGTTTGTAGCACTTGGTGCACATCGGCATAAAGTGCGCTGTGCTTCTCAAGATTTTCTTGATAGTGATGCATAAAAATCGGCATAGCCGCATCTAATACCGTTTGCTCAACAGCGGTGCCTAAAGCGTGGCTCATGGCACGGCGCATAAGCATTTCGGCGCCATTACCCACCCAAGTTCTCACCTGTGCCTCGGTACACGTTGCCAAACCTAACTCGGCGAGTGCCGCCTGGGTCGCAACTGCCAGATCAGGCACACTGTCAATCAGTGTGCCGTCGAGATCAAAGGCAATCGCCTTAATCTGTTCTCGCATTATTTGGCCTCGACTTTCGCTAACTCGGCACGCATTTCATCGACAACGGCTTTATAGTCTGGCTGACTAAAAATAGCCGACCCAGCGACAAACATATCGGCACCTGCGGCAGCAATTTCGGCAATGTTATCCACTTTTACGCCACCATCGACCTCTAAGCGAATATCAAAACCGCTCGCATCGATACGCTCACGCACTTGGCGTAATTTATCTAAGGTCGAAGGAATAAAGGATTGGCCACCAAAGCCTGGGTTGACCGACATCAGCAGGATCACATCTAACTTATCCATCACATGGTCAAGATAATGCAGCGGTGTTGCAGGGTTAAACACTAAACCTGCCTTACAACCGGACTCTTTAATCAGTTGCAAAGTACGATCGATATGCTCAGAGGCTTCGGGATGGAAAGTAATAATAGACGCGCCAGCCTTAGCAAAATCAGGCACGATACGATCAACAGGCTTAACCATTAAATGCACGTCGATCTCGGCCGTAATGCCATAGTCGCGTAACGCTTTACACACCATAGGACCAATGGTTAAGTTCGGCACATAGTGGTTATCCATCACATCAAAATGCACTACGTCAGCCCCTGCATCTAACACGGCTTTAACGTCATCCCCTAAACGGGCGAAATCGGCGGATAAAATCGATGGAGCAATTAAAAATGGGCGCATAGGACACTCGCTGCTATTGAACAAAAAGTGCCTTATTTTACCCTTAGCTAGACCATGCCTCTATAGCAAATGCCACATTTATCGCGATTGAAACCAGATAGAAGCTCAATTCCAGTACTCACAACCTACGGTAAGTCCTAGGAGAAGCTGAAGCGTTAGAAAGATTTTAGTGAAGATTGATAAATTATTGTTCATAAACTAAGCGAGTTTGTTATACTCGGGCAGCTAGCGTGGATCATTTAATGATTTCAAGGGAAGTATCATGAAAGGGCGGTTAACACAGTTTTCACACATTTTAGGCTCGGTGACATTTAAGTCGTCGATGATGTTGGCATTTACCGCAGTGGTAGTCGCCTCCTTAGCCTTTGGTGTCGAAAAACTGACCGCAAGTAACGATACCTCCGCCTGCGCTTGCAGTAGTGATACTCGTTACAACAATAGCTTACCTAGCAGCCATCCGAATAACCGTTGTGCCGAACAAGCGCAAACTTTAAGTTGGAAGACTTGGCTTACTGGCAAAAATCGCTCTAGCCAGTTCCATTTTGTCGACTTGCTTGAACTGCTCCATGGTCATCAAGATAAACCTATCGATGACATGAAACCTGCCAATTCACAACAGTCCTATTGATGCTAAGTCGGATCTGGCAAGTCTTTCACAGTACGATAGCCGCCTTCTTTGGGGTGCAGTCAGATAAAAATCGCCAAAAAGACTTCCAGACCAATTCACCATTACCGTACATTTTGATGGGAATCGTGTTAGCGATAGCCTTAGTTGCCAGCCTTATTTTGCTGGTTAGCCAAGTCGTTAGCTAAATAAGCAAATAACTCAAACCTTCCGTCATCAGTAATTAGTCATCCTGCGGATCGTAAGTCTCATCGTATAAAGCAATCAACTCGTCAACTTTATTGCGGCCACTACCATTTTGGCTAATGTTGCGTTGCACTTGGATCTTAGCGAGATGCGCGCCGCGATACAGTTCTCGCGTCAGCGGAATATCATGGTTGCTAATCACAACAGGAATGCGCTGTTCAAGAGCCATATGCCGCGAATAACGCGCGAGCAACGCCTGATCATCTAAGCTAAAGCCTGCACCGACATAGGTAGTAAAACTCGCCGTGGAGGATAATGGCGCATAGGGTGGATCACAATAAATCACATCACCAATTCGGATTTGTTCAAAGGCTTTTTCATAGCCAATGCACTTAAATTCGGCGCGTTGCGCTTTCTTTGAAAAGGCCAAAATTTCCTTTTCGGGGAAATAAGGCTTCTTGTAGGAGCCAAAGGGTACATTAAAGCCGCCTTTGCGGTTATAACGGCACAAGCCATTAAAACCATGACGATTCAAGTACAGAAAATAAACCGAACGCAGGAAAGGATCGCGAGATTTATTAAAGTCTGTACGCACGCGATAGTAGGCTTCCTTCTGATTCATCTCATCGACAAATAGCTTCTTAGCAGCCGCAATGTACTCCAAGGGCCTTTCTTTGACTATGTTGTAGAGATTTATCAGGTCTTGATTGATATCGCAGAGTAAATAGCTGGGATAGTCAGTATTTAAAAATACCGAACCTGCGCCAACAAAGGGCTCAACTAAACGCTCACCCGTGGGCAAATAGTTCGAGAGCTCATCCACCAATTTAAATTTTCCGCCAGCCCATTTCAGGAAGGCTCTATGTTTTTTGATCATTTAACTTGATGAATGCCGACAAAAATAAAGGCCATGATTGTACTCTGTTTATTCTGAAATTTCACCGCTTGGAAGCGCATCTTGTAATTGATAACCACCTAACTCAGCCCATTTTTTTATCATGGGTTGACTCAAACGATATTGTTTGACCAATTCTGCGGCAGCCTGTTGCGCCGATTGACTGTCGCTAAACTGCCCCACCAGCACCACCCAAAATTGTTTGTATTTAGCGACTCGAATATCCGGCACAGAATGCAGTTTTTTCAACAGCGACTCGACTGTGTCACGCTGGGAGACTGTAGCTATTTGGATGGTATAACCGGACATTGGCCGAGTTTTTACATTAGTTATTGATGCAGCCGTGATGTTCTTCGCTGGATGAACGTTATCGTTCTTAGCGATATCTTCATGTGATGTATTGTTACTAGCAGTCACAACATTGTTTTCGGCCTTACTTGTGGCTTCATCAATCGGTTGTGTTATGGCGGACTCATTCTCGGCTGGAGTCTCACCATGAAATCCCGCCAAAGGATCAGCTTGCTGCGCCGCTTGCAATAATAAAGACTGTGCTAACGACTCCTCACGTTGTTTAAAATAGGGCGTTAATATCCGTTGACCATGGGCTAAAAACTCGTCGGAATCCAACGCGGGATAAGTGACCACGTCAAGCACGGGCTCATCGGAAAAGGGTTGAGCCAATCCAAACCAAATCAAAATGGTAATCAACAAGCTGCAAAGTCCAATCAACGCTAGCTTATATTGTACCCAGGCTGACTTCTTCTCACTCTGGCCATGTAGCGCCAGTTCCAGCAAGGTAACAACTTCCTGAGGAGTACCCGTTTGTTTTTCAAGTTGTGCGCGAACAATGTCTCTTGGAGTAAATGGATTTTGGTCACTGTATCGCAGCAAGGTTTGATACAGTGCTTCCCGCTCAGGCAAACTTAGCGGTTCAATATTAATAGGCAGGATCTGCCGCCGGAGAGAATCGGGTAATTGTGGCAATAAATCGGCTAAAAATGCAGGAGGAACCGTCAAGGTCACAGCTATCCGCTGTCCCGCACACTGAATTTGATTGAGTATGATGCATTCTGCCCATAGCTCTTTTGAGAGCAAATGAGCATCATCGATGATGATATGTAACGGTTTACTTTGATTTTGAGCTACACGCAGAATAGTTTCGGCTAGGGGTATCTCATCATCAAAAATGGGGGATGACATCAACTGCACTAAAATCTTGCGACGAATCTCAGCGTTATCGGCATGCATGGGACAAATAACCAGCGCCGCATTTGAATCATCAAAATCGGTAGCTAATGCAGTGAGCAGCGTTGTCTTGCCCGAACCTTGGCCGCCAACAAGCACCAGCAATTGGTCGCTATAACTGGCAACATGATGCAATCTTTGTATGAGGGCTTCCTGTGAGGGAAGCAAGACTTGCCCCTGAAATGTCACTCATCCACCACACAAGGTTTATGCGCAGCAGATAACCTGTTCTAGGGTAGATTCAGAGACTTGACTAAATACTTCCGCTCGACCAATGGCCGTTGGAAGTACCAGCCGGATCTGACCGCCTAACACTTTCTTATCGCGACGCATATGTTGAATAAAACTGTCGAAATCCATTGATTCCGGCGCTTTTACAGGAAGATCGAAGGCTTGAAACAATTGCACAATACGACGGACAATTGACTCATCAACCAATCCTAAAGACTTAGCGGTTTGAGCAGCAAGGACTGTGCCAGCCGCAACGGCCTCACCGTGCAACCAGTTACCATAGCCCATCTCAGCCTCAATAGCATGACCAAAGGTATGCCCAAGATTCAAAAGCGCGCGCACGCCCTGCTCTGTTTCATCTTGGCTGACCACATCAGCTTTAATTTCGCAGCAGCGGGAAATCACATAGACTAAGGCTTGAGTGTCTAAGCTTTTTAGTGCTTGAACATTATGCTCAAGCCATTGAAAAAACTCAGCATCCCACATAATGCCATATTTAATAACTTCCGCCATCCCCGCAGCAAACTCACGCGCCGGCAAGGTCTTTAAACAGTCAGTATCAATAATGACAATTTGTGGCTGATAAAAAGCCCCTATCATATTTTTACCCAAAGGATGATTGACCGCCGTTTTGCCGCCAACCGAAGAATCCACTTGGGATAAAAGCGTTGTAGGGATTTGAATAAAATCGATACCACGTTGATAACATGCCGCGGCAAACCCCGTCATATCACCAATCACCCCTCCACCGAGGGCAACCAACACAGAATCTCGGCCATAATTACGTTGCAGTAAAGCCGAAAAAATAGCATCTAAATGCGTTAAATCTTTAAATTGTTCGCCATCGGGAAGGATGACACTAGATACCTCACCAAACGAAGCCATCGTGTCTTGAACCTGGTTTAGATACAAGGGCGCGACGGTTTCATTGGTGACGATAAGGATACGTTTTTTCAGCAGATAGCGAGACAAAGTCTCGCTATCACTCATCAAACTCTGGCCAATGTAAATGGGGTAACTACGTTCACCTAAATTAACCTGAATTTGTTGTGTCATTCTGCCTAGAAACCTAATTTCTCAACGATTTGATTCGCAACAACCTTTGCACTTTGATCATCAGTTTTAACGATCACATCAGCAATTTCTTCGTACAGAGGGTTACGGATTTCTGCGAGGCTCTCTAATACTTCTCGCGGATCATCTACTTGCAGTAATGGGCGACGCTTGTCTCTTTGAGTTCGCGCAACCTGTTTGTCGATAGTGGTTTCGAGATAAACCACAATACCGCGAGCAGATAAATGATTACGGATATCTTTGCTCTGAACTGAACCACCACCAGTGGCAAGGACAATACCCTGTTTTTCAGACAGATCAGCAATAACCTGAGCCTCACGACGGCGGAAACCTTCTTCGCCTTCTACATCAAACACCCAAGCAATATCAGCGCCAGTGCGTTGCTCAATCTCTTGATCTGAATCGTGGAATTCTAAATGCAGCATTTGCGCCAGATGGCGACCAATTGTGCTTTTACCTGCGCCCATTGGGCCTACCAGAAAAATATTACGTTTTTCAGCCATTTCTTGTACGTCTGAATCTTAATGAAAAGTATGCCTATATCGACTCATGATCAAGCCGACCTACTGTATGTTACCTTGCTCTTATGAGACTTGACCGAGGATTATCTCAGTTTAATGTCTAGTCTGGCAAGTGATGCTCGCTATTTATGGTAAGAATTGTATTTTATAAATAATAAAGCCAGCAAGTGGTGCTGGCTTTATCCGAACGACTACATAGAGTTAGAGTTTCTCATTCACAATTTTAGGTGTTACAAAAATCAATAGCTCTTGGCGCTCATTCTTGTCGGTACTGTTACGGAATAAGAAACCGACCAAAGGAATGTCTCCCAAAATAGGTACCTTGCTAACCCGGCTAATCAAATTCTGCTGGTAGATACCACCTAATACAATGGTTTCGCCATTGTCGACAAGTACTTGAGTACCAATACGCTGTGTATCAATCGCTACTGCTGGACCTGTCGGCGTATCCACCGTTTTGCCCTGTGAGTCCTGCGTAATCTCAAGATCCAGAATCACACGATTGTCCGGTGTAATTTGTGGTGTCACCCTTAGTGACAACACCGCCTTTTTAAAGGTCACCGAGGTCGCACCGCTTGACGTGGATTGTACGTAGGGAATTTCAACACCCTGCTCAATATACGCCGATTTTTGGTTAGAGGTCGTGATACGAGGGCTCGCGATAATCTCACCTTTGTTTTCTTGCTCTAGTGCACTGAGCTCTAGATCCAAGATAGTACCGTCGGCGAGCTTAGCCACATGGAAGGCGATGCTAGTTGGGTTAGTGACGGCCGCAGGCAAGTTCACATTCAAACGATTATCTAAACTTGGTATCGTACCATTGGCAATATCGCCGGCCCCTTCTAGAGAACCAGAGGTCCCTTTATCACCCTGCTGATCAGTAACTCCCCAGCGGATACCCAAATCTTCGGACACGTCATCCTTTACGGTAACCATACGCGATTCAATCAACACTTGGCGGATCGGAATATCAAGCACCTCAACCAAACGATGAATGTTTTCGATGATTTCAGCGGTATCTTTGACGAGTACCGTATTGGTACGCTCATCAACGGCCACAGAACCGCGAGGAGACAATAAACTTGAGTCAGTGCCTTTTAATAGCTCAGCAATGTCGGTCGCTTTGGCATAGTTAATCTGCAGATACTCAGAATAAAGCGGCGCAAGCTCTTTAACTTCCTGTTTACTTTTGAGATTTTGACTTTCGCGAATCGCAAGTTCTTCACTCGGCGCCACCATCAAAATATTACCTTCGATGCGTTTATCGAGTCCTTTGGTTTGCAAAATCAAATCCAGTGCTTGGTCCCAAGGTACATCGTCAAGCCTAAGGGTAATATCTCCCTCAACAGTATCACTGGTCACTAAGTTAAAATTGTTATAGTCAGCAATAATCTGTAATACGGTACGAACAGAAATATTCTGGAAGTTTAATGAAAGGGTCTTACCGTTATATTTCTTAATATCTTTAGTCGCTACAGTACGTTCAACCTTATTAATCGACAACCTAAAGAGGTTATCTTCCTGCTTATAATTGAACTCATAATTACCCGATACATCGACTATGATGCGAGTCGTTAAGTCATCTTTAAAGGTTTCAAAGTTTTTAACTGGCGTAGAAAAATCCTGTACATCCATCACATACAACAAGTCATTGTTGATGTCAGTGTTGTAAAGCTGAACCTCAAGTTTGGCACCAATTTGCTCAACGTTGGCCGCAACAGAGCGGCTATTTAGGTAGACTAATAAATCGCCACCGCCATTTTCATTACGTCGAAAATCAATATTTTTAATACTATTTACAAATGGGCTATTTGCTGTTGCCTGAGAATTCACAACCTCATCATTAATGGTTAAGCGATAAGAATTACCAACTACGCTACCTTGATAAGGTTTGACTTTGGATAAACCTAAAGTCACTGTCAAACGCGCATCTTGCTGCGAGGTCACTAGATCTTTAACACCGACCTGATTAATCGGTAAGCGATCTTTAGAAAGACCAGAAATACTATCATCAAAGGTCAATACCAGCTCAGCAGGCGATGCATTTGAATCAATTTGTGGAGCCGAAATCGCATCCTCAAATATTAACTCGACCTCTAACTGATGATCGACTAAAGCATGGTATTTCACATCCATTAGCCGATTTGCCGCAAAGCTCGATGGCAAAAATCCAAATAGTAATGCGATCCCAATAACAGACTTAACTAAGCCTGAAGATAAAAACGATAACGGGATTTTTATCGCGGCAGAAGATTTCATTGTTCCCTCATCCTTCGCTTGTTATTTTCCAGAAAGTTCGATGTTGTTTGTGCGCTCTGACCAACAACCCGTACCATCTGGAATTAATTCTACAACTTCCACATTCTGTGGAGTCACTTTCGCTATACGTCCGTTAAACAACCCTAGATACTCACCCACGCCCATCCGATATACACTGCCATCATTCGTTTCAATCAGCGCCCAAGTTACATTAGCTTCACTTAACGTACCGCGCATTTTTAGGTTGTCTAAAGCATAAGTTTCTAAACGGCCCTTACGACGTTTTAAATCCGGTTGTAAGCAGTTTTTACTGGTATCAACGACTTCTTCGGTTAATTCGCGAGAAGGCGGAACAAAGGGACTACGCATTAACTCAGCCTGGTAGGCAAAATGCTCAAACTTTGGCGGTTCTTTTAAGGGTGGAATATGCGCCACATGCTGTGCTTTAGTTGTAGTAACAAATAGCTCTAAATCACTACGATCGCCAACACACCCCATTAAAAAAAGACTTATCCCTAACAGAGGTAAGAGTTTCATTATTTCTTCCCCTTGTTAGCAGGCTTTTCGGGGGGTAACTCTGCCCCTTCTTTAAAGCGATAGGTTTTAGCAAGAATGTCCATGGTTAAAGTACCGCTATCATCACGTTTGATCGTAAAATCATGCAAACTAACAATACGAGGTAACTTAGCAACACCACTCACCATATTGCCAATCTGGTGATAATCACCAGTGACTGACATCTTAATTGGAAATTCGATATAAAAATCTCGCTGAATTTCAGCTTCCCAATTTAAACTTTTAATCCGTAAACCAGCATCCGTTGCTGCAAAGGTTAAGTCATCAAGCAAACCGGGCATCTCGTTTTCTGAAGGTAACATTTTCAGCAATTCGGCAAATTGCCCTTCCATTACGGCAAGTTGTTCACGATAGAGCTTTAAATTAGCGGCCAGTTGATATTTGTTTTGAAAATCTTCTCTTAGCTGTAACTCTTTGTTTTGTTCATTATTAATCACATCGATTGCATCAGACAACACCACAAAATATCCCGCTGCAAATACGCAAAGAGCCAGCAAAATAGCGAAAAATACTTTTACTTGTTTTGGCCAACTTCCGATATTTTCAAAATCGATATCATTAAACTGACTGAGATCGAGCTTCATTTACTCGCTCCTTTTGCCGCTTTTGCGGGCTCTTCAGCAATGGCTCCTTTGATGCTCACCCTTAAACTAAAGCTCTGCAATTGTCTTAACTCATCATCTTGGGTAACGATCGATTGCATATTGGGATCGGTTAACCACTCAGACGCTTTTACCTTACGCATCATATTTGCTACGTTATTATTCGACTCACTGCGACCTTCAATGAGCAACAAACTGCCTTTTTTCTCAAGACTCGATAGATAAATTCCTGGCGGAACAATACGCACTAGCTCGTCTAATACGTGTGTCGGCAAATTACGGGATTGCTGAAGATTTAAAATAATTTCTGTTCGACGCTCAATATCTTTTTTACGTTCAGTGATCTTTTTAATCTCGGCAATTTGAGCATCGAGCTGCTGAATTTCTGACTGTAAATAAGCATTTCTTGCTCGCTGCTCATCAGTCATCATTTCGAGTAAAGCCAGCGCAGCATAGACTAAGATTGCTGACCCCAAAAATACCGCAGCCAATATGCCGATATAATCGCGTTTCTGCTTTTCTCTCGCTTCTTCACGCCAAGGAAGCAGGTTTATGTTCGCCATTGACCGTAGCTCCTCAGGGCTAAGCCACAAGCAACCATATATTTGCTAATGCTAGGTTGCAGTATATTTTTAACGGATTCATCCGCGTGCAGGCATCCTTGGAAAGGGTCGGCAATTATGGTGTGAACACCTAACTCATTGGTCAATAAGTTAGCCATGCCTTCTAGTTTAGATGTGCCACCACATAAGACGAGATAGTCGACTTTATCTTTGCCGCTTGAAGTACAATAAATTTGCAGCGTTCGCTTAATTTGCTGCAGTAATTGCGTTTGGAAGGGAGATAACACTTCAAACATATAATTACGCGGTAAATCACCCTCGATTTTTGCTTTTTCTGCCTGCTCATAAGACATGCCATAAAAAGAGAGAATCGACTGAGTAAATAACTCACCACCAAAGGCTTGTTCACGGATAAATGTAGTTTCGCCAGACTCGACAACGCAGAAAGTAGTCATATTCGCGCCGATATCGACCATGGCAACCGCTTTCTGGCGAGCCCCTTCAGGTAATTGGCCTAGGACTAACTCAACCGCTCGACCTAAGGCATAGCCTTCAACGTCAACGACTTTAGTCTCTAGCTCGACTTCATCAAGCGCATCAACTCTGGCATCGATATTGTCAGTACGGCAAGCACTGAGTAATACATCGACCTTAGAAGGATCGGTACTGTTGACGTTTAAGGTTTCAAAATCAATGCTGACTTCATCAAGGGAATAGGGGATTAAGTTATCAGCCTCAATCTCAATTTGCGCTTCCATTTCCTCTTCGCTAAGCGAGGCATCCATGTAGATGACCTTAGTCATTACAGCAGAACCAGAAACCGCAACCGCAGCATATTTAACCGATTTAGGCAAAGCACGCTTTACCTGTTTGAGGCATTCAACAACGGCATCGGTATCACGAATATCATGATCGTTAATAGCACCCTTTTTTACGGGAACCGCTACGTGACTTAATATTTTGTATCCATCAGCAGTCTTACTCAGCAAAATGGCCTTTACTTCATGGGAACCAATATCAATTCCGACCATTTGCGGAGCCTGACGCTTCCATAAATTTGAAAGCATAATCCGTTGTCACTTTATTATTTATATTTCAGTATGAGAGATTAGCACAAAATCAACCCGTTATACGTATTTGTATAGAATGTTTCAAGATTTTACAAACGCTATTTTAGGGCCGTCACGTTTTTGCTTCACCCAAACGTTCGCGCCTTATATACTGTCGCACTTAACTGAACATTAGGATCAATTTAGGTGAAGTGGTTAAAACGTATTGTTATAGCTCTATTCAGTCTAGCCCTTTTGGGCGTAGGCGCCATTGTTGCAGCATACTTTTATGTTTTGCCGGATCTGCCGGATGTTTCGACACTAAAAAATGTGCAATTACAAACACCTTTGCGCATTTACAGTAGTGATGGCAAACTCATATCTCAGTTTGGTGAAAAACGACGTATTCCCTTAAAACTGGAAGAAGTCCCCAAACCGCTGTTACAAGCCTTCCTTGCCACCGAAGATGCGCGCTTTTATGAGCATGGTGGTATCGATCCTGTCGGGGTAATCCGCGCAGCAATCGTCATGTTAACAACCGGCGAAAAAAAGCAAGGAGCAAGTACTATCACCATGCAGGTGGCACGTAACTTCTTCCTAACCCGCGACAAAACCATTATTCGTAAGGTGAAGGAAATTTTTATTTCCTACCATATTGAGCAGTTGTTAACGAAAGATGAGATTTTAGAGCTGTACGTTAACCGTATCTATTTAGGCCAAAGAGCCTATGGCGTTGGCGCAGCCGCTCAAGTGTATTTTGGCAAAAACGTCCAAGATCTGACTCTGTCTGAAATGAGTATGATTGCTGGCTTGCCAAAGGCCCCCTCAACGCTTAACCCCATTACTTCACCTTCCCGCGCTCTCGCTCGTCGCAACGTGGTGTTGATGCGGATGAATGAAGTGGGGTATATCAGCAAAACGGAGTACCAAACCGCACTCCAGGAGCCACTCGTAGCCAAATATCATGGTGCCGAAATCGATCTCTATGCCCCTTATATTTCTGAAATGGCCCGGGATTACATGGTGCAAAAATATGGTGAAGAAGAAGCCTATACCAATGGCTATAACGTCTACACCACGATTTCATCCGATCTCCAGCTGTTAGCGCAGCAAGCATTACGCAATAATGTTTATGCCTATGATGAACGTCATGGCTACCGCGGTCCTGCTGCTGTTTTGTGGACAGGCGCTAAGCCTGATAATGCACAAATCAAAGCTGAACTGGCTAAAGTCACACCCGTCCAAGAGTTACAACCTGCCGCGGTATTAAGCATTGATGGACAGCAAGCCAGTGTATTAACCGCTAAAGGTGAAACCAAAGTCATCAAATGGGATGGCTTGAAATGGGCGCGTAAATTTATTAACGATAAACGCCAAGGTGCGGTACCTAAATCGGCTTCAGACATGCTGACAGTAGGCGAGCGTATTTGGATCCGCGACAATGGCCAGTACTTACAATTATCGCAAGTCCCCGAAGTAGCGAGTGCCACAGTGTCACTCGATCCGGAAAATGGCGCTATCCGTACTTTAGTAGGTGGTTACAGCTTTAGCCAAAGCCAATACAACCGCGTGACTCAGGCTAAACGCCAATTAGGTTCGAATATTAAACCTTTCATCTATGCTGCGGCATTAGAAAAAGGCTTTACGCTCGCGACTCTGATTAACAACGCGCCAATTAATAAACCCGATATTAGCCAAGGTACTGCGTGGCGGCCGAAAAACTCGCCCGATATTTATGGTGGCCCAACGCGTTTACGTGTGGGCTTAGCGCAATCGATCAACGTCATGTCTGTTCGTGCCATGCGCCATATTGGTTTAGATGCAGCTATTGCCGAGTTAACTAAGTTCGGTTTTGACCCTAACGACTTACCACGCAACGAGTCCTTAGCACTGGGTTCACCTTCGGTAACGCCCTTACAAGTCGCAGCGGCTTTCAACGTGTTTGCAAATGGTGGCTTCTTGGTTGAACCTTTCTATATCGAACGAGTAGAAGACTCCTTCGGTAATGTAATTGAAAAAGCCAATCCAACCTTAGCTTGTAAGCCAAGTGGTAATCTAACCCAACCGAGTAGCGACCCAATGGGCTTTAGTGAGCCAACGGCGCAAACCGATGAGCCAGTTGCCCATTGCTTTGAACAAACTGGCCGTTACGCACCGCAAATTATCTCCGAACAAACGGCATTCCTGATCACCGAAGCGCTGAAGAGCGTGATCTGGGGTGGCGGCGATTGGAGTAAAGGCACAGGTTGGCAAGGTACTGCTTGGCGTGCGGCGCAATTAATTAAACGCCATGATATTGCAGGTAAAACGGGGACAACCAACGAATCTCGTGATACGTGGTTCAGTGGTTTTGGCCCAACGCTGACGAGCACCTTCTGGGTGGGATTTGACGATCATGGTCGCCAGTTAGGTAGAACCGCTTGGAACGCTAATGGTGAAAAAGATCAAATCACCGGGACCGAAGCCGGTGCTAAGACCGCAGGGCCTGGCTGGAACGAATTTATGAATAACGTGCTTAAAGGCGTCCCAGAAACCACGGCGATTCCACCAGAAGGAATCGTCTCGGTGCGGATCGACCTTGCAACAGGCAAGCTCACTCGTAAAACTGATTACACCAGTGATTTTGAATACTTTATCTCGGGCACTGAACCGAAGGAATATATCAGTGAAAGCCAAGATGAAAATAATCTCTTCATCGATGCGCCAGCGGATGACTTGTTCCAATAGCCGTAAATAGCAATAAAAAACGCGACCTTGAGTCGCGTTTTTTATTGCTCACCTAAGATTAACCTACTTTGCATTAACCCGCTTTTTTAGCCGCAATCGCTTGCTTAACTTGAGTCAACGCTGTGCCGCCGAGGACATCACGTTTTGCCAAACAGGCTTCGATGGTAAGGTTGGGATACACATCATCTTCGATGATATCGGCAAAGGTTTTAAACTCGGCGAGCGTAAAACCTTCTAACGGGATCTTCTTAGCGATCGCCGCAACTACTGCCACACCGACTACATGGTGCGCTTCACGGAACGGCATGCCCTTAGACACCAGATAATCCGCCAATTCGGTCGCGTTGGCATAACCTTGCTGCGCGGCTAACAGCGCATTCGGGCGGTTAACGACTAAGCCAGATAAGACTAATGCCGCCATATCCAAGCAAATAGCCCAGCTGTCGACCACGTCGAACAGGCCTTCTTTGTCTTCCTGCATGTCTTTGTTGTAGGCCAGTGGCAATGCCTTCATCGTGGTGAGAATACCCACTAAACTGCCATACACACGACCCGTTTTACCGCGGATCAGCTCCAGCGCATCGGGGTTTTTCTTTTGTGGCATTAAAGAGGAACCTGAGGTCACTTCATCACTCAAGGAGATAAAGCCCGCTTCACCCGTATTGAAGAAAATCAAATCTTCGGCCATGCGGCTTAGGTGCATCATGCTGATTGAGGCGGCTCCGCACAGCTCAACCACATGGTCGCGATCCGACACGCTGTCCAAACTGTTTAAGGTTGGCGAAGCAAAGTTCAGTGCTGCTGCAAGCGCATATCTATCCATTTGATAGGCTGTGCCCGCCAATGCACCCGAACCGAGCGGACAGGTATTGGCGCGCTTTAAGGCATCGGTTAAGCGGCTAAGATCACGCTCAATCATTTCCACATAGGCTAAACACCAATGGCCGAAGGTCACAGGTTGAGCACGTTGCAAGTGAGTATAGCCTGGCATTACAGCATCAAATTCACGCTCAGCAAGCGCGATAAGTTCGCTGCGTAAGGTTTGTAGGCGAGCCACTAATGCCGCACCTTCGGATTGGCACCAGAGTTTTAAGTCGGTAGCGACTTGGTCGTTACGGCTACGGCCCGTATGGAGTTTTTTCCCCAGATCGCCGACTTTGGCGATCAACGCAGATTCCACGAAACTGTGAATATCTTCCGCGCCCGAGGCGAGAATAATCGCAGGATCGCCCTTCACTTCCACCAGCAGCTCGTTCAACGCTTTCTTCAAGTCGCTGCATTCAGTGGCAGTGATAATGCCGACGCTAGCAATTGCATCGGCCCAAGCGATAGAACCGACCACATCTTGCTCAAACAAACGGTAATCCACCGGCAGTGAATCGTTGAATAATTTAAATAGCGCGCTGGTTTCGCCCTGAAATCTTCCACCCCATAAAGCCATGCTCAATCCCCTCGGTCACTGCTTTGAATACGTTAAAACTTAAGATATAAAAAAGGGCGCTAGGCGCCCTTTAAGTCTGCCTATTACTTAGCGTTGAGCGCGCGGATACGGCTCGCTAACGAGTACAGACGGATAAAGCCTTCTGCGTGTTTTTGGTCGTACACTTGGTCTTCACCGAAGGTCGCAAACGCTTCAGAGTACAAGCTGTTTGGCGAACGTTTCTTAACGGCAATCGCGTGACCTTTGTAGAGTTTCACCACAACTTCACCGTTGACAGACTCGGCTAAAGACTCAGATGCCGCCAGCAGCGACTTACACAGAGGTGTAAACCAACGACCGTCGTATACTAAGTGTGCCATTTGAGCGCCCACTTGCTCGCGCCAAGTACGGCTGGTTTTGTCCAGCACTAACTCTTCAATCGCGCGCAGCGCGGCAAACATTACAGTGCCGCCTGGGGTTTCGTAGCAACCACGAGACTTCATGCCCACTAAACGGTTTTCAGTGATGTCGATACGACCCACGCCATGTGGTGCAGCGATGGCGTTCAGCTTCATCAGTGCAGCGTAAGGCGTTAATGCTTCACCGTTTACTTTAGTCACACGGCCATGCTCGACTTCAAGTGACACATATTCTGCTTCGTTTGGCGCATCTTCCGGATCGGCAGTCAGCGTCCACACACCTTTGCTTGGCTCGTTCCATGGATCTTCCAACTCGCCACCTTCGTGGGAAATGTGGAATGCATTAGCATCACGGCTGTAGATCTTAGTGGCAGAAGCTGAAGTCTTAATATTACGCTCAGCTAAGTAAGCCAGCAGATCTTCACGGCTCTGCATGCTCCATTCACGCCATGGTGCAATCACTTTTAAATCAGGCGCTAATGCCGCAAAGCAACCTTCGAAACGCACTTGGTCGTTACCCTTACCGGTACAACCGTGGCACAGGGCATCGGCACCCACTTTACGCGCCACTTCAACCTGCGCCTTCGCGATGATTGGACGCGCCATTGAAGTGCCTAACAAGTAAGTCCCTTCGTAAATCGCACCCGTTGCCATGGTTGGGTAGATGTAATCTTTAACGAATTCTTCTTTCAGATCGACGATATGGCATTCAGACGCGCCTGAGGCTAATGCCTTTTCAGTCAGACCCACTAACTCTTCTTCACCCTGACCAACGTCAGCGCAAAAGGCGATGATTTCACAGTTGTCGTAGGTTTCTTTTAACCAAGGAATAATGGCCGAAGTATCTAGACCACCCGAATAGGCTAAAACGACTTTTTTCACGCCAGTATTTTTGTTCTCGATAGACATCTTAAATTCCTATAACTCGTTTCTCACCTTGGAGAAAGTAGGCTGCTAAACAGGGTTAAATTAACTAAATAGGGTTACCAGTACTGCATTTTGGGCGTGCATCCGATTCTCAGCTTGTTGCAGGATCAAGGAGCCTTCGCCATCCATCACTTCATCGGTCACTTCAACACCGCGGTGAGCGGGTAAACAGTGCATAAAGAAGTGAGCACCCGCTTTCGCCATCAAGGCCTTATTGACCTGATAAGGTGCAAACTTATCCTTAATTTCCGCTAACGGTGTTGGATCTCCCATGGAAATCCAAGTATCAGTATAGATAGCATCGTGACCTTCAATCGCATCAATATCTGAAGTCAGTACAACCTTGCCGCCATATCGGCTCGCGAGCTCTTGCACTTCGGCCACAACGTAGCCATCAGGAAAGTGACCTGCAGGGCAGATCACTGTCATGGTGGCACCGAGAATGGCCGCACAATACATCAATGAGTTAGTAACGTTATTACCATCACCCACATACGCTAACTTAGCATCACTGATATTTTCAAAATGCTCGGCCAAGGTTAAAAAATCGGCTAAAGCTTGGCAAGGATGGTACAAATCCGAAAGTGCATTAATCACGGGCACACTACCAAACTCAGCTAATTGTTCGATAGTCGTGTGGGAGAACGTTCTCGCCACAATGGCATCGGCCCAACAGGACAGGTTAGAAGCAAAGTCAGCGACCGATTCCCGCTTACCTAAGGCACCATTTTGCTGGTCTAGGTATAAACAGTGGCCGCCAAGCTTGTTAATACCGATATCGAAGCTAACACGAGTACGCAGAGATGGCTTTTCAAATAACATCACCACACTCTTACCGTCCAGTGCATGACGATACTCAGCGGGATTCGCTTTAATCGTCTTTGCCAAGGTAATCAGATCCAGCAACTGCTGCTGGGTTAACTCTTTTATCGATAGTAAATGCTTCATAACCTACTCCGCTTATGGTTGGATTTGTGTGCCCACGGCCTCACCTTTTGCTAATGCGACTAATTGGCTTGCATCACGCCATGAGGCCACTTGAACCGCCTGCCCCATCCACTGCGCCACTTCGAGCGCAGCTTCAACTTTTACTTTCATTCCCTTTTCGATCACGCCTTGCTTAACCAACTCGGCAATCTGCTTACCATTCAATGAAGGGATTAATTGACCTTTACCATCGAGCACGCCAGACACATCCGATAGCAGCACCAACTTGCCACCGACCAGCTTGGCTAATACCGTCGCCGCTTGGTCAGCGTTCACGTTCAGCATTTGGCCATCGTCCATCATGGCAATTGAGCTACAAATCGGCATCCAGCCTTGGGACAGAATAAACTTGAGGTAAGTCGCGTCCTTAGGAGAAACCTCGCCCACTAACCCTAAACGCTCATCTTTAATCTTGGCCGATACCGTGTTGCCATCGGCTAAGCTCATACCCACACTCACAATCCCAGCTTTTGTCGCTGCGCCTTGGAGGATCTTGTTTGATGTGCCAGCCAGTGCACCGGCAATAATTGGCATTTGCTCAGGCGGGGTCACCCGCAGTCCTTCTAACTTGACGGTTTCCATGCCGTTTGCGGCTAATTGCTCATCGACCAAACAGCCACCACCATGCACCATCAGCACCTGCTGACCATTTGCGATCATTGCTGCGGCGGTATCCATTAAACGCGCCATCCCCATTTCACACTGCAGCAGGGCGCCGCCGACTTTAAGAACTAATACTGAGTTGTTGGTAGACATCTTGACGACTCTCTTAAATAAGGATGAACGGTTAAAGGTTAAAGTGAATCTTTATGCATTGCAGGGCTTGGCTCGCCGCGCCTTTCATCAAATTGTCGATGGCACTGGCAACCACTAAGTAGCCACTGTTCTCATCAAACTTCCAACCTAAGTGGCAATTCGGAGTCAGCACTACATCATCTACTTTAGGGAACTGGTTCTGTTTCACCGTCACCAGCGGGGCTTGGTCATACACACTGTATGCCGCAGCCACATCGGCGGTGGTGGTGCCCGGTTTTAGCTGTACCGTGATGGTTGCTAAAATGCCGCGCTTGAAGTTGCCAAGGTGCGGCGTGAAGATCACCTCTTGCCCCAGTTGAGTGGCAATTTCGGGTTGATGTCTGTGGCCTAATACGCCGTAGGGTGTGAGGCTCACTTCGCAAAAACTGGTATGCAACTGCGCCTTACGACCCGCGCCCGTCACACCGCTGACAGCATTGATCACCGGATAGGCGGAGGTCAGTAAATTCTTTAATGGTTTCAAAGCGGTTAATGATGCTGTTGGGTAACAACCTGGCACAGCAATCATCTTAGTTGCGCCGACTTCTTTGGCATTCCACTCGGCAAGACCATAAACAGCCTTGGCTAGCACCTCGGGATATTCGTGCTCAAAACCGTACCACTTAGGGTACTGCGTCACATCACTGAAACGATAGGCACCGCTTAAGTCAAACACGGCTAAACCTTGGTTGTAGAACCAAGCCGCTAAATGCAAACTCACCGAATGCTCGGTCGCTAACACCACGGCATCCGCCTCGGCGACGATCTTCGCCTTCGCTTCTTCAGTCAGTGGTGACAGAGCTAAGTCAATGTGGCTGTAGACAGGGTACAAATCTGCTAAAGCTCTACCTTTATCTAAACTATTTTCAGAGACATACAGGCCTTGAATTGATAATTCAGACTCCGCATGGACTAAAGCAGTGAGTTGTGCACCTGTGTAACCACTGGCGCCGATAATGGCGATATTTTTCATATGTATTTTTATAAACCAAATCAAAGAGACTTAAAGAATAGATGAATAGCGTATACGCAACAGCGCATATCTATGATGACAGGACTATCGTCGTGGGAAATCGTAATTGCTCGTTATTTTATTCACTGACGGCTTAACGCTATACATCATGATATTTACTCTACAGGTCACAAGGGGTGACTCATCTCAACTGCAGGCTAGACTACCACAAAGATCTATTTATGCAATATATGTGAATATATATTTTTATTAAATTTTATCTTTAATCTGCGTTCAAGCACGCTTAGCAAATGACACAATACTTCACTAACTTCTTTATAACTCAGTTATCTATGGATGAAAGACTGAAAAATCAGTCCTTTTTATTAACACCTGATATACATGTACGCAAAGCCAAAATAATGCAGTTCATATTCACTTTGGCTAAACATAATAAAATATTGCGTTAGCTCGCATTTATATTGAATATTCCTCAACAATTATCGTGATTAGTTGCATATAAGATAAGCCAGTCGTATAAGTTATAAGTTCTGCTGTTGACCATTGCCCTCAGTGGTAGGTATTGTGCTATCGGGCTAATACAAAGCGGATTTTGATGTTTTTCTATTCGGAGTAACTATGGCAGGTAATGTGGCAGACAATGTGACCGACATGTATGCGTCGTTAAGATCAAACGTGAGTATGTTAGGGCAGATCCTTGGCGATACAATGCGCACCCACCTCGGTGATTCTTTCCTCGAGAAGGTTGAGCAAATTCGTAAACTTGCAAAAGATTCCCGCCGTGGCGATGAGGCGGCACGGGAGCAAATGCTAGAACTGCTGACCGCACTCCCCGATGAAGAGTTAGTGCCTTTTGCCAAAGCCTTCAACCAATTCCTCAACCTAGCAAACTTATCCGAACAATTTCATACTATTAGCCGTAACTGTGATGAGCTGGTTTGTGTACCGGATCCGGTCGAACAGTTGCTTGGCCGTATGCTTAATGGCCGTATCGATCAAACTAAGATGTTGGATTGCTTAAAGACGCTAGATATCGATTTAGTCCTCACCGCACATCCAACGGAAATCTCTCGCCGCACACTGATCCAAAAATATGCGGCGATTGTGGATTGCCTTGCCGAGCAAGAAAACGATCAATTATCCGATAGAGAACGTCGCCAAATTAATCTGCGTCTGCGTCAGTTAATTGCTCAGATCTGGCACACCAATGAAATTCGCCGTGAACGCCCAACGCCAGTGGATGAAGCCCGCTGGGGATTATCGACGATTGAAGAATCTCTCTGGCACGCCGTCCCCGACTTTTTAAGGCAACTCAACGATCAAGTACAAGAGCGCACTGGCCAGCAATTGCCTATCGATATTGCACCGGTGCGCTTCTCAAGCTGGATGGGTGGTGATCGCGACGGTAACCCCTTTGTGACCGCCAAAGTCACCCAAGAAGTGTTAGACCGTAATCGCCATGCTGCGGCACGTTTATTCCTCAAGGATATAGTGTTGCTAGTGGGTGAACTGTCAATGGAAGAAGCCAATGATGAATTAAAGGCTTATACCAACAATAGCTGCGAACCCTATCGTTTTGTGCTGCGCTCATTAAGACAAAAACTGCGTGACACCATAGATTACTTAAATGCCCGCATTGAGGGCCACAATCCTGAAGTGGATAAATCAACACTAATTTGGCAAGAAAGCGATCTTAAGGCGCCGCTAGAGATGCTGTATAAGAGTTTATGTGACTGCGGCATGCGTTTGATTGCTAACGGTTTACTGCTCGACATTTTGCGCCGTCTCGCTTGTTTTGGCATCCATATGCTTAGGCTCGACATTCGTCAAGACGCCGGCCGTCACTGCGATGTACTTGCAGAGTTAACCCGTTATCTAGGTATGGGTGACTTTAATCATTGGGATGAAACCGAAAAACAAGCCTTCTTACTGCGCGAACTCAGTAACCGTCGTCCGCTGATCCCGAGCAACTGGCAACCTTCCGCCGATGTAGCCGAAGTGCTTAACACTTGCCGTTTAATTGCTAAACATCCCGCCAAAGCATTAGGTTCGTACGTCATCTCGATGGCGAGCAAACCTTCTGACGTATTAACGGTTTTACTGTTACTCAAAGAGACTGGCTGCACGCATCCAATGCGTGTTGTGCCGCTGTTTGAAACCTTAAGTGACTTAAACAACGCCGCCGAATGTATTACCGCACTGCTCGATATCGACTGGTATCGTGGTTATACCAAAGGCATGCAAGAGGTGATGATCGGCTACTCCGACTCAGCCAAAGATGCGGGTGTAATGGCAGCCGCTTGGGCACAATATCGCGCACAGGAGCAGTTAGTCGCCGTTTGTAAACAGGCTGGCGTTAAGCTGACGCTGTTTCATGGTCGCGGAGGCAGTATTGGTCGTGGCGGCGGCCCAGCTCACAAAGCGATTCTGTCGCAACCGCCCGGCTCAGTTGATGGCCGTATTCGCGTCACCGAGCAAGGTGAGATGATCCGCTTTAAGTTCGGCCTGCCTAAATTGGCGGTGCAAAGCTTAGCCCTGTACACCTCAGCGGTGTTAGAAGCGACTCTGCTTCCGCCGCCCGAGCCTAAGCAGGAATGGCGCAATTGTATGGAGCGGATTGCTCAGGAGTCAGTGAGTGCTTACCGCGGTATTGTCCGTGAAGAGCCGGATTTTGTGCCTTATTTCCGTGCAGCCACTCCGGAGGTTGAACTAGGCAAATTACCATTAGGCAGTCGCCCAGCAAAACGTCGTGTCGATGGCGGTATCGAGAGTTTACGTGCCATTCCTTGGATTTTCGCTTGGTCTCAAAACCGCTTAATGTTGCCAGCATGGCTCGGCGCCGGTGAAGCATTACAGGCTGCCTGCGAACGTGGAGAAATGGGTTTGCTACAAGATATGGATCGCGAATGGCCCTTCTTTAGCACGCGGATTTCCATGCTGGAGATGGTGTACGCCAAAGCGGAACCTAACTTAGCGCGTTACTATGAAACCTGCTTAGTTCCGCCCAATCTTCACCACTTAGGCGAAACTTTACGCCAGCGTTTAGATCTCGGCATTAAAGTGGTGCTGGAGCTGACTAAATCGGATACCTTAATGGCGCATACACCGTGGAATCGCGAATCAGTCAAACTGCGCAATCCCTATATCGATCCATTAAACTTCCTTCAGACCGAGTTATTAGCTCGTACCCGCAAGGAAACAACCGAAGCTCCCGCTTCCGAACACGTGCAACTCGCCTTAATGCTGACGATTGCCGGTGTCGCGGCGGGCATGAGAAACACAGGTTAATGAAAAAACTCACGCTTAGCCTTTGCTTGGGATTATCTGTACTGCTTGGCGGCTGCGTCACGCAGTACAGTATCAGCGAGCATGAAATGGAGCAGTATCTCAGCAAAGAGATCCATTTTGAGGTAAAACAAGGTAATCAACTCGTGGGCGCGCAAGTGCGCATTAACGACATCAGTGTCAGACTCGGTGAAAAGCCTGACACTATGAGCGTAAGTGCAACCACTCAGGTGTCCATCACTAACCCTATTTATCCGTTGAAGGCGCAACTTTCAACCACCTTTGAGGCTAAGCCTTGGTATGACAGTGCCACCCACAGCGTCTACCTACGCCAGCTTGAATTGGTGAAAGTAGAATCAACCCCTAAGGATATCGAGAAAGCCATCAGTAGCGCGACGCCACAGGTTATGGGCTACTTAAGGCATTTCCTCGAGAATCAGCCCGTTTATGTGCTCGATACGAAGGATAGTAACCAAGCGCTGATGGCCAAGATGACCGAGAGCATTCAAGTCGTCCCAGGCAAATTAGTCCTTAAGTTCACTAAATAACGGCTTGCGTTGCAAACCATTCGCCATAAAAAAATGCTCCCTCGGGAGCATTTTTGTTAGTCAAGCTAGACTGACTAAAACCCGTAAGTATCCAAAGAGTTACTTGCTGAAACGCCCTATCGACTGGTAATCCACAATCACAGCTTCGGTGAGTAACTCACGTCTTAGCATATCATAGGCTACCGCCGCACTTAAGCTACGCACTAAATCCCGCGAACGTCGCGGCAGTTTTATCATTTGGCTGTAGACGCCACTGCGGGTTGCCAAGGCAATTGCCACCGTACCAACGGGCTTTTCTTCGGTTCCGCCATCAGGTCCCGCTATCCCACTGGTCGCTAAGGCAAAATCACTGTCTAAAATAGCACGCGCGCCCTTGGCCATTTCTTCAACCGTTGGAATAGAGACTGCACCGTGATCGTCTAAGGTCGCAGGGTTAACTCCTAACACTCGCACCTTAGACTCATTACTGTAAGTCACCAGACCGTGTTGCAAATAGGAAGAGCTGCCCGGGAAATCCACTAACTGACTGGTAATCATCCCACCCGTACAAGACTCAGCAACACTCAAGGTCAATCCAGAATTCAGCAACTTAGCATGGATCTCTTCGGCAAGCGTCGCTTTATCTTCGGCGACGACCGCAGTTCCCAGCACCATTTTGATGTGCCCAGTCACCCGTGGCAGCAAAGCAATCGCCTTCTCGCCGCGGGCAAAGATCTTAATCTCAATATGTGGCATTGAGGAGCGATAACCAATGGTAATCCCCTCAGGCAACTCCAATGGCTCAATTTTGTCGGCAAGGGAAGACTCGCCATGACCTATGGTCAGCAACTTCTTCAGCGCCACCTTAGCGTCGAGGTCAAACTCTTCACGGATAAAAGGAATAAACTGTTCCTTCACCATATGCTTGAGTTCAAATGGCACACCTGGAGTGAAAAACAACCAAGCTCGATTCAACTTCACTCTAAATCCACAGGCCGTGCCGACGGGGTTATCCACCATTACCGCAGACTCTGGCAGCATCGCCTGCTTTAAATTACTCACTGGCATCTCGCGATTATTGCGCGTAAACCAATCTTCTAAACGTTGGCGCCACTCCCGATTCTCAACCAGAGGCTCGCCTTTAGCCTTAGCCATTGCCTCGGCAGACATATCATCACTGGTCGGCCCCAAGCCGCCATTCACTAAAATCACATCGGCATGCAAACTACGCTCTTGGAAAACCGCAATTAAGTCCTCGAGACGATCCCCCACGGTAACGCGCCTTTGGATCTCAATGCCATGCTCCATCATAGTGCTGGCAAACCAAGCAGCGTTAGTATCAACAATCTGACCCGACAGCACCTCTTCCCCAGTACAAATCATCTCTAACTTCATCATAGATCCTTAGCTACCCCAATAAGTTACTGCATAAGGTAAGTAACCTCTGAAGTAATAGCAAGAGTTGACCTTTGGGAGATATGGTTCAGTAGTGTGAAGAAAATAAGGTAGTCAGTCGCGATTTAGCGCACACCAGGGGTGTGTGAGCGAAAGAGGCTGAAAATTGGAATGGGTGATTTCAAAATCACAATCTAAAGATGACAAACGCGAAAAACAAAAAAGCCAGCTTATTCAGCTGGCTTCATTGTTTATTTAGGTGCTTGGCGATGACCTACTCTCACATGGGGAGACCCCACACTACCATCGGCGCGATTGCGTTTCACTTCTGAGTTCGGGATGGGATCAGGTGGGACCACAATGCTATTGTCACCAAGCAAATTTGGTATCTACTCCCCATCTTATGTGGGCAGTAAATGAATTCGGAAAGCTGTATTGAGTACCACTTCTTAAGTGTTTCTATTCGTCTAAGTGCTACTTAGCAAAACCCATCTGGGTTGTATGGTTAAGCCTCTCGAGTCATTAGTATCAGTTAGCTCAACGCCTCACAACGCTTACACACCTGACCTAT